>NZ_JAIQDH010000026.1:0-130638 GCF_020037095.1 Myxococcus sp. XM-1-1-1
CAACGCCAAGCGCAAGCGTGCCGCACCCGCGAAGCGCCCCACGACTCACCACGCATGTCCGTGCACCACCGCGCGCCGCCCGACGAGCAACGCCAAGCGCAAGCGTGCCGCACCCGCGAAGCGCCCCACGACTCACCACGCATGTCCGTGCACCACCGCGCGCCATCCGACGAGCAGACTGTCGCACCCACGAAGTGCCCTGTCTCCCACCGCGCCTGCCGGTGTTCCACCACACGCCTCGCACCGGGCACTCCGAGCCGAAAGCCTGCCGCATCAGCGCGGCATCGTGCGCCCCACGGCGCCTGTCCGCGCTCCGCCGCACACCCGCTCATCGTCCGCTCCCGGCGAGCACCCGCGTCACGCCGCGCCTGTCCATGCTTCGACACACACGCCTCCCCACAGCCTGTCCTCGCCAGGGTCCGAGCACCGGGGCCAGAAGACCCCTCGGTGCGCCTCAGACCCCTTGCACCCGGGCCACCGTCTCGGAAGCCGCAACCCCATTCACGGCGAGCGCCTCGGTGAGCCCCGCGCGCAGCACCTTCAGGTCATCGCTCAGCGACTCCGGAGCGAAGCTCGCGTCCATCTCCCGCGCCACGCCCTCCAGCTTCAGCCGCCAGACCGCGAGCGCCTCCGCCGAGTCCGACGCGGGCCGCTCCGCGAGCAGCGCCTGTCCCGCCTGCGCGAGCCGCTGCGCGCGCGCCCGGGGACCAGCACTCGCCTCCAGCGCCGCCGCCGCGAGCGCCGGGTTCTCCGACGAGGCCAGCACCTCTCGCAGCACATCGCGCGCGAGCGCCTGTCCCTCCTTCGTCGGCACCACGTACACCAGCGGCCACAAATCCGAGGCCGTGGGCACCAATCGCCCCGCGAGCACCCCAGCGGCCGCCACCAGCCGCTGCGCCTTCACCGCGCGCCGGTCCGACAACCCCAGCCCCGCCGCGCGCAGCGAGCGCAGCGCATGCGCCAGCTGCGGCCGGACGGCCGCGAGGTCCGCTTCCCGCGCCGCTCGCGAGAGCACATCGAGCGTCTCCAACGACACCCACCGCCCGCCCTCCGCGTCCCACGGCATCGCGCCGCCGGTGAGCAGGTCCTCCAGTCGCGGGTCCGGCACCGGCTCGACGAAGATGCGCGCCAGGAACCGGTCCGCGAACGCCGCGAGCGACTCGTCCTCCGGCAGCGCGTTCGCCGCGCCCACGCAGACGCGCAGCGGGCACTTCATCCGCGTGTGCCCCCGCCGGAACGTCCGCTCGTTGAGCAACCCCAACAGCGTGTTCAGGATGGCGGTGGAGCCGAGGAAGACCTCGTCGAGGAACGCGACGTCCGCCTCCGGCAGCATGCCCGTGGTCTGCGTCTCCACCAGCCCCTCGCGCAGCTTGCGCAGGTCCACCGGACCGAACAGCTCCGACGGCTCGGTGAAGCGGCCCAGCAGGTACTCGAAGTAGGAGCCGCCCAGCGCGCGAGCGGTGCGACGGACGGCCTCGCTCTTGGCGGTGCCGGGCGGCCCGATGACGAGCAGGTGCTCACCGGCGACCGCGGACAGCGCGATGAGCTCCACCATGGCCTCGCGCTCGACCAGCCCCCGACCCGCGTCGGAGAGGGCATCGCGGACGGCGCTGGCCGCGGCTTCGAAGGTGACGGACATGCACGAAAGCCTAACCGCCGGACTTGGCCGGCGCGAAGAGTCCCCGGACACCCTCCAGTCGACACACACCTGCCTCGCGGTGCCGGGATTCCAGCGCGAGAGGAATGGCCACGAGGCCGACCGGGGGCGCCTTCGTGACGGGACGCCACCGGCCTTCATGACACGACACACCACTTCATGCCCCGGCGTCAGGTCGGACATAGACTGCGTTCCATGAAAAAGATGTCGAAGTGGGTGGCGCTGGTGGGCGTGCTCGGCGTGGGCACGCAAGCGGTGGCGGATGGCTGGCATGGCTACGCGTCGCTGGGAGCGGGCATCACCCTGGACCACCTGAGCGACCTGCGCGCGAAGGGCCCCGCGCTGCACGGCTACCTGGGCGTGGAGTCGCCGCCGGGGCTGTCCATCGGCCTGCTCGCGGAGGTCTCCGAGACGTGGGGCAACGAGCTGCGGGACGCGGCCCGGCAGGACCGCCTGGAGCGGACGCAACTGGATTACAAGGCGGTGGGCATCGAGGCGCGGCTGCGCTTCTTCCGGGACAAGCCCATCAACCCGTGGGTGGGCGCCAGGCTGTCGAAGAGCTGGGGCAGCACCTTCGCGCCGGACGAGTTCGGCACCTTCCTGCGCAAGAACGTGGACACCACGAGCATGGCCTTCCGCGTGGGCGTGGATGGCTGGTTCAGCTCGCGCTGGGGCATCTCCGCCGCCACCGCGTTCCAGTTCTGCGACGTGAAGCTCACGCGCGAGTCGGTGAACGAGTGCGCCAAGCTCCTCCAGTCCGTGATTGTCGGTCCGGTGGTCCGATTCTGAGCCTCACCTTCCATCGTGCGCACCCTCGGCCGGACGGTGTAGACCTCCACGTGTGAGCGAGAGCTGGGAGCAGCGCAGACGACGCGAGGCGCGGGAGATGGACGCCGCCATCCGGAGCACCTTCGCGCGCAGACAGTCCAACGCGGAGCTGCGCGCACAGCTGGAGGCGCTCGCGCAGCGGCCCTGGTTCCGGGAGTTCTCCTGGCTGTGGGGCCCGTCGCTGCACGTGCGGGACCGCGTGCTGTTCCGTCCGCTCATCCTGTCGTGGCTGAGGGTGGGCAACCTCACCGCGACCGGGAAGTGGGTGGACCCCTGGCAGGGCGAGAACGCCGCCGCGCTGGAGACGTGGCTCGCGGACGCGGACCGCCACGACGACGTGGAGGTCTTCCGTCGGCTGTACGAGTGGCGGCAGCAGGGCCTGGGCCTGAAGAAGGCCGAGGCCCGCTGGCGCGAGGACCTCACCCAGCGCTTCCGTGACGCCAGGACGCGGGCGGCCCGGCGGCTGGTGCTGACCAAGCTGGACGTGGAGACGGGGCGCCTCGACGAGGCGACGGCGCTCGCGCTGGATGACGTGGACGCGGAGCTGGCGAGGCCCTTCATCCGTCAACGCCTGCCCTTCGCGTGGGCTCCCGGGGTTCCCCAGGAGAAGCAGCACGCGATGTGGACCACGCTGCGGGAGCGGCTGCTCGCGCGCGGCGACACCGAGCTCGCCTGGGCCCTCTATCGCCGGCTCGTCACCGAGGACGCGTGGCGCGCGGACGTGTTCGCGCTCACGCAGTCGGTGAAGGACTCCCAGGCGCTGGTGCGCGCGCTGGAGGAGCACCACCCGGACGTCGCGCCGACGGGAGCGGCGGAGGTCTTCGTGGAGCTGGCGGAGAAGCGCGGGCGCGACGTGGTGCCCTACCTGCTCGCGCACCTGTCCACGGTCTTCCCGCGTTGGGCCGGCCTTCGCGCCAGAGCCAAGAACGCCAAGGGCCTGCCGGACCTGCTGGAGCTGTGCCGGGTGCGCGGCTGGGAGGACGTGTGGGGCGCGGCGCTGCGCACGTCGGCGACGGCGGAGACCTTCGACCAGGAGGTGCTCAAGCTGGTGCACGACGCGAAGGCGGACCCGGCGGTGACGCGCGGGCGGCTGCTCCAGGTCGCGGGCACCGGCGGCGAGTGGAACCGGCCCGGCCTCGGCGTCACCCGCGTGCTGCCGCTGACGGACGCCACGGCGGTGATGCTGTACGCGCGCTTCCCGGAGCTGCTCCGCGGCCCGTTCCGCATGCACGTGTCCTCCGGCTGGCACTCGTCATACCCGGAGCTGGTGGGGCGCGCGCTGGAGCGCCGGGACGAGGAGCTGCTGGACTTCCTCGCCAGCCGCGCGGCGACGCAGGCCCAGCCCACGCACGCGGGCAACAAGCGTCAGCGCGACTGGGTTCGGGTCCTGGACGCGCTCGCCACGCACTACGAGGAGCTGCCGAAGGAGGACGGCGTCTTCGCGCGCCGCGCCGCCAACGTGCTCGGGGCGATACCGGCGTACGCCATCTGGGCGGACAAGACGCTCCTCTCGCAGAACCGGCTCGCGCGGCTGTTGCTCATGCGCTCGGATGAGCTCTACCTCGCGGACGCGCGCGCGGTGAGGGACCTGCTGGAGTCGCCGCAGATTCACGTGCAGGCGCTCGCGTTCCGGCTGCTCGGTCGCGACGCCCCGCGCGCGCGTGAGCTCGCCGCGAGCAACACGGACGTGCTCCAGGCCGCGCTCCTGCGGCCCCTGCACCGTCGCACGCGGCTGATGGCCTTCGGCGCGCTGACCAACGCGGCGCTGCATGACGTGGACACGGCGCGAAGGCTGCTCGCCCGGATGCGCGACGCCTTCGCGCTGCCCGACCAGCGCTATCCCAAGGAGGAGCTGGTGGAGCTGCTGGCGAAGGTGCTCCGGCGCTGGCCCGAGCTGCGCGGCCCCGCCGAGACACCCCGCGTCTTCTCAGCGCCCACGAAGGAGACCTCGCCATGACGACCTTTGGCCTGTCGTACGCGACGCCCTCCGTCTTCGAGTCCACGCGCGAGCGCTCACTGTTGGGCCTGTCGGTGGACCAGCACCGGCCGGTGCGCTTCCACGCGAAGGTGGCGAAGGACGTGCTGCCCTTGCGACTGGCGCTGCAGGCGCTGGGGCAGCTCATCTGGCACTCGGACGAGTGGACCTCGACGTGGTGGGGAGTGCTGGACCCCATCATCACCGTGCACCCGGACCGGGTCTTCTTCGAGGCGTTCAGCCAGGACCAGAGCGCGTACGGGATGGTCATCGTGGACCGCGAGTGCTTCGAGCCCGAGGGCGAGGTGGCCTGCGGCACGACGAACGTGGACTTCACCGCGTGGCTGTGGTCCGCGCTGGGGGAGCTGCGCACCAGCCGGGACACGCACCTGCGCGTGGGCGCCGAGGGCTTCGAGGTGCGCACGGAGCGCGCGGGCGGGCGCTTCGAGCAGAAGGTGGAGGTGCCGGACGACTGGGTGAGAGGCTTCCTCCAGCTCCAGGGCGGCATGGCGATGCCGGGCACGAAGCTGACGGTGCGTCCGGTGGACCTGCTCGCCGCGGTGCGCTTCCTCACCTTCACCAAGGCGCGGGTGTCACCGCGAGCGCTGCGGTACGAGTTCACGCCGGACCAGGACGCGAGGCTGGTGCTGGAGCCCTGGGAGCAGGTGGTGCCGCTGCGAGGCGCGGTGCATGGACACACGGAGCCGCGCACGGTGCGCACGTGGGGACGGCGTCGGCTGCGCTTGCTCGAGCCGCTGCTGCCGTACGCGGACTCGGTGGACGTGTACCTGAAGGGCCGCGCGCTGCCGCACTTCTACAGCGTGCACCTGGGGCCGCGCGTGCGCTTCGTGCTGGGGCTGTCCGGGTGGACGGCGAACCGGTGGACGGGCACGGCGGGGATGGACCTGCTCCTGGAGCCCGAGCGGGACGAGGCGCTGGCGGCACGCGTGCTCGGGCTCTTGCGCGAGCGCTTCCACGCGTCCACGGACGAGGTCGTTCAGGCCCTGGGCGCGGACAAGGCGCGAGTGGCGACAGCGCTGGCGGCGCAGTGCGCGGCGGGACGGGTGATGTTCGACGTCGAGGCGCGGCGCTGGCGTCACCGTGAGCTGTTCGCGACGCCGGTGGACCTGGGACGGATGTATCCGCCGGACCCGAGGCGCGAGGAGGCGGAGCGGTTGACGGCGGTGGGCCAGGTGGTCGTGACCAGCGAGGACGTGCGCGAGACGCGCAAGGTGCGCAAGCTGCCGACGCCCGAGGGCCACGTGCTGCGCGAGGTCGTGCATCGCGACTGGGTGGTGCACGGGAGCGTGGGTCCGCAGACCGCCGTGGAGCTGGTGCTGAACGACGAGGACCGGCTGCTGTTCGGCACGTGCAAGTGCGAGTTCTTCCGCGAGAACCTGATGAACCACGGGCCGTGCGCGCACCTGCTCGCGCTGCTGCGGGTGGCGAAGGCACGGCGCAAGGAGCGGGCGAGCTCGGCGGCGCCCTCGGAGGCCGCGCTGGAGGCGCTCCGACAGGCGGAGAGGCCCGAGGCCCGGAGCGACCAGGACGGCGAGGGCGAGACGCTTGACGAGGACGGCGGCGATGACGATAACCGGTGACGCTCACGGGAAGGGCTGGGGCTCACAGATGAGCCGTCGGTGCCGCGGTGTTTCGCCGCGGCGGTGTTTTGTCCCCACTTCTTCTCCAGGGTCCCTGCGTACGGAACGCAGGGAGCCCCGGGTCCAGCGCCTCGCAGGTCGTCCCCTGGCCCCTCCCGGAGCACCATGAGCTGGTTCGACTCGACGCTGGGTTGGTTCAAGGGGCTCTTCACCCCGAAGCCGGTGACGCGGGATGTCTCGCGGCTCGACGCCTCCACGCGCGACGCGAGCGGACGCGCGGCGGACGTGGTGCGGGAGACGGTGGCCACCTCGGGCCCGCTGAAGCCCGGACACCGGCGCGAAATCATCCGGGACGCGCGACTCCTGCCCAAGGGCAGGCGCGTCTACACCCCGGGCCGCAAGCCCCTGATGACCCGGGGTGAGGCGCGGCGCTTCTTCTCCACGACGTTCCGCACGCGCAACCGCGACGTGCGCGACCTGCTGACGGACGAGGCACAGCTGACGCGCTACGGGCTGCCGGTGTGGCGGACGGAGGAGGACGTGGCGGCGGCGCTGGAGCTCACCGTGGGCCAGCTCCGGCACTACGCGACACACCGGGTCCGGGAGCGGGTGTCGCACTACGTGACGTTCTCGGTGCCGAAGCGCTCGGGGGGCACGCGGCTGCTGCATGCGCCCAAGCGCAAGCTCAAGGCGGTGCAGCGTCGGCTCCTGACGTTGCTGGTGGCGAAGCTGCCTTGCAGCGAGCACGCGCACGGCTTCGTGTCGGGGCGCTCCATCAAGACGGGCGCGGCGCCGCACGTGGGGCGTCGGGTGGTGTTGAAGCTGGACGTGAAGGACTTCTTCCCGTCGGTCACGGTGGGGCGGGTGCGCGGGCTGCTGCTCGCGTTGGGGTATGGCTATCCGGTGGCGGCGACGCTGGCGGTGTGGATGACGGAGGCGGAGCGGCAGCCGGTGGAGGTGGAGGGGACGGTGTTCCACGTGCCGGTGGGGCCGCGCTCGTGCGTGCAGGGCGCGCCGACGAGCCCCGGGCTGTGCAACGCGGTGGTGATGCGCTTGGACCGGCGGCTCGCGGGGCTGGCGCGGAGGTATGGGGCGACGTACACGCGCTACGCGGATGACCTGACGTTCTCCGGGGATGACGTGGGGGCGATGGAGAAGGTGCGAGCGCTCGCCGCGAGGTACGTGAGGGACGAGGGCTTCGAGGTGAACGCCGCGAAGACGCGGGTGCAGCGTCGGGGTGGACGACAGCGCGTCACGGGCGTGACGGTGAACGCGGGGCTCGGGCTGTCTCGCGAGGAGCGGCGCAAGCTGCGGGCGATGATCCACCAGGAGGACGGCGGGGACGCGAAGCAGCGCGCGCGCATCGACGGGATGCTGGCGTACGTGAAGATGTTGAATCCGGAGCACGCGGCTCGTCTCGCGAGGCGACGCAAGCCGCGAGGGTGAGTGGCCCGCTGTCGAAAAGGCTGCGGGGGAGCGCGAGGAATGCACCGGTTCTCCACACCTGCCCTGCGGGCGCGTGGTGAGGGAGTTGAAGGGCCTCTACATCGGCGCTCCTCACCCTCACAGGAGTCGCCCCATGGCCAACGCCGCCCGCTTCGCCTTCACGCAGCCGAGCTCCCCCGGTGTCGAGTTCGTCATCGAGCTGACGGACGAGAACACGATTGCCCACGCCCGGAGGATTCTCTCCGGCGAGGAGAAGAACCGAATCCACGTGCATGGGCGCATCATGAAGCGGACCCAGCCGTACAACCCGAGGTTCTCGTTCCACCTGGACCCGTCGACCATCAATTTCTTCGAGGTGGCCATCGAGGTCTGCGACGCGAACATGACGTACGTGGAGGACCACCTGGACGAGGCGGGGGGCGCGTTCCTGCCGGGTGGCCATTGGTGCCCGTGGGACTCGAGGCTCGCGCGTGAGGTGAAGTGACCGGGGAATCACCTGAGCCGGGGGCCCGGGGCGACGTTACAGTGGAGGACATGAGCGACCTTCCTCCAGCGCCCGCGCCCCTGGCTCCTCGCTTCATGTATCTGCATGGCTTCGCGTCCGGCCCGAACTCGACGAAGGGTCTGGCGTTGAGCCGCCACTTCGAGCCGTTGGGCGTCCACATCGAGCGGTTGAACCTGCGGGTGCCCTCGTTCGAGGAGCTGAAGCTGAGCGCCATCACGGACACGGTGAGAGCGGCGCTGGGTGGGAAGCAGGACCGGGTGGTGTTGTTGGGTTCGAGCCTGGGAGGGCTGACGGCGGCGAGAGTCGCGGCGGAGGACGCGCGGGTGTGTGGCCTGGTGTTGATGGCGCCGGCGTTCCACATCGTGACGCAGCTGCGAAAGCGGATGGGCGAGGCGCTCTGGGAGCACTGGCGGACGACGGGCTGGATTCCGACGGAGGACTTCGTGGAGAAGCGCACGTCGAAAGTCCACTGGGGCTTCGTCGAGGACGCGCTGGCGTTGGACGAGCGCCTGGGGAACTGGCCCGACGTGAGGGTGCCCACGCTCTTAATCCATGGGCGAGCGGACGACACGTGTGACATCGGCAACTCGCGCCAGTGGGCCCAGGGCCGTCGCAACGTGAAGCTGGTGGAGGTGGACGACGGCCACGAGCTGACCGCGTCCCTGCCCTTCATCCTTGAGCAGACGGAGGCGTTCCTGCGCCCCTGGGGCGGTTCAGCGTGAGGTCACTTCGGCGAAGGTGAGGCCATCGAGTCCCAGCGCTTCGACAGCGTCCTTGAAGCGCTCGGTGACGATGAGCAGCGCGGAGGAGTTCGTGAGGCGGAACAGGTCCAGGTCGGTGGGCAGTGAGGCCGCGTCGAGGATGGGCTTGTCGGGACGACGGAGCGCGAGCCGACCGCAGGTCGAGCAAGGCGCGAGTGTGTTCCGAGGGAAGCAAGCGGGATGCAGGGAGCCGCGAGAGAGGACCTCGAGTTCCACCAGGTCCGTCACGGGCTTCTGACGCGCCGTCAGCGCGGTGGGGTGACCGACGAGTCCTGTCAGTCCCTGTTCCTGGAGTGATTCCAGGTCCCCGAGGTTCACGACGAGCGAAGCGATGAACCAGGAGAACGAAGGGAACTTCCCGAGCGCCTTGCCGGTGAGGGGACCGAGCTCCGTGCCTGGAGGCAGTGGGGAACCGGGAGGGAGCAGCGGGCGGACGAGCTCACGCAGTCGCACGAACTCCGTGAAGGGTTCGGACCTGTTCTCCTCGAACGAGCGGTGCTCCGCGATGGGGGACAGGTCGACACTGGGGTAGGAGCAGCCGAGGTCACTCCAGCTCGCGCGACAGCCGGGACAGTCCTTCACTCCGGGCAGGAACCACCGATGCTCGGCATTGAAGCTCCCGCCGTATCCGGCCACGGTCTCCGTGTCTTCACCGATGCAGAAGAACCGCCCCATGTGTCCCCACCTTCATCCGTCTTCAGCGCGGTCCAGTGACGCGCTCGAACGTCACTCCAAGATTCCCGACTTCCTCCAATGCACTCTTGATCTCCTCGGAGACAATGAACGCGGAGGAGTAGCCCTGTAGCCGGAAGACACGGGCTCCCGCTGTCCTGGACGGGTCGATGCGCAGCCCGTGAATAGCGCGGTACATCCCCACCCTTTCGGGCGCGACATCCTCTGGAGGGTAGCGCTGCACTTCCAAGGAGCTCTCCTCATCGACGCAATTGAAGCACCGGGTTGCATTGATGATGTAGAGCGCCGTCTTCGCGCCCTCGACCTCGATGAGGAAGGCCTGGACGTCGTCTGGGGCCAGCGTGAGAAAGACCCTCGCGACCTGTTCATCCGCGATAGGAGTTCGCCCTGCGTTCGCCACGGAGAAAGACCGCTGCGGTCCATCACGAAACGGTCTGCTCCTCAGCGGTCCTGGGTCGGGAAGGTGCCTTCCATCTCCGAACATCCAGGGGTCTTCCAACTCGCCACCAGCAGCCAGAACAGGCAGCTCCAGGACCCACTGAGGGAGGTCCGCAATCCCCAGGTCGTAGAAGTTCTCACCGGACATCCACCACCCCTCGCTGGGAACAATCGAGCGCCAAAGCCCACGACCTGGAGTCGAGAAGGCGGCTGACATCCTCGCACAGTCCCACGCGGTCTCCCGAACGAGCCTCAACGAAGGGGGAGTTCGCGGAAGGTGAGGCCATCGAGCCCGAGTTGTTCGACTGCCTCCTTGAAGCGCGAGGTGCCAATGACCATCGTGGCGAAGTTGCCCACACGGAACAGGTCGATGTCCGTGGGAAGAGAAGCCGCCTCCAGGATGGGCTCATCAGGCCGCCGGAGTCCCAGCCGACCACAGGTCGGGCATGGGGGAGGATGACTCGGAGGAAAGCAATCCGGGTGCAGTCGTCCCAGTGGCGGAGCCTGCAGCTCGACCAGAGCTGGTGGATTCTTCTGTCGGAACCTCAGCTCGGCAGGGAACCCCTGGAGACCTCGGAGACCTTCCGCCTGGAGCATCTCCAGGGCTTGCTGGTGGACGAGCAGCACCTCGACGACCCAGGCAAACGCCGGGAGCTTTCCGAATCCCGTTCCCTCCAGCGGTCCGAAGCCTGTTCCGGGAGGCAGTGCGGCACCTGAGGGGGTGAAGGGGCGAACCAGCGCACGCAAGCGGTCGAGCTCGGGAAGAGGCTCGGGCCTCGCCCTCTCGAGTTCACGACGCTCTGGCAGCGAGGACAGGTCCACGCCAGGGAAGAAATGTCCGGAGCCACTCCACGTGGCATCACACGTCGGGCACCGCAGCAACCCAGGGAGCTTCCACTTGCGCCCGCCATGAACCTCACCGCCATGCCGGCGCACGACCGCGTTGTCTTCGTCTACCCAGAAGAATCGCGCCATCCCCTCTCCGACATTGGACCTTAGATCATCTGGTTGAGGCATGCGCCTCAGGCTCTCTGCCGTGACGGAGAGCGACCCCATCTGCAGGGCATTCTAACCAGCGTGCTGGTTTCAACCCACGCTCCTCGCGGTCACGAGGAGCGACAGTTCGTGGTGGTGCCACCGGGCCGGCGCACCGTTTCAACCCACGCTCCTCGCGGTCACGAGGAGCGACGACGAGCCGATTGTGTCGAACGATGACGCCTGGTTTCAACCCACGCTCCTCGCGGTCACGAGGAGCGACAGGTGCAGCTCACGCTCTGGCTGGACATGGAGTTTCAACCCACGCTCCTCGCGGTCACGAGGAGCGACTTCACCAGGATTTCGTTGCCCGCGTCCGTGATATTTCAACCCACGCTCCTCGCGGTCACGAGGAGCGACCCGACGCACGCAACAGCACGACTGGCTCCACATCGAGGTTTCAACCCACGCTCCTCGCGGTCACGAGGAGCGACAAACGCGGGCCAAAGACAGATGGCCCCGGAACCGGTTTCAACCCACGCTCCTCGCGGTCACGAGGAGCGACGACAGCCCGGCGTTCTCCGCGAGGATGCGGTCCGTGTTTCAACCCACGCTCCTCGCGGTCACGAGGAGCGACGCCCATTGAGTCCGAGTTGCTTGACGCCATTGCGTTTCAACCCACGCTCCTCGCGGTCACGAGGAGCGACGCCACCGTCAGCCGGGAGAGACGCATGCAAGAGTTTCAACCCACGCTCCTCGCGGTCACGAGGAGCGACCCTCGATGATTTCGGCCATGACCTTGGGGTCACGTTTCAACCCACGCTCCTCGCGGTCACGAGGAGCGACTGTCGGTGGATCCCGGCGACGCCGCGTTCGACGTCATCGTTTCAACCCACGCTCCTCGCGGTCACGAGGAGCGACCGCGCTCGGAGCGGGAGGCCTTGGCCACGTAGAAGTTTCAACCCACGCTCCTCGCGGTCACGAGGAGCGACTGACGGGCCAAATGTCGGCCTCGGTCGCCCCGGCGTTGTTTCAACCCACGCTCCTCGCGGTCACGAGGAGCGACTGCGGGGGCCGCCCATGAGGTGCCCCGACTCGCTGGTTTCAACCCACGCTCCTCGCGGTCACGAGGAGCGACTGCTGTTCCGCGCCCTCGACCGCCCCGAGCACGTGTTTCAACCCACGCTCCTCGCGGTCACGAGGAGCGACACCACGTTTCATCGCTGGTGCGGCGAGGGGGAGTTTCAACCCACGCTCCTCGCGGTCACGAGGAGCGACGTGGACGTGTACTGCTTGGTCGCATTCGACATGGGTTTCAACCCACGCTCATCGCGGTCACGAGGAGCGACGGACAGCGCCCGGATATGAGCATTGACCGCTGAGTTTCAACCCACGCTCCTCGCGGTCACGAGGAGCGACGCGGGGCGCCAAGGACGTGGGCACCGCGAACCAGTTTCAACCCACGCTCCTCGCGGTCACGAGGAGCGACACCATGGTGCATGGGGAGGTGGTAGCGGAGACGGAGTTTCAACCCACGCTCCTCGCGGTCACGAGGAGCGACCTCCGGCGCGGTCGAGGCGCGCCAAGTGGTCAAGTTTCAACCCACGCTCCTCGCGGTCACGAGGAGCGACTTCGCACCTTCGCGCGTGGACCGCTTCCCCGCCGAGTGGTTTCAACCCACGCTCCTCGCGGTCACGAGGAGCGACGCCGACACCTGGGCGTGGCGGCCGTGACCAGTGGTTTCAACCCACGCTCCTCGCGGTCACGAGGAGCGACTGCCCCGGGCGCATGCTGCGAATCTCCTCCTGGTTTCAACCCACGCTCCTCGCGGTCACGAGGAGCGACCACCTGAGCGCAGCTTGTGCAACGCGGGCCCGGGGTTTCAACCCACGCTCCTCGCGGTCACGAGGAGCGACCGCGCCGAGACACTCGGCGCGGAGGACGGTGCGTTTCAACCCACGCTCCTCGCGGTCACGAGGAGCGACAGGCGTCCGCCCGCCTCGGCCGGTGCGAACAACATGTTTCAACCCACGCTCCTCGCGGTCACGAGGAGCGACCGAAGGACCTCGCGGCGCACAAGGCCGCGCGCGCGTTTCAACCCACGCTCCTCGCGGTCACGAGGAGCGACTTCTCGACAACGCCGTATCGGCCGGTGACACGTGTTTCAACCCACGCTCCTCGCGGTCACGAGGAGCGACGCTGTACGAGAAACTGACGCGCCTCCCGCCTGAGTTTCAACCCACGCTCCTCGCGGTCACGAGGAGCGACTTCCGATGCTGACCGACGATGAGCTTGAGGCCCTGTTTCAACCCACGCTCCTCGCGGTCACGAGGAGCGACCCTGCTGGTTGAGGCTGCCGTAGACGCCGCCGATGTTTCAACCCACGCTCCTCGCGGTCACGAGGAGCGACCTTCAACTTCGCCTGAATTCTACCTCTGCTGGTGTTTCAACCCACGCTCCTCGCGGTCACGAGGAGCGACCCCCAAGCTGGCGGCGAAGCAGGAGGCGCAGCTGTTTCAACCCACGCTCCTCGCGGTCACGAGGAGCGACGGAGGCCGCGCGCCTGTGCATCCCCGTGGTACAGTTTCAACCCACGCTCCTCGCGGTCACGAGGAGCGACCCAGGAGGCGATGAACATCAAGCGCGAGCTGACGTTTCAACCCACGCTCCTCGCGGTCACGAGGAGCGACGGCCCAAGCGACGCGCGAGGCTGCGCCTATCATTGTTTCAACCCACGCTCCTCGCGGTCACGAGGAGCGACGATGGCGGCGGACTACCCCGACCGAGCGGCATGGTTTCAACCCACGCTCCTCGCGGTCACGAGGAGCGACTTCCTGGGCCCATGCGGTCACCGGAGGGACTCGAGTTTCAACCCACGCTCCTCGCGGTCACGAGGAGCGACCACGTGGCACTGCCTCGAGTGGATGTACGGGTGTTTCAATCCACGCTCCTCGCGGTCACGAGGAGCGACTGGACGGGGAGAAGGTGTTCACCGGCTACCTCATGTTTCAACCCACGCTCCTCGCGGTCACGAGGAGCGACATGGTGCCGCGCCCGGCTCGGGCGGAGCTCCAGTTTCAACCCACGCTCCTCGCGGTCACGAGGAGCGACTGCCGCTGCGCGCGGCGCTGTCCGAGGTGGGGGAGTTTCAACCCACGCTCCTCGCGGTCACGAGGAGCGACTGACGGCGCGGAGTCCGAAACGCACGTCGTCTGGTTTCAACCCACGCTCCTCGCGGTCACGAGGAGCGACCTTCGCGTCCACCAACTCCTCCACCTCTGGCGCAGTTTCAACCCACGCTCCTCGCGGTCACGAGGAGCGACCGTGGTCGCGAAGGAGAAGGCGTCGCCGGCCTTGTTTCAACCCACGCTCCTCGCGGTCACGAGGAGCGACAGGGCGCGGCTCATGCTGAGCGTGTCGAGCCAGTTTCAACCCACGCTCCTCGCGGTCACGAGGAGCGACGACTTCAATCGCTGACGCGCGCGCCCGCGCCGCAGAGTTTCAACCCACGCTCCTCGCGGTCACGAGGAGCGACTTCCGGGCGGTGGAGTCGCTGTCCCCCGCGATGTTTCAACCCACGCTCCTCGCGGTCACGAGGAGCGACTCAAGGACAAGTACGCCCTGTACCGCGTCGAGGTGTTTCAACCCACGCTCCTCGCGGTCACGAGGAGCGACAGAAGGCCGCGACGCGCCGCCGCTGCCCGGAGTGGTTTCAACCCACGCTCCTCGCGGTCACGAGGAGCGACGGACGTGGGACCTCATCCGCCCCATGTTGCGTGAGTTTCAACCCACGCTCCTCGCGGTCACGAGGAGCGACAAGGCCGGCATGCGTGAGGCCGGTTTCACGCCGTTTCAACCCACGCTCCTCGCGGTCACGAGGAGCGACGCCCGGACTTCGTCATGGCGCAGGACTTCTACAACGTTTCAACCCACGCTCCTCGCGGTCACGAGGAGCGACGGCCCCGCGCCAGGCTGGAGACTGCGGGGAAGGTTTCAACCCACGCTCCTCGCGGTCACGAGGAGCGACGCACCGTCAGGCGCGCCCTGGTGCGGCAGGCCGTTTCAACCCACGCTCCTCGCGGTCACGAGGAGCGACCGAACCTCGCGAATGCCCAGATGCAGCAGCAGACGTTTCAACCCACGCTCCTCGCGGTCACGAGGAGCGACAGCAGGCTGATGACGACGGTGCTGTCCTCGTCAGTTTCAACCCACGCTCCTCGCGGTCACGAGGAGCGACGCCGCCTGACGGCCCGCTGACGGACGCCGAGGGCGTTTCAACCCACGCTCCTCGCGGTCACGAGGAGCGACCTGACTCGGGCCCTCCGCAGTGCCCACCACGAGGTTTCAACCCACGCTCCTCGCGGTCACGAGGAGCGACCATTTAGGGCGCAGCGCTCAATGTGGATTTGGCGGTTTCAACCCACGCTCCTCGCGGTCACGAGGAGCGACCCGGGCTGAGAAAAATGCACTGGAGGCCAAAGGGTTTCAACCCACGCTCCTCGCGGTCACGAGGAGCGACTCGCCCCTTCTCGGTGGGCATGGCCGTCAAGGTGTTTCAACCCACGCTCCTCGCGGTCACGAGGAGCGACCTTCGTGGACAGCGAGCGCACGCTGGCCAACCTCAAGTTTCAACCCACGCTCCTCGCGGTCACGAGGAGCGACCTCAGCGTGCTCGGAGAGCGCCCAGACCCCATCGTTTCAACCCACGCTCCTCGCGGTCACGAGGAGCGACCTGGCCGACGCGGCCGACTTCACCGAGACGTGGGCGTTTCAACCCACGCTCCTCGCGGTCACGAGGAGCGACGACGTAGTCGCAGCACCGCCGTAGCAACACCCGTTTCAACCCACGCTCCTCGCGGTCACGAGGAGCGACTGACGGGGCTCACTCCGCGCTGCTACGTCCCAGCGTTTCAACCCACGCTCCTCGCGGTCACGAGGAGCGACGAGCCCCGGCAGAGGCGTCTACGACCTCGGCCCGTTTCAACCCACGCTCCTCGCGGTCACGAGGAGCGACCATGAAGTTCACGCTTCCTCCTCTTCCATCTCCAGTTTCAACCCACGCTCCTCGCGGTCACGAGGAGCGACGCTCCTGGGCAACGGCATGCTGAATCTGTGGGTAGAGGTTTCAACCCACGCTCCTCGCGGTCACGAGGAGCGACGTCCACTGCGTTCGCGGCGGAACTGGGAGCGTGAGGTTTCAACCCACGCTCCTCGCGGTCACGAGGAGCGACGACGCGAGCGTGAGCGCGGCCTTGGTGCTCTTGTTTCAACCCACGCTCCTCGCGGTCACGAGGAGCGACCCTGCCCGTCCAAACTACCACAATCACTCGGGAATCCGGCCGGTCCGCGCGAACTTGGGTCCACAGGCCCGTCCATCCAGTCCGCGTGCCTCGTCACCTCCGCGTAACTCCCTACGACTATTCGAGATTTCAAAGAGCGCGAACCTCCGACGAAGCACGCACCGGGACAGGTTCGCGCGCCCCAGTCAGGGCAGGCAAGCCGCTCACAGGATGAGCGGCCCCTCGACATCCAATGGAACCCGCGTGCCATGGTGCTCCGTCTTCCGAGCGACATCCTCGCTCAAGAAGTAGAACCGCAGACTGTCGCTCTCCGCATCCAGCTCCGAGAGCAGCCGTGCGCGCAGCACGACCCAGTCCTTCGGCTCCAGCACGCACTCGAACACCGAGTACTGCACCCGGACCCCATGGTCCTTGCACATCCGAGCCATCCGCCGGAGCCGCTTGGGGCCCGTCGGGTCACTCACCTGAACGTCGTAGCAGACGAGCACGGTGACCTTCCGCATCAGCGCACCGCGAACGGAGGATATCCGTCCAGCTCCCCTCGAAGGGTCCTCGCCAGCAACAACGCCTGCAGGTGCGGCACCAGCCCCCAGCTCGTCTGCTGCCCCAGGAAGACATGCTGCACTTCCACCTGCTTCGCCGCCTGGTACGCCACGAGGAACGCCTTGCGCGCCTCGTCCCGCAGCATCACCGCACCCGCGGCCTCCTCCTTGAAGTCCTCCGGCTTGAGCTGCCCCCGGTTCACCAGCGAGAACACCAGCCGGTCCACCACGGGCGCACGCAGCTCCTCCATCAAGTCCAACGCCAGCGACAGCCGCCCCGGCCGGTCCTCATGAAGAAACCCCACCGCCGGGTCCAACCCCACTCCCGCCAGCGCCCCCGCGCAGTCCTGCGCCAGCAGCGCATAACCAAACGACAGCAACGCATTCAGCGGGTCCCTCGGAGGCCGGCGATTCCGCCCATCGAACCCGAACCGTCGCGCCCCGCCCTTGAGCAGGCACGGGAACACCTCGAAGTAGTCCCGGGCCGCGATGCCCTCCAGCCCGCGCACCTGCGCCAGTTCCTCCGCTCGCCCCACCGCACGCAAGTGCTCGGCGAGCTTCCGCGCCGCCTCCTCCAACGGCTGCGCCTGCTCCGCCGCCGCGTCCCGCTTCGCATGCAGGAGAAACTGCCGCGCGTTGCTCACCTTCCCCACCACCATCGCCCCAGCGATGGCCAACGTCCTCCCCCCATCATCCGCCGCGCGATACTGCTCGCGGCGCAGCAGCACATTTCCCCCCGGAAGCCCCTCGACGCGCGCCAGGAAGCGCCCCGTCATCCCGAAGAAGGACACGTGGATGCCCGCCTCGACACAGCTCTCCAACAGCTCCGGCGTCATCCACGCCCGCGCCAGGCACACCACCGAGCGCAGGTGCCGCAGCGGCACCTCCGCCTTCTTCTCGCCCTGGACCGTCACCACCACCCGCTCCCCCTCCTTGTTCAGGCGGGTGCCCTCCACGGTGATGAACAGCGTATTGAGCGCGGTGGTCACGACACCTCCTCCAGGTCCACCATCCGCCGCAGATGCTCGGAGGCACGCCGCTGTCCCGCCGTGACGTGCGGCAGGCACAGCGGCTCCAGCGAGCACGACTCACACTTCGGAGCCCTCGCCACCACGGGCACGCTCCCCCGCGCCAGCAGCTCATGCATCCGAGCCACCGCCTCCTCCGTCCGGGCCCGCAGCCGCGCATCCAGCACAATCACCTGCCGCCGATGCTGCGCGCCATGGAACAGCGCACCCTCGGGAACAGGGACACCGTGCATCTCCTCCAGGCACAGCGCCTGGGCACAGAGCTGCACACAGTCCGCCTCGAGTGACTTGCGCTTCGCCCGCTTCACCTCCACGGGATACGGCCGCCACCCGGTGGGGCTCGAGGCATCCGGGTGGTACTCCACCAGGTCCGCGCGCCCCACCAATCGCAGCCGCTCACACCCCAGCCTCACCGCGCGCTCCACGCGCCGCCCGGGCCGAGCATCATGCCCGGGCAGGTCCACCCGCTCATGGAGCAGCCGCCCCGTCGCGGTGCGCACATCCTCCCGCCAGAGCTGCTCCACGTGGATGAGCGCCGCCTGCCGCTCACAGAACAACAGGTGCTGCAATGCGGACAGCGCCACCCACGTCTCGCGAGCGGAGGTCATCCCGCCAGTTCCATCACCTCGATGCCCTGCGGCAGCTTCGCGGTGTCCACCTTCACCGTGTAGTCCTTGAACGAGCGCGCGGGCTTCTCCCCGTTCACGGGCGTCACCTGCACCCGGTCGAACAGCGCGTGCGCGGGCGCATTGCCCAACTCCGAGCCGTGCTTGAACACGATGACCTTGCGCATGGACATCAGGCCGCGCGCCGCGCTGCGGTCCAGCTCGAACATGTTCAGGAAGGCCTTGAACAGCAGGTCCAGGTCGCCCGAGCTGAAGCCCGTCTGCTTCGCCAGGTGCGGCGAGACGAAGCCATGCGCGCGGTAGAGCCCGTACGGCACCGTGTTCTTCCGCCCCATGGTGCGGTTGTCGCCGCCCTGCTTCTCCGCCTCCGCCTCGGTGGCCACGGCCATGCGGGTGATGGAGTGCTCCAGCGAGACGATGGGCGTCACGGAGCGGGCGAACGTGAGCTGCACCGGCCCGCGGACCTGTCCCGCGTTGGCGCCCGTGGACATGACGGCGCCGAACGTCCGCACGTCGAAGAACGTCTTGCACATCCACGCACGGCCCTGGTCCACCTCGGAGCCCTGGGCCTCGCCCTTGGTGTTGCGCTTCTTGCCATCCTTGTCGCTCTTGGGCTTCTCGTTCAGGTCGACGCCCAGGTCCTTGTAGGCCTGGGCGATGGTGGAGTTCAGGACGGCCTTCTCCTTCACGAAGATGTCGAACCCGGGCTTCTTCTCCTGAGTGAGCAGGATGAAGTTGCGCACCTTGCGCTTGAGGCTGACATCCGTGACCAGGCCGTCTCCCGTCTCCGGGTCGATGCGCGGCAGGTTCCCCGCGTCGGGGTCTCCGTTGGGGTTGCCATCCTGGACGTCGAACAGCAGGACGAAGTCGTGGCGGTTCTTGAGCTCGGACATGGCGTTCTCTCTCTCGTATGGGAATCGTGGAAGCGGTGGTCAGTCGTCAGACTTGGAGGAAGCGTCCTTCGCGGCCTTGCCTTCGGCCTGCGGGCGCTTCGTGAAGAAATCCTCGCGCTGGTGGTAGTAGCCCACCGCGAAGAGCCCCTGGTTCTCGAGCGAGAGCACGGGCGGGAAGGGATTCTCCGAGGGCAGCAGCGCCATCACCTCGCCCTTCTTCTTCTCCAACCAGCCGCCAGCCTCCGCCTTCGAGGCGTGGTGCACGGAGAGCTGGAGCAACCGGGGGAAGACGGTGACGGGGTTGCGCGAGGCCGCACCGAAATATCGATCACGAATGCTGGCGTTGATGTCGCCCAGCGCCGCGCCCTGCAGGCGCTCCAGCACGGCGAAGAGCCGACCGAGGACATACGACTGGGACGTGTTGCTCTTGTCCAATGACACGGAGACCTCCAGGGAAGTGGGTCCACTGCGGGGAAGCCGGATGAGGGTGGCCTTGATGAGCGCGACGCGGAGGCGGAGCTGCTCGCGCTCGAGCTTGTCGTCCGAGGGGGGAAGCCGCAGACGGTCCAGCGCCGCTGAGAGCAGCTGTCGCGGGAAGGGCTGTCCCCTCAACGCCGCGCCCAGCATCCGCGTCGCGACGTCGGGACTCAGCCCGCGTCCAGACGGGGCCTCGACGGCCTTGAGCAGGCGCCAGATGGGCGTGGGTTTGTCCTGTGCCACCGCGCCCAGCCGCAGATCCGCGAAGTACCGGCGAAGGCTCTCCTTCACCTCACCGACGCTGGTCTGGAACCAGTCGCGCACGGCGACACGGCCGGAGTTGCCAGCGAGGGTGACGGCATAGAAGCGCCTCGCATCCAGCGCTCCGGGCTCCAGGCCGATGAGCGGCGCCTCCAGCAAGCGCCGCAGGTCCTCCTCTGTCGGGTCGAGCAGGGCCAGCAGCTGGCTCTCCTGCTCGGCGGTGCTGTTGGTCCAGAACACCAACACCGAGCCATCCCCCAGCTGGATGCCTTGTCGGAACCGGCGGGTCTCCGACTTGCGGAGCAGGTCGTTGAGCGCGAGCACGTACCCGAGCGCGGCCTGCTGCGAGACGGGTGCGTTGTCTCCCTGCTCCATCCCATGCGACTCGAAGGCGTCCGCGTTGAACGACACCAGGGCCGCCCCCGCGCCCTGGGCCTCCGGGATGTTCTTCAACTTCGGATGGGTCCGCGCCACCACGCCCACGGTCCCGGTCACCAGACACAGACCGACCTTGCCCTGGGCGGCGGCGTGCGCGCTCCGCTTCTCCCACCATGCACGAACCTCGGGGAGCTGATGCACGGGGTCGAGCGAATCGCCCACGACGAAGGCGAACAACTCCGAGCCCGTCCACTCATCCGCCGCGCGCTCCTCGACGACCTTCGCGCGCGCCGCGTCGTCCTCGAGGAACTTCTCCACGGCGCGCAGCTCGGGCACCTTCGTGTCCGCCGCCGCCTCCTTCACCAGCTTCACGAAGGCAGCCAGCCGTGGCGCCCCCTTGTCGGCCTTGCCCTCCCGGGCCTCGGGGTCATGGCCCAGGACGTACTTGGTGTTGTCCGCCA
The DNA here is from genome assembly GCF_020037095.1 of Myxococcus sp. XM-1-1-1. Lineage (NCBI taxonomy): Bacteria > Pseudomonadati > Myxococcota > Myxococcia > Myxococcales > Myxococcaceae > Myxococcus > Myxococcus sp. XM-1-1-1. The sequence continues at coordinate 20,846 of NZ_JAIQDH010000026.1, forward strand.
GGAAGCCCGCGGCGATGTTCACGGCGCGCGTTGGCAGTCTCGGAATCGACAGGGGCTTGCCCCGTCCCTTCTCGTCCTGCGTGGGCTCCAGTCCCAGCAGCTTCCCCTTCGCGCTCAGGCGGATGAGGAAGTCCACGGGCTTCGTCTCGTAGAGCGGGTCGTCCACCAACCCGCGCTCGCGCGCGAAGTCGTTGAGCGCCGTGAGCATCATGGCTGGCCTCCGTTCTGCTTGAGCACTTCGTCCCGGCCCGGCACGTGGAGCACGCCCCGGTCCAGGGACGCCTCGAAGAACAGCGGGCGCGTCGCTTCACCGAACTCGAAGTCGTAGAACACGAGCCCCAGTGGTCTGCGCTCGACCTCCAGGTCCACGGGCCGGACGTCCTCCACCATCGGCTCCACGCGCGCGGCGAACTCGCGGCAGCCCAGGTACGGCGCGTGGAAGAACTGCCCCTTCTCCAGCCGCCGCTCGAACATCTCCTCGAACTTGCGGACGTTGTCCTCGGGGCCCGCCTTGCCCGCCACGAGCGAGAACGACGCGGTGATGGCGTAGTCCACATCTCGCAGCGCCACCGTGTTGCGCTGCGCGCGGTCCTCGTCCGCCGCGTAGTCGAACTTCCCCACCACGGCGCGGCTGTTCACCTCGTTGCGGCGGAAGCTCGTCCACCGCACGGGCGCGAGGACGGCGATCTCGTGGACCTGCCAGCGGATGGCCGGCTTCCAGAGGATGGCCTCCAAGACGCCCCTCGCCGCCGAGGGTGTCATCACCTCGTAGCTCACCCGCTCGGCCTTCATCTCCGGGCGGGTGAAGCAGGCCACGGGCCCTCGGGCCCGCACGCGAAACCGCTTGCTCGTCTTCATCCACACACCTCCTGAAGTTCGTCAGCCGGGAATGAGGAAGGCCGGGTCGAGCACTCCCACCCGGTCGCGCAGCAGCCCGAAGGTCTCGTCGTAGGCGGACCGATGCTCGGGCCCGAGGAACACCACCGTCTCCGCCGCGACGCCCGCCAGCTCCCGCTCCACCCAGACCTCGCGGAGCTTGCGCGGCACCGTCACCGTGAAGCGCTGCAAGGCCCGCAGCCGCTCACGCGAGGGCCCCAGTCGCCGCACCTCGTCGAGCACCGCCTCACAGCCCTCGAAGGGCACCACCACGGGCGCGCTCCAGTCGTCCTCCACGAGCCGGAACTTCGTGGAGACCTCTTCGTACTTGAGCGCCGCCCGAGCCTCCTGGATGCCCTTCCCATCCCGAGCCGCGTTCGCGTAGAGCCGCTCGAAGTACCGACGGAAGCTGTCGGGTGAGAACAGGTCCAGCGCGGGGTCCTGCGCCAGCAGCGTCCGGGTCACCGCCAGCGCCGCCTGCGGCACGCCGGGGGGCGGCTGCGTCTTCGCCTCGTACACACGGAGCTCGCCGAGCGTCTCCAGCCGACCCTCGCGATTGCAGCGCCCCGCCGCCTGAGCCAGCGAGTCCAGCCCCGCCAGGCTCCGGTAGACGACGGCGAAGTCCAGGTCCACGCCGGCCTCGACCAACTGCGTCGCCACCAGTCGCACCGGCTCCCCGCGCCGCTTCCGCTTCTGGATGTCCGCCAGCACCCTGGAGCGATGCTCCGGGCACATCAGCGCGGACAGGTGCAGCGTCGTCCCCTCACCGACACGCGCGTCCACCAGCGCGCACAGCTCGCGCGCGTCATCCCGACGGTGGACCACCGCGAGCACATCGCGCTCGCCGGCCACGGCCTCGGCCAGCGCCTCATAGGACATGGGCTCGCGGCTCTCGGGCCAGCGCACCGTCACGCGGCGCAGCCGCTCGAAGGCGTTCAGCTCCGGCGGCACCAGCTCCTGGACCGAGAAAAAGCCCTCGGGAAACCCAGGACGCATGCCCAGCGCGGGCTGGGTCGCGGTGCAGATGACCACCGAGCAGCCGTAGTCCTCCACCAGCGTCTTCAACCCGTCCAGGATGGTGGTCAGCAGCGCGGGAGGCAGCGTCTGCGCCTCGTCCAATACGATGACGCTCCCGGCGATGTTGTGCAGCTTGCGGCACGCCGAGGTCCGACAGGCGAACAGGCTCTCCAACAGCTGCACCGTGGTGGTGACGATGACCGGCGCGTCCCAGTTCTCGCTGGCCACGCGGTTGAGCGCCGTCTCCCGCTTGGGGTCCACGGACGAGTGGTGCTCGATGACGGCGCTCCCCAGCTCGCCAAAGGCCTCCCGATACACCCCCGAGCTCTGCTCGATGATGGACGTGTAGGGGATGGCGACGATGACCCGCCGAAGCCCTCGTGCCCGAGCATGCTCCAGCGCGAACGCCATGGAGGTCAGCGTCTTGCCGCCGCCCGTGGGCACGGTGAGGCTGAAGACACCCGGCGGACTCGGCGCGCGCGCGAGCACCGCCGAGAGCACCTCGCGTCGGACCCGGTTCACCGGCGTGTCCGGCGCACCGCTCTGCTTCTGGTCCATGAAGGCCCGCAGCGCTCGCGCGAGCTGCTCCAACGTCGCGCCGACGCGCCGCGCTTCGACCCGGGACGCGTCGTAGAAGGCCTCCGTGTCCAGGAAGTCCGCGTCGCACAGGGACGAGAACAGCATCCGCGTCCAGAACTCGAGCCGGTGCTTGGAGAGCTTCTCGAGCCAGCTGAAGTCCAGCCCTGGCGTCAGCGAACGCAGGTCTTCCGGAACGCCCGCCGTCAGCGCTTCCTCCAGGAGCTTCAGCTTCTCGGGGTCTCCTACGCGACTCCGGAACTTCTCCGCGTCACGCAGTCCACCGTGGTGTCCCGCGATGGCCATCGCCAGGGGCCCCAGCCGCCGCTCCATGCGCAAGGCCCACAGCGCGCCCGCCGTCGCATGGTCCTTGTCCGAGGAGCTCCCCACCTCCAGGTGGGCCTCGAAGCCGTTCTCCTTGCGGATGCGCGACTGGAAGTGGGGCCGGTACTTGCCCAGGTCGTGCCAGCGCCCCGCCAGCTCACAGAACACGCGCATGTCCTCGCGGGCCGCGAACAGCGCGGCCAGGCGCCCCACCTCCATCAAGTGCTCGCGGAGCAGATGTGGACGCCCCTCCGCCGTGACGTGAGCCAGCGGCTCCGCCGTCACCCCGCGCGAAGACACATCGCCAGACATCATCCCCCCACCACCTGCCATCGCAGGTCCAATCCCTTGTCACTGTCCATAGCCATGACACAAACCCACGCGCGTTTCCATCGCACGCAGGGAGCTATGACAGCTTCATGAAAGGTCGTCCCTACCTCCCCGGGGGTATGGACCGTCCCGCGATAAAGACAGTCACCGCCCCAGACGTCCCCTGAGTCAACCGCGCCCGGGAGCCGGGGTTCACCTCGACACACCCAGGGGCATCTGGTACGCGCCGTCCAGTGCACCGCGAGCCCGCGCATCGTCAGCCCTGGTGGCCCCTGCTGCTCGTCGCGGCCGGCGCGTGGCTCCTGCGCATCGCGGGCTTCTTCCACCGGGGCGGCGCGCTCGGCCATCCCGTCGACTATGACGAGGGTGTCTACTTCAGCGCCGCCGCGCTCCTCTCCCAGGGCCTGTTGCCCTATCGCGACTACTTCTTCGTCCACCCGCCCGGCATCACCGTGCTGCTCTCCCCCGTGGCCGCGCTCTCACACGGCCTCGGCCCCGCCCTCGCCTTCTCCGTCGTCCGCTGGCTCATGCCGCTCGCGGGTGCACTCAGCACCCTGCTCAGCGGCCGCATCGCCCAGCAGCGCTGGGGCACTCGCACGGGCCTCGTCGCCGCGCTCGCCTACGCCGTCTACCCCGAGGCCGTGTCCACCGAGCGTGGCCCCTTCCTCGAGCCCCTCCTCAACCTCACCTGTCTCACCCTCGCGTGGGTCTGGCTCCGCCCCTCCACCACGCAAAGACAGACACAGCGAGGAGACCTCCTCGCCGGAGCCCTGCTCGCCACCGCCTGCGCCATCAAGCTGACCGCGGGCGCCTGGGTCCTCGCCGTCGCCTGGGCTCGCGGCATGTCACGCGAAGGCTCGCGCGTCGCCCGCGTCATCCTCGTCGCCGCGGGCGTGGGCCTGTTGTGGCTCGGCCCCTTCTTCCTCCTCGCCCCGGACGCGATGCTCCAGGGCCTGCTGCGCTTCCAGCTCCTCCGCCCTCCCGACGGAGACTCGAGCCTCACCAGTCGCCTGCTCTCCATCCTCGTCGACGGACGCCTGGGCCTCACCCTCGTCACCGTCATCGGCGTCACCGTGGCCCTCGCGCGCACGCGTCAGCAGGACGCCGTCACCGAGCGCCTCTTCAGCGCCGCGTGGCTCCTCACCGTCGCCACCTTCCTCGCCTCCAAGAGCTACTGGTCCCAGTACAACGCGCACCTCGCCCCCACCACCGCCGTCCTCGCGGGCCTCGGCGCGGACTTTCTCGCGCGCCAACTCCACGGCGCGCGCACCCAGCGAATCGCCCTCGCCGTCACCGCCCTCCTCATCCTCACCACCCTCCCCGGCGTCCTCCGCGCCGCGAAACAGAAGGACCGCTTCCTCCTCCCGCTCGGTGAGACGCTCAGGTCCACCGTCCCCACGGATGCAGCGCTCTGCGCCTTCGAGCCCGCGTGGGCCATCGCCGCCGACAGACTCCCCGGCCTGCCCCTCGGCAATCCCGCGTTCGTCGACCCGTACGGCCTCATGTTGAACGACGCGCTCTTGGCGCCCACGCGCTTCCCCAACGCGGAGGCCGCCTTCCAGGACGCGCACTCGCAACGCACCGCGCTCCAGCTGCTCCCACGTTGCGACGTCCTGCTCCTCCTCGGCCGTGGCGAGTGGCAGCTCTCCGACACCAGCGAGCAATGGGTCCGCGAGCACTTCACCCGCGACGCGGAGCTCTGGCGTCGCAATCCCTGACATCCCCCGCCCACCCGGCGGAGCCGTCCACCCAGGGCCTCGCCCGCTTGCCCAGACATCCTGCGCGCGCGTGACGATATTCGCCCATGCCGCGACCCGTCATGAACGCGGCCTCAATCCTTCGGAGCGAATCCCGACGCGCGAGGAGGTGGACCCATGTCGCAGATTGAACTCGTTGGTGAGCCCCTGCTTCACCTCGAAAGCTCCCGCCTGCTGGCCGAAGCCCGGCGAGTCATCCCCGAGGCCTTCGACGCCCAAGGCCGTCTGCTCTCCCCCATCGCGGGCTCCTGGGTCCACCCGCCCGCGTGGTTCGACGCGCGCTCGCCCATCGACGGCCAGGTGCTCGCGTCACTGCCGCTGCTCTCTCAAGCCCAGGCCGTCCAGGCCGTGGAGAAGGCCGCCGGCGAGTTCCTCCCCTGGTCCGCCCGCTCGCTCAACGCGCGCATGCACGCCGTCCTCGACGCGCTGGACTCGCTCGAGGACCACCGGGACCTGCTCGTCCGCGTCCTCGCCTGGGACATCGGCAAGACACTGCCCACGGCCAGCAACGACGTGGACCGCTGCCTCACCGGCCTCGAGTGGTACCTGGAGAACATCGGCCCGATGCTCGAGTCCCGCGCGCCGCTCGGCCTCGTGTCGAATATCGCCTCCTGGAACTATCCCTTCTCCGTCCTGCTGCTCAACGTGCTCGTGCAGACGCTCGCGGGGAACTCGGTCATCGCGAAGATTCCCACGCAAGGGGGCGGCGTCTCGCTCACCCTCGCCTTCGCGCTGATGCGCCGCGCGGGCCTGCCCGTGTCGCTCGCGGGCGGTCGAGGCAAGGACCTCTCCGAGGCCCTCGTGGGCCACCCGCTCATCGCCGGGGTCGCCTTCATCGGCGGCCGCGCCAACGGCGCCGAGGTCCACCGCCGCCTGCGCGACACGAACAAGCGCTACGCCCTGGAGATGGAGGGCGTGAACGCCTACGCCATCACCCGGTTCACCGACTGGGACGGCCTCTCCCGCCAGATTCGCGCGGGCTTCGACTTCGGCAAGCAGCGCTGCACCGCCTACACCCGCTGGGTCGTCGAGAAGTCCCTCGTCCCCCGGTTCGTGCGCGCCTACGTGGACGCCGCGTCCTCGCTGCGCGTGGGCCACCCACTGCTCGGCGGCGACGTGGACTTCGGCCCGCTCATCTCCGCCAGCAAGGTGGCGGAGCTGCGCGCGCTCATCGACGACGCCCGCGAGCGCGGCGCCGCGGTGCTGCACGAGGGCACGCTCGCCGACGACGCCTTCACCCCGGGCCAGTCGCGCGGGAGCTACATCGCCCCCACCCTGCTCTTCGGCGTGCCTCGCGACAGCGAGCTCTACCTGCGCGAGCCCTTCGGCCCCGTCGACGTCCTCATGTCCGTGGACTCCGAGGAGGAGCTCATCCGCGAAGCCAATGTCTCCCAAGGCGCGCTCGTCGCCTCCGTGGCCACCGATGACCCACAGCTCGCCGAGCGCCTCGCCTCCCAGCTGCAGGCCTTCAAGGTCGGCATCAACAGGCTGCGCTCGCGCGGAGACCGCGAGGAGCCCTTCGGCGGCAAGGGCGGCTCCTGGGCCGGCGCCTTCGTCGGTGGCACCCACCTGGTGCACGCCTTCACCGAAGGCCCCCATGCCCTCGAGGGGAACTGGCCGGACTGAACTCCCCGGGGGCATCCTTCCAGCACCCGACACCCGCCGCGGCGAAAGCGAGGTCCGTCAGGACCACACGCACCTGACGTTGCCCGTCCTTGACGCGGCGCGGTTAAGCTCGCGCCCCATGAACCGCGAATACCACCGCTGGCATAGCGCGCGCCTGCATCGGGACATGGAGCTCTTGCTCTACGGCCACTCGGGAGAACCCGTGCTGCTGCTGCCCACCAGTCGCGGCCGCTTCTTCCAGGCCGAGGACTTCGGCCTCATCGGCGCCATCGCCGACCGCGTCCAGTCCGGCCGCTACGTCATCGTGTGCCCGGACTCCGTGGACGAAGAGTCCTGGTTCAACACGTCCGTGCACCCGCATGACCGCATCGCCCGGCACCAGGAGTGGGAGCAATACCTGCTCAACGAGGTGGTGCCGCTGCTGATGAGCCGCAGCACCGGCGGGCGCCTCACCCTGGCCGGGTGCAGCTTCGGCGGCTTCCACACGTACAACGTGGGCCTGCGCCACCCGCACGTCTTCCGCCGGCTCATCTCCATGGGCGGCAAGTTCGAGACGGACGAGTTCCTCGACGGCCACCAGGACAACGACGTCTACTTCCACTCCGCCACGCAGTGGCTGCCCAACGTCCACGACAACAGCCAGCTCGCCGCGCTCCAGCGCGTGGAGATGGTGCTGGCGGTGGGCGAGCACGACTTCTGCCGCCCCTCCAACGAGCACCTCTCCAGCCTGTTGTGGAAGAAGGACATCGGCAACCAGCTCGCCATCTGGCAGGGCGGCAACCACGACTGGCCCGTCTGGCGGGAGATGATTCAGCAGTACCTGCCCTGGTAGCCGGCGAGGACGCCGCGCCCGCTCACGACTCGAGCGGGCGCAGCGTGCCGGCGCTGATGCGGTTGAAGCGCCAGAGCAGCGACAGCGCCACCGCGATGAGCCCCGCGCACAGGCCCCACCAGATGCCCACCACGCCCAGCCCCAGCTTGAAGCCCAGCAGCAGCGTGAGCGGCAGGCCGATGGCGTAGTGCCCCACCATGTTCGCCAGGAACGTGAAGCGCGTGTCGCCCGCGCCGCGCAGCACGCCCGCGCCCACGCCCTGCACCCCGTCGAACACCTGGAAGATGGCGCTCACCATCAGCAGGGGCACCACCAGCGGGAGCACGTCCTCGGGGGCGCCCGCCAGCCGGGCCAGGGCCCCGGGGAAGAGCGCGAACGCCAGCGCCCCCAGCGCCATGAAGCCCGCGCCGCCCGCGAAGGCGATGAAGCCGCTGAGCCGCGCCCGGGGCGTGTCGTGCGCGCCCACCGCCCAGCCCACCCGCACGCTCCCCGCGTTGCCGATGCCCATGGCCACCGTGAAGGTGACGCTCGAGTACGCGATGGCGATTTGATGCGCCCCCACGCTCGCGGCTCCCAGCCCCGCCGACAGCACGCCCGCCAGCGCGAAGACGCCAATCTCCGCGGCGATGTGCAGGCCGATGGGCACGCCCACCCGGATCGCCTGGGCCAGGTCGCTCCACACGGGCCGACGCACGGGCCGCTCGCCCTCCGGCGCGGGCAGCTTCGCGATGGCCAGCACCACCACGCCCAGCTGCAACATCGTGCACAGCGTCGAGGCCAGCGCCGACCCGGCCACGCCCATCGCCGGCACGGCCCGCAGGGGGCCGAGGTACCCGGGCAGGTTCGCGCCGCCGAACACCAGCAGGATGTCCGCGCCCAGGTTCAGCACGTTCGCCAGCACCGTCGCCACCACCAGCGGCCGCGTGTACGCGGTGGACTGGAGATAGGAGCGCATCGTCAGGAAGGCCAGCATCAGCGGCAGGCTCGGCCCGCGCCACAGCAGGTAGTCCCAGGCCCCCGCGATTTCCGTCTCGCCGATGCCCGCGAGCGGCAGGAGCAGGGGCGACAACATCAGCAGGCTGAACAGCAGCAGCCCGGCGAACAGCGACATCCAGCCGCCTTGCCACAGCAGCCCCCGTGCCCTCGCCATGGCGCGCCCGCCCACCGCCTGGGACAGGAGCGGGTCGAACCCCATCATCAGCCCCATGCCGAAGCCGCTGACGGCGAAGAACAGGCCGTTGCCCAGCCCCACGGAGGCCAGCGCCGACGTGCCCGCCCGCCCCACCACCAGCGTGTCCACCAGCCCCATGAGCGACTGGCCGCCCTGGGCAATCGCGATGGGGATGGCCAGGCGAGAGAGCGCGCGAAGCTCCGCCAGGATGGCGGCGCGACGGGAGCCGGGCCGGGGCGACGACGAGGAGGGTGCGACGGCGGTGGACATGGCGGCCTCGGCCTATAGCGCCTTCCGCCATGGAATGCGCCAGCCGAGAGCGACGCCCCCGCGCTCCCTCTCCTGACCCCCTGGGGTGCCCACGAAACGAAGGGGCCCCGAGACCCACATCGTGTCCCGAGGCCCCGCGCCGTCACACCGGTGCCTCAGGGCACGGGCGCGTCGAAGTACGTGGTGGCCAGCGGCGTCTGGAGCGCCCCCACGTTGGCCACGCGGATGCCCGCGTCGGTGATGGCGTACACGAAGTCATCCGCCATCACACTGCGGCGCACCTCCGGCGCCCAGTACCAGCTCCAGTGCGGGTGCTCGAAGCGCTGGAACATGTCCCGCGCCGACACCGCGCCCACCGGCGTGAAGCCCGTGGCCGTGTCCACGCGGAACACGCGCAGCTCGCTGGTGAAGCCGGACCAGTAGTCGGGGCGGCTGTAGTCCCAGTCCACGAAGGGCACCGCCACCAGGCCCTTGGCCGCGAAGTAGTTGAACGCCTTGTGGTCGTGCAGGGCCTCGCTGTTGGAGCCGCTCGTCCCCATCCGGTGGGTGAAGGCCTCGCGGGGGTTGGCCAGGTCCGTCACGTCGAACAGCGACAGCTTCAGCGCGCGGTTGCGCCAGCCGCCGTCCTCGTCGCGGTCCTCGCCGAAGGTGAGCAGGTGCGTGTCGCCCAGCGGGTGGATGTACGTGGAGAAGCCCGGAATCTTCAGCTCGCCCACCTTGCGCGGGTGCGCCGGGTCGCTCAGGTCGAAGGTGAAGAGCGGGTCCGTCTGGCGGAAGGTCACGATGTAGCCCTTCTTGCCCACGAAGCGCGCGCTGAAGATGCGCTCGGTCGGCGCCAGGTCCTCGCTGCGTCCCAGTTCCTCCAGCCGCCCGTTCTTCGGGGCGAACGTCACCAGCCGGCTCACGGTGTCCGGGCCGTTGGTGGTGGGCGTCGACACGCCGTCACCATTGCCCGCCGTGCGCCACGTCGTCACCGTGGTGGCCACGCGCAGCACGCCCTCGTGCTCGTCCATGGCGAACTGGTTGACCAGCACTCCGGCCACCGAGCCGCTGCCCACGTACGTGGCGCGCGCCGGCTCACGGATGTCGAACTTGTGGATGTACGAGTGGTCGGACTGCTCCGCCACCTGCTGCCACCACCAGTGGTTGGCGGACAGGTACAGGGACTCGGTGGACGCGTACACCACGCCCGGCGCGGACACCACGCTGGTGCGGCCCAGCGGCGCGGCGCCTTCCACCGTGTCCAGGTCCAGCGACAGCACCGTCACGAAGCCCAGCCCCGTGGGCGCGTTGGCGTGGAAGAAGTCCGAGCAGGAGAAGGGCAGCGCGGTGGTGGTGCCGTCCGCCGCCACCCGGCGACCGGGCTCCACCCAGTCCGCCAGCGTCTGGTCGCGGATGAGCTTCTCGTTCTTGACGATGAGCGCGTCGAGCGCCGCGTTCATCTTGTCGCGGTTCTCCAGCTCACGGGAGTACTCGGGGTAGAAGCGCACGTCCGAGGGCCAGCGGAACTCGTCCGTCATCACCAGCCGCACGGCGCTGTCCACGCGGCGCGCGGTGAGGTAGCCGCCCGGCAGGAACACCTGCTGCTTCACCTGGGGCGACGCCAGGTCCGACACGTCCACCACCGTCACCTTCAGCGTGCCGCCCTGCATGTAGCCGCAGCGCGGGCCCGCGCAGTCGGGCAGGGGCGCGCCCATCATCGGAGAATCCCCCCACACCGAGGGGCGACCGGGACGCTCCTCGTACACCTGCGACGCGATGACCAGCCGCTGGCGCTCCTTGTCGTAGAGCATCTCGCGCGGCTGACCTTCGATGGCCAGCGACGACACGCGCGTGAGCTGGTCCGCGGGCCAGGAGCGATTCACATACAGCTTGGACCCGGACAGCACGAAGATGTGGTTGCCGTCGTTCTGCACGAAGTCCGCCTCGTGCACGCCGGCCACCTGGTTGTTGGTGCCCGTGTAGTCGTCGGGGCCGCGCGGCGCGCCAGCACCGCCGTTGTCCTCGGAGGGCATGGGCACGCCCGTGGGGGGCGCCGCGCCGTCGCCGAACCACCACTGCAGACCGCGGGGCCGCATCGACTCCACCGACGCGCGCATCCGCTTCGTCGCCGTGTCCTCGATGTGCCGCTCCAGCGCCTCGCAGCCCTCGAAGGCATCCAGCCGCGCCTCCTGCGCCACCGGCTCGTTCTCCACCTGCGGATACGTCTTGTCGTCGTCACAACCCACCGCAGCCACCGCCACCAGCCCCACCCATCCGTAGCGCTTCCATCGCCGCATGAGATTCCTCCCGGTTCGTGTCTGTTGGCCCCATCCGCGGCGCGAGCTGGAATCCCCCAGCCCGCCATGCCCGGATGACGGCACGGCCCGGGCGCGCTCTTGCCACCCCCATGCCAGCAACCACGCTGACTCGGGACACCGGGATTTCCAGGGGCTTGCGGGCGCCAGGGCCTCTCAGAAACCTGAGGCGCGCGGATTCCCCGTGGGGGGAAATCCGTGAGTCCGCGGCACGAAGCGGACGAACTGCTGCGTCAGCGCCGGGTCCATGCGCTCCAGGCGCAGGCCCATGCCCGCCGGTGCACGGAAGGCGCCAGGGGCGCGCGGCGGGTTGGCCCAGACGACGGTGGCCTCGGCCGAGCACGGTGAGCGCTGTCCGGCGAGCGACACCTTCAACGACAACCGGGTGCCCTCGCGCGCCGGGGTGAGCGTGCGCACGAAGAGGGCCTCGGGGCTGGCGTCGTGGCTGAAGCCCGTCAGCGCGGCGCCCCCGGCCAGCGGGGCGAACTCCACCACGGTGAAGAAGGGCACGCGCTCGGCGGCCCGCAGGGGGACGCGGTCGGGCGTCAGCCGCGACAGCACGCGCCCGAGCAGCTCATCGGCGCCCAGGTGGCGCTTCTCCAGCAGCGGCGCGCCCGACAAGGCCTGCGCACGGGCGAGCACCTCACCGGACTCCTCCGCGCGCGACAGGAGCACCAGCGGCTTCTTCGGGTTCGCGTCGCGCAGCCGCGCGGCCAGGGCCAGCGTCTCGCGCGGGGCCCGCGACACGTCGACGAGGAAGCCGTCGAGCTGCGCGCCGTGCTCCGCCGCGAGCGCCTCCGCGTCCTGCGCGTCGCGTGCGTAGAGGACGTGCAGGCCCTCCTGCTCCAGCGAGCCGCCCAGGAACGTGTGCAGGAAGCGGCCGCCCTCGACGAGCAGCACGCGGCGGCCCTTGGGAGGCCCCTCCTTCGCGCGCTCACGGGCGTTGCGCACCGCCACCAGCTTGGCCTGCAGCGCCTCGAGCGCGACGGGCTTGGGCAGGAAGTCATCCGCGCCCGCGCGCCAGCAGTGCATCACCTCGTGCGGCTCGCCGGCGGAGGTGAACATGATGACGGGCACGTTGCGGCCCGCGGGGTGTGACTTCACCGCGCGGCACACCTCGTCGCCCTGCATGCGCTCCATGCGCAGGTCCATCAGGATGAGCATGGGCGCGCGGCGGGCCAGCTCCGCCAGACACGCCTCGCCGCCCTCCAGCGTCACCGGCTCGCAGCCCAGCCGGGCCAGGTGCAGCCGCACCACCTCGCGCGCGGTGCGCGAGTCGTCCACCACGAACACGGCTTCCCGCGTGGTGGAGCCGGGCGCGTTCATCAGGCCCGCGGCTCCTGCTTGCCGCCGGACAACAGCTGCGTGAGCTGCCGGGCGATGGCGGCGCACTTCGCCGCATCCTTGCTGTCCAGCGCGGTGCGCCCGCCGTCGAGCAGCTTCTGGACCGTGCCCACCGCGGCCTCGGCCTCCGGGCTGGGGTTCTCCTGCGCGCTCTTCTGGAGCATCCGCGCCAGCTTCTCGCCGCGCTCCAGCAGCTTGCGGAACAGCTCCTCGGCGCGCTTCGCGTCCACCACGCCCTGCGACTTCGCGTAGTTCGCCTGCTCCGCGCCCAGCTTCTCCGCCTCGCCGTGCGGCAGGCCCGCGCGCGCCTCCAGGCGCACCGTCTCCATGTTGCCGGTCGTCAGGTCCGTGGCCTTCACGGACAGGATGGCCTCACCGGACAGCTCGAAGACGACCTCCAGCGGCACGTCTCCGCGCGCGGCCACGTGCAGGTTCTTGAGCACCACCTCGCCCAGCTTGTGGTTCTCGTCCTGGAACTCGCTCTCGCCCTGGTACACGGGGATGCGCGCCTCGTGCTGGCCGGAGGTGCCGGGGAAGAAGATGTCGCGCGCGACGACGGGCACGCCCGTGTTCTTCGCGATGAGCCGCTTCACGCGCCCGCCCAGCACGCCCACGCCCAGGCTCTGGCTGGCCACGTCCAGCAGCAGCGCCTGACCGGACTGGCGGAGCAGCTCGTCCGCCTGCACCGCGGCGCCCAGCGCCACGGCCTCGTCCGGGTGCACGTCCGTGGAGGGCTGCCGACCGAAGAAGTCCGCGACCAGCCGGCGCACCAGCGGCACGCGCGTCATGCCGCCCACCAGCAGCACCACGTCCACCGAGCGCGGGTCCATCTTCGCCTCGCGCATCACGCCCTCGCACACCTCCAGGCAGCGGCGAGACAGGGGCTCCGACAGCGTCTCGAAGAACGAGCGCGTGAGCACCGTCTCCAGCTCCGTCGTGCGCCCGCCCTTGCCCGAGTGGTCGCCCAGCCCCGTCACGGAGATGGTGGACTCCTCATGCTCGGTGAGCTCGCGCTTGGCGGCCTCGGCGGCGACCTTCAGGCGCCTCAGGCTCTGCGCGTCCTGCGACACCACGTGGCGCAGCTCATCGTCCACCTGGGCCAAGAGCCACTGGACGATTCGCTGGTCGAAGTCCTCGCCGCCCAGCCTGGGGTCGCCGCCGGTGGCGCGCACCTCGAAGACGCCGGACTTCACGTCGAGGATGGACACATCGAAGGTGCCGCCGCCCAGGTCGAACACCAGCGCGTTGCCCTCGAAGCCACGCGACAGCCCGTACGCGAGCGCCGCCGCGGTGGGCTCGTTCACCAGCCTCACCACCTCCAGGCCCGCGATGGAGGCCGCCTCGCGCGTGGCCTGGCGCTGGTTGTCGTCGAAGTTGGCGGGGACGGTGATGACACACTTGCTGACGGGGCGGCCGAAGTGCGCCTGCGCGTCCAGCGCCAGCTCGCCCAGAATCATCGCGGAGACCTGCGTGCAGGGCATCACCCGCCCGGCCAGCTTCACGCGCACGTCACCGGCGGGGCCCGCGACGAGCGGATAGGGCACCAGCGCCTTCGCCTGCTGCACCAGCTCCGGCGTGTAGCGGCGCCCGAGGAAGCGCTTGGTGGCCCAGACCACCGCGTCCGGGTGCTCCTCCGCCAGCACCTGGGCCTGCTGGCCCACGACGCGCTCGCCGCTCTTGGTGACGCCGAGCACGGAGGGCGTGAGCCGGCCCCCCGCGCGCGAGGGGATGAGGCGCGGCCGGCCATCTTCCACGGTGGCCACGGCGCTATTGGTGGTACCCAGGTCGATGCCGATGACGGGGTCGTGCATGGGGGGCGGTCGGGACCCCACGGTACGGGTCTTCCCGCCTCCTCGCCAAGCCCCCTCGCGTCGGACCTGCCCTCCGCCTGTCGCTTCCCTGCCCGCCCGGGCACGACGGCCACGGGGGTGGACGGCCATGGGGCACCATGCTAAGGGCGCGACCCGTCATGGTGAACGTCTCCATCGCCCGCCGCTACGCCCGTGCCCTCCTCGACGTCTCGTCGGAGGCGGGCCGCATCGATGCCGTCGCCGAGCAGCTCACCACCTTCGCGGACATCCTCGCGAAGAACCCCGAGCTCACGGACGTGCTCAACAACCCCGCCTACTCGCGCTCCCAGCGCGGCCAGGTCGTGGAAGGGGTGATGAAGCTCATCCCCGGGCTGGAGCCGGTGCTCGCCAACACCCTGCGCCTGCTGGTGGACCGCAACCGGCTGGTCTACGTGCCGGACATCGCCCGCGTGTTCCGCGACATGGCGGATGCCCGCGCCGGCCGCGTCCGCGGCAACGTCACCAGCGCCGCCGCCCTCCCGGCCGACACCCTGGCCCAGCTGCGCCAGACCCTGCAGCAGCTCACCCAGCGCGACGTCATCCTGGAGACCCGCGTGGACCCCAGCCTGCTCGGTGGCGTGTCCGCCCAGGTGGGCAGCATCCTCTACGACGGCAGCCTGCGCACCCAGCTGGACCAGATGCGCCGCGAGCTGAAGTAGCACCCGCCGTCCGGGGCGTGCGGCCGCATCCTCGCGGCCAACGCCCCAGGTCGTCCACGCACCCGGTAGTCCGGGGCAAACCGGCATTTCCAGTAGCCCTGGGACAGAGGTATACTCGGGGGAACACGGGGCAACCCCGGGTTTTCTGGACGACCTCAACATGCCGCAGTCCCTGTTTCACCCCCTTCCCGGTGGCCCGATGTTCGCCGTGGCCCCCGAGGAGGCCTGGCCCTTCCTCGGCGCGCTGCTGAACGCGACGGGTTGTGGCATCGCCCTGCTGGACAGGGAGCTCAGGCCCGTGTGGGTGAATGGCGCGCTGACGTCGCTGTCGGGGCTGGAGACCCGGGCCTATCTGGGGCGTCCCCTGGTGGACGTCTGGCCGAAGGTGGCCTTCTCGCTGGCCCCGCTGCTGACGCGTGCCCTCTCGGGGGAGAACGTGGTGGAGGCGCCGCTGACGGGGGTGCTGGCCGCGGGCTCGGGTGAGAAGCACCTGCGGGTGGGGCTGTCCCCGGCGCACCAGGCCGGGGTGCTGGCGGGCGTGGTGCTGTGGGTGCGCGACGAGACGGAGCGCGTGCGCGAGGAGGCCCGGCTGCGCGAGCGCGAGGCGCACATGCGCAGCCTGGCCGACGTGGCCTGTGACGGGCACTTCCTGCACGAGAACGGCGTGGTGCTGGACGCCAACCGCGCGCTGGCGCACCTCCTGGGCCACGACTCGCCCCGGGAGTTGATCGGCCACCACCTGGTCGAATGGGTGGCGCCGGAGTACCGGCCCGCCGTCATGTCCGCGGTGGCCCGGGGGGTGGAGACGCCCTACGAGGTCATGTGCGTGCGGCGCGATGGCCAGCGCATCCCCTTGGAAGTGTTGGGGAAGTTCGTGACGTGGGAGGGCCGGCAGGTGCGGCTGGCCGCCATCTGGGACATCAGCGGGCGCAAGGCGGCGGAGGAGCGCGCCGAGCGCACCGAGCACTTCCGGGAGCAGCTGCTGGGCGTGGTGGGCCACGATTTGCGCTCCCCGCTGGAGAGCATCCAGTCCGGCACGAGCGCCCTGCAGCGGCTGGAGAACCTGGAGGAGCCCCAGCAGCGGCTGGTGGGGCACGTGGCCCAGGCCGCGCGGCGCATGGAGCGGATGATCCACGAGCTGCTCGACTTCACCCGGGCCCGGCTGTCCGGCGGGCTGCCGGTGCGCCCGGAGCCGCTGGTGCTGGACCGGCTGGTGGAGAAGGTCCTGGAGGAGCGGCGGCAGGTGCACCCGGGCCGCACGCTGCTGATGGAGACGCAGGGGGATTTGCGGGGCCACTGGGACGCGGGGCGCATCACCCAGCTGGCGGACACGCTGCTGGGCAGCGTGCTCCAGCACAGCCCGGAGCCCACCCCGGTGTGGCTCAAGCTGGTGGGCGCGGTGGGGGGCGTGACGCTGTCCATCCGCAACGACTCGCTGATGGTGCCGCAGGAGGAGCACGCCACCCTCTTCGAGCCCTTCCGCCGGGGCCGCCCCGCCAGCGCCGAGGGCCTGGGTCTGGGCCTGTTCATCGCCCGGCAGGTGGCCGTGGCCCACGGGGGCCGGCTCACCGTGGAGTCCTCCCAGGGCGGAACGCGCTTCGTCGTCTGGCTGCCCCGCGAATCCTCCGTCCGCTAGGGCGCCGCGAGCGCCCGCCCGCCCTCGCTCGGCCGGTGTGGGAGCGCCGGGACTTAAGGGGTTGATAATGCCCCGAGAGCCCCGAATGTCGTGCGCATTGCAGGGGCCGGGGGTGCGTGGTAAGGGGCCCCGACTTCTTAAGCTTTGGCGGACCCGAACCGACCCGGCCCGCCCCCTGTTCGAGGACGCAAAACGCCCATGGAAATCCGCGCCGACGAGATCAGCAGAATCATCCGGGAGCAGATCAAGGACTACGGCAAGAAGGTCACCGTCGCGGAGACGGGCACCGTGCTGTCCGTCGGCGACGGTATCGCGCGCATCTACGGCCTGGAGGGCGTGCTGGCCGGTGAGCTGGTGGAGTTCACCAACGGCGTGAAGGGCCTGGTCCTCAACCTCGAGGAGGACAACGTCGGCGTCGCCATCATGGGTGACTTCCAGACCATCCGCGAGGGCGACACCGTCAAGCGCACCCAGCAGATCGCCTCCGTGCCCGTGGGCAAGGGCCTGCTCGGCCGCGTGGTGGACCCGCTCGGCCAGCCCCTGGACGGCAAGGGCCCCATCGAGGGGACCGAGACGCGCCGCCTGGAGGTGAAGGCGCCCGGCATCGTGAAGCGCAAGAGCGTGCACGAGCCCCTGCAGACGGGCATCAAGGCGCTGGACGCGCTGGTGCCGGTGGGTCGTGGTCAGCGCGAGCTCATCATCGGTGACCGCCAGACGGGCAAGACGGCCGTCGCCATCGACACCATCATCAACCAGAAGGGCCTGAACGTTTACTGCATCTACGTGGCCATCGGTCAGAAGCAGTCGACCGTCGCCCAGGTCGTGGAGAAGCTCAACCGCTTCGGCGCCATGGAGTTCACCACGGTGGTGGCGGCGAACGCCTCCGACCCGGCCCCGATGCAGTTCTTCGCGCCGTACGCCGGCGTGGCCATGGGCGAGTACTTCCGCGACAACAAGATGCACGCCCTCATCATCTACGACGACCTGTCCAAGCAGGCCGTGGCGTACCGCCAGCTGTCGCTGCTCTTGCGCCGCCCGCCGGGCCGCGAGGCGTACCCGGGCGACGTGTTCTACGTGCACAGCCGCCTGCTGGAGCGCGCCGCCAAGCTGTCGGACGAGGAGGGCGCGGGCTCGCTCACCGCGCTGCCCATCATCGAGACGCAGGCCGGCGACGTGTCCGCCTACATCCCGACGAACGTCATCTCCATCACCGACGGGCAGATCTTCCTCGAGACGGACCTGTTCTTCTCCGGCGTCCGCCCGGCCATCAACGTCGGTCTGTCCGTGTCCCGCGTCGGCTCCGCCGCGCAGATCAAGGCGATGAAGCAGGTCGCCGGCACCATGAAGCTGGACCTCGCGCAGTACCGCGAGCTGGCCGCCTTCGCCCAGTTCGGCTCGGACCTCGACAAGGCCACCCAGGAGACCCTGGCCCGTGGCGCCCGCATGGTGGAGCTGCTCAAGCAGGGCCAGTACGAGCCGCTCTCCGTCGAGCGTCAGGTCATGCAGATCTACGCCGCGACCAACCGCGACGACCCCAAGAAGCGCGGCTGGGTGCGCGACATCCCCGTCTCCGACGTGGTGCGCTGGATGCGTGAGTTCCTGGAGTTCGCGGACGGCAAGCACCCGAACGTCGCGAAGGACATCGCCTCCAAGCGCGAGCTGACCAACGACATCAAGGCGGCGCTGAACAAGGCCATCTCCGAGTTCAACGACGTCTTCCAGCCCACCCCGGGCGCGAAGGTCTAGGCAGAGCTCCGGCCGCCAAGGCCCGACGCACCGAGCCCCGCGCTCCCTTCACCGGGAGGCGGGGCTTCGTGTTTCCGGGTGCGGCGGGGGCTCGTGGTCCGCGACTTCGCCGCGTCCTCGCCGCGCTGGTGCCTCGCGTCCGTGGTGCCGATGCCGCGGGCAGGGGGGTGCCTGGCGTGGTCGCGGTAACCTGCTGCTTCGCCTTGTCCTCGCGCGCTGGTGCCTGGCGTCCGTGGTGCCCACAGCGCGGACGCTGGAGTGCCTCGCGCGATGTGCTGAGCCGCTACTTCGCCCCCTCCGCGCGGGCCGGCACCTCGCGCACCGCGGTGCCGATGGACTCGCCCGTCCACTCGGGGTCCACGGGGATGATGAGGTAGCCGTCCTCGGCCTTGGGCGCGGGGCGGTCGTCGAGCGGCGGAGGGTCCCCGGCCTCGGGCGCGGGCACGTCCGTCCAGGAGATGAAGCGCGCCTCGAACTCGCGCACACGCTGGCCCCCCGCCAGCTTGCGCTCCGCCGGGTGGGGCAGCAGCACCGCGTCCGCGCCCATCAGACACACGGTCTCCTGGAGAAGCTCCTTGCGGCCCTCCTCGCCCAGGTACTCGTTGGTCGTCATCGACAGCGTGCCCACCTCGGCGTAGGGCCTGGATGGCTCGCCCTGCTCGAAGACCTCGAACGCGCAGCCGGGCGCCTTCGCGGGACGCGTGACGGAGGCCTGCGGCCGGCTCACCACCGTCTGCGGCGAGGACGCGCACGCGGCCCCGAGCACCGCGGCGAAGAGGCACATCGACAGCGGACGACGCGGGCCCATGGACACCCCTGTTGCCGAATCGCGAGGACGCGGGGCATCCGAGGCCCCGCCTCCTGACTCAACGCGGCCTCCGGGCCCACCATATCGCGCGCGCTCAGCGCAGCCGCGGCAGGAGCGCGTGCAGGCTCTTGTCCACGCCGCCGCGGGCGCCGAGCTGCTCGATGGCCTTCAGCTCGTACGGCAGCACGTTGTCGCGCGCGACCAGCTGCACGTGCGCGCCCAGCGCGGCCGGCAGCGCCAGGTCCAGCTCGTAGATGTCACCCGCCACCAGCGTCTGGTCCGGCCGCGTGCCGGTGGTGTCCCAGATGCGCTTGAGCGCCTCGAAGTAGCGGCCCCGGCGCAGGTACACCGGCCGGCGCAGCACCCCGTCCAGCGTCTGCGTCTCCGGCAGCGCGTCGAAGCGCGCGTCCGCCACGTCCGGCGGGTCCAACAGGAACTTGCGCGCGTCGCCGGACACCTTGAGCCGCTCGCGGCCCTTGGGAGCCAAGGTGTCGAGCTTCTTCACCACCAGCTCCGTGTGCGCGTTCGTCACCACCGTGACGGGCAGCCCCGTGGCGAGCAGCGCCTCCAGCACCTCCTTCGCCTCCGGCTTGAAGGCCGTGGCCGAGTGCACGTACGAGTCGCGATACAGCTTCTGCACCGCCTCCGAGCGCGTGGCCTCGTCCGTGCCCACCGACAGCCGCTGGAAGATGCGGTGCGCGGCCGTCGTCGCCGTCAGGTACGGGTCCGCCGTGGCGGGCGCCACCACCCTGCCGCCCAGGTTCCAGCCGAGGAGGTCCGCACCCGCGCGCAGCGCCGCGACTTCTTCCTCCCACGCCTGCTCCACGCCCTGCCCCAACGCGTGGGCCAGCCCGTCACGAAAGTGTGTCAGGAAGGGCGCGCTCTCCGTCGCCACGTCCGTGAAGGTCCCGTCGAAGTCCAGCACCACGCAAGCAATCGCCATCAGCCCACCGTCTCCCGAAGTTGGAGGAAAGGGGCCGGATGACGCCCCGCCACGGCCCGCGAATCAAGCCCGTGACTCCGGTTTCCGCCCTGTAAACTTGAGGCCCCCCTGTAAATCGGTGGCAGGGCCGCCACCTTGAGGCCTACAGCGGGGGACTCGCTAGCCTTCGGGGGGCATGGAAGCGACACGGCGAAACGAGGCGGCGCGGTGGCGCCGGGCGTGGTTGCCCTGGGGGCTGCTGGCCGGAGCGTGCGTGCTGGGCGCGACGGGCGCCTGGGCGGGCTCGCGCTCCGTGTCGGCGCTGCACGAGCGCCGCGTCCAGTTGGAGCGCGAGGCGGCCGAGTCCGAGGCCCGCGTGGCGGAGCTCCAGGCCCTGCGCGAGGCCATGGCCCGGCGGCTGCGCGTGCTGGAGCAGCAACACCAGACGGCCCGCGAGGAGGCCCTCAGCGCGGCCGCCGCCTGCGCCGCGCCCCCCGCCGAGCCGCCCCCCGCCCAGGGCCGCGCCGAGCCCCGCCGGACCACCAAGGGCAAGAAGGCCCACCGCCGCTGAGAGTCCCTTCGGGCGTGGACCCCAGGTCCACACCCGCCGGCCCGTGTGGACCTGGAGGCAACAGCCCCTGCCCCTCCCGCGCGCGCAACCCCCTGGAAGGACTGTGACGCGGTGCACGGCCCGCCACGTGCTACCTGGGGCTTCGCGTCATCTTCCGCGCGAGGTCCTCACCCCATGTCGTCCCTCCAGTTCCGAGCTCCCTCCAGGCTCCTGTTGACCGCGCTGTGTCTCACCGCGCTCCTGCCGCTCTCGCGCGCCAGCGCCGAGCCGGGCATCCGCATCCTCAACTCGCTGTCCACCGCGGACCTGGCCTTCAACGCCCTCACCACCAACTCCCGCTCGCTGGAGGCCCTCACCTCGCAGCCGCTGACCACGTACGCCTTCGAGGCGGACGCGCGCCTGCGCCACCAGCTGGAGGACCCGGCCGCGCGCAACGTCATGCACTACCTGGTGGAGTGCGCCCTGCCCGCCACCGCCACGGTGGAGTGGATGGACCGCAAGAAGGAGGTCCACTCCTTCTCGGGCGGCGTGGGCCTGTGCCCGGAGTGGGGCGTGCGCGCGCCGAGCGCCCAGTGCCTGGGCTACGTGAGCGCGTGCCTGCTGTCGCGCAACAACGCCTACGGCCACACGGTGGAGATTTCGATGCGCGGCGAGCACCCGAAGGACTCCCGGCTCTTCAACCCCACCGGCGTCACCCAGCAGTGGCACCCCATGTTCCTGCCCTGCGCGCACGGAGGCCGCGGCGCGTGGGAGGAGTGCGGCTGGGTGGGTGAGGGCGTGGGCAGCTGCACGCCGGGCGAGCAGGTCACCATCGCCGCGGGCGCGCCCCGGCTGGACACGTCGTGCACGACGACGCTGGGCTCCGGCGACGGCGACCGCGTGCTGCGCGTGTGCGCCCAGCCCCGGGGCTGCGAGGCCGCCAGCTCCCTGGCGCTCGGCGAGGGCAACGACTGCGGCGGCGCGCAGCCCAGCGCCACCTTCACCTGCCCCCGCGGCGGCAGGTACAGCGTCATGTCCGCGCCATATGACCGCTCCTCGCCGCCCGGCTCCTGGGTGCGCCCCGCCGTCACCCACGGCCGCTACCCCACCGAGTCCTTCGGCGCGTTCACCTTCCGCGAGGGCGCCTTCTTCGGAAACATCCTGGACCCCAAGGGACTCAACGTGGAGGTGCACATCAACATGGACACCTACGCGCCCTTCCTGTCCAAGCCCGACTTCGACGGCTACCCGTACCAGAACGCCCACGCGTGCTACTCGCGGGACTGGGTGGCGGGCGACGTGCACCTGGCCTCGCGCGTCTGCGCCAACGCCATCGTCGGCGGGCGCAACGCGTACGGCTGCCTGGCGCGCACCGTGGGCCCCTGCGAGCCCGACGCCTTCACCCCCAAGGCGGCCTGCGACGTGAACGACGGCCCCGTCGTCACCGCCGACGGTGACTTCGAGGTCTGCGCCGACACGGAGGGCGCCTACCACCTCGAGTCCATCACCACCGTGCTCAACAGCCCCTGTGACGCGCTGCCCCCCAGCGACCGCGTCACGTGCGACCCCGCGATGTGCGACTTCAGCTACTCCCCGCCCCGCTGCAAGAAGGGCTGTGAGCAGCGCTCCGCCTCCCAGTGCCTGGCGGTGGCCTGCGTGAAGAACCCCAAGCTCTGCGGCAAGAAGTAACCCCCCAGGGCCCCGGGAGGGTCGTCGCCCACCTCCCGGGCTCCACCTCGGGCCCGCGGGGGGTGGGCGACGGCCCGTACACCCCAGGTGTATGAATAAAGCAGGCGGACGGCCGTCCCGACCTGTGTTGCCGCCCGACGGCCACCGCCCCAGGAGCCCCGCCGTGTTCTCTCTTCGTTCCGCCTTGTGTGCCTTCCTCGCGCTGGGCCTGCTGCTGGGCACGACGTCGGCGGAGGCGCGCTTCGGCAAGCGCTCCCGGCCGTCGCAGAGCGACTCGAAGAAGGACGACGACAAGAACGACGACACCCACGAGGCCTCGCCGGTGGGCTCGCGGGATGACGACGACGATGACCGGCCCCGTCGCCGCCGGAGCAACCACCGCCGCCACGTCTCCTCCGGCGCGGGCGACGTGGTGGAGGGCCTGGGCTTCCTCGCCTTCGTGCTCTCCAGCGGCAACCACCGGCTGACCGTCGTGGACGAGCCCCGGCAGCGCGGGGAGCTGCGCCAGGAGCGCCACGCCGCGCCCCTCTCCTTCCGCCTGGGCCTGCAGGGCGGCCCCGTCAACAGCGGCGGCGCGGGGGACTTCTTCATCGGCCTGGAGGGCCGGCGCTTCGGCTTCGACGCGCGCGTCACCGGCATCGCCGTGGACGCCGACGACGGCACCGACGAGACCGACAACCTCACCCTGGTGGAGGCACACCTGACGTGGGCGCTCGTCTCCCTGGAGCGCGCGCGGCTGCGCCTGGAGGCGGGCGTGAGCACCGCCAACGCGCCGGACATCACCTTCGTGGGCCCCAGCCTGGGCCTGTCCCTGGAGGCGTGCCTGGCCGGCCCGCTGGACTTCGAGGCCCGCGCCCAGATGACGCCCTTCCCGTACCGGCAGGTGGACGCGAGCGCCGCGCTGGCGCTGCACCTGGGCGCGCTCGTGCTGCGCGGCGGCTACCGGGGGATGGTGCTCGACGACGCGGGCCAGGTGGACGGCGTGGTGCACCGCGACGGCTTCCACGGCCCCTTCTTCGGCCTGGGCCTCACCTACTGACGCGCTGAGCGGTCTCCTGCCGGGGGTCCGGGCAGTGCGCCTGGACCACGGCCATCAGGTCCTTGAGCCGCACGGGCTTGCGCAGAAGCGCCACCGCCCCCGGGGGACACGGGCCGGACTCCGCGCGCATCCCCACCACCCGCGAGCTGGCGAAGCGCGCGTCCTGCTTCAACGTCTCCAGGAGCGACGGCCCCTGGACACACGGCGCCT
Organism: Myxococcus sp. XM-1-1-1; assembly: GCF_020037095.1. Classification (NCBI taxonomy): domain Bacteria; kingdom Pseudomonadati; phylum Myxococcota; class Myxococcia; order Myxococcales; family Myxococcaceae; genus Myxococcus; species Myxococcus sp. XM-1-1-1. The sequence goes on from NZ_JAIQDH010000026.1 coordinate 44,375, forward strand.
CCAGGTCCACCAACACCAGACACGGCACCTCCGTGGCCGCCAGCACCCGCACGGCCTCGCGGGCGTTGATGGCCATGTTCACGTCATAGCCTTCGGCCTGGAGCGCCTCCGCCATCACGCCCCGGAGGTCCGGGTCGTCCTCCACCAGGAGCACGGTCGGCTGCATCACCACATGGGTCACGATTGCCACCCTAGTGCCTCCTTCCCGGGCTGACACGCCTCGTTCCACCCCACGGCGCCTCATTGTCGAACCGTGAGCATCCGCACGGTGCGAGCAGGCGGATACGCCCGGCGCCCGTGGGAGGAGATGCACCGCGCGCGGGCGCTGCGCACCCGTGAGCGTCGGGTACACGAGCCTCGCGCGGCCCGGCTGTCACGTCGTGCGCACTCGGCGCCGTGTGCGCTGCCCACGGCCGTACAGCAGCGGCTGGCCAACGGCCGTCCGCCCTCGGGGGCCATGGCCGGCAAGGGCCGGGCGCCCTTGAATGTCGCTCCCCGTCGTCCCCGTCCCCGAGGAGTGCACCTTGCCCTCATCCAAGGCCGTGCTGGGCTGTGTGCTCGCCGCCACCGTCCTGCTGGAGCCCGCCCTCGCCGAGGCCCGCTTCGGCAAACGCTCCTCCTCGTCGTCCCCCGGCCGTGCCGGGCGCGGGTCGCCGCGCCGCGAGCACCCCTCCTCCCCCGCGGGACAACCTCGCGACGGCGCGCCCGCGCCCCACCCCGCGACGGCCATCGACACGAAGCCCCCGCGCGCGGACGACGACGACGCGCCCCGGAGGAGACGCCGGCGCGTGAGGGCCCCGGCGACGGGCGCGCTCGTGGGCGTGGGCGCCGCGGCGACGGGCACGTCCACGCTGCGCTCCAGCGCGAGCACCACGCGCCGGCGCGACGAGCCGGTGCCCCTGCTGGTGCGCATGGGCGCGCAGGCGGAGTGGCTCAAGGACGGCAGCGGCATGGGCGTGTTCATGGCCATGGAGGGGCGGCGGCTGGGCGTGGACACGCGCCTCACCGGCCTGTCGCTGAAGGCCGACGACGGCTCCGACACCGAGGACCGAATCACCCTGTTGAGCGCGCGACTGACGGCGGCGCTGTGGGCCAGCGCCCGGGGCCGGATGCGCGTGGAGGCGGGCCTGTCGAGCGCGCACGCGCCCGGCATCATCTTCGTGGGGCCCAGCTTCGGCGCGTCCGTGGAGGCGTGCATCGGCGCGTCCCCCCTGGACGTGGAGGCAAGGCTCAACGCCACGCCCTTCCCGCATCGACAGGTGGACATCCAGGCGGGCCTGGCGGCGCACCTGGGCGGCTTCAACGTGCGCGGCGGCTGGCGCGCGCTGTACCTCAACGACGCCGGACACCTGGACGGCGTCGAGCATGAAGAGGGCTTCGGCGGACCCTACTTCGGCCTGGGCCTCACCTTCTGACCTCCCGCGCGCGATGGGCGAGCGCTCGCCGCCCAGCGCGCGACGACGACGACAGGCCGGAGCCACCTTCCACGAGGAAGGCTCCGACCCCCTGCTCCGACTACTCGTCCGACGCCGCGGCCATGGGCGCCGAAGCGCCCTCGCCGACGTCCGACACCGTGGTGAGCCCCGAGCCGCGCTTGCCACTGCCCTTGCGCTTGGGCGGCGCGGGCGGGGGCGCGAGCGTCGGCGCCGAGCCGAACAGCCGCTCGTATGTCTCCGGCGCGTTGATGTTCACCAGCACCCCAGGGTCCTTCATGGGCACCCGGCGCACGCGCATGCCCTTGAGCACCGTCTCCAATTGCTCGCCGTCCGCCGCGCGCAGCCGCTCCGCCATCCCGCGCGACATCATCACCGGCCACCCCGGCGCGCCCTCGAACTCCGGACGCAGCATCTCGTCGGAGTCCCCCATCAGCTTGAGCATCGACTTCACCGTGTTGGTCCTGAGCGCCGGCATGTCCACCGGGTGCAGCACCACCACGTCCGCCCCCTCCGCCAGCGCCGCGTCCAGCCCCGTCTTCACCGAGGCCATCTGGCTGTCGCGCCACTGCTCGGACTCCCGGAGGTCCATCCCTGGATGCTGCTTGCGAATGGCCTCCGCGTCCTTCCCCACCACACCCAGCACCTGACAGCCCGCCTTGACGAAGGTCGACGCCAGCGACTGAAGGAAGCTCTTGTCGCCTTCGTGCAGGATGAGCGCCTTGGGGTGGGCCATCCGCCGGGCCTCGCCCGCTGCGAGGATGATCGCCACTGCCTTCATACCAAGCCTCCTCCGTCCCCCGGGGAATCGAGTGCCTCTTGGCCCGGGGCCACCGGGAACAGGCTGTGACCTCTCGGGGGGATTTTGAGCCCACCCCTCGGTGCGAGCCGTCAGCCGGCCCCCAGTCACTTCCCGCGCCGCGTCCGAGTGGCGAGAGCTGGAGCGTGCGCCCTCCGCAGACGCACGGCCCGCCTGCTCGTCCGCACCGCCCCGGAGGCTTGCTTCCCCTGCCCGGGGCCCGGAGGGCCTGGCGCGCTTCAATGCAGCCACCGGGGTGATGGCGCGTGGAGCAGCAGCGTCGTCGCGGGGGCCACCGTCTTTTCTTCCGTCCCCGCCAGCGCCTTGGCGGTCAGAATTTCAGCCAGCCGCGCCAGCGGCGCGAAGGCGGACAGCCGGCGCAGCTCGTCCTCGGACACCTCCCCCAACCACGCGCCGTCACGGCCATCCACGACGGACAGCGCGTGCACCGCGTGGTGGTGCATCACCTGGAGCGCCGAGAGGACGGTGTCCTCCGGGAAGAGCGTCACGGCGCGGGAAACGAGCATCTCGAACTCAGGGCTGCGGCACATCGTCACGGAAGGCCTCCAGAAAGCAGGCGTCAGGCGCCTCTGATCCACCCCCGTAGCAAGTGCCTTGCCGGGCCTGGATGACGGTTCGCCAGTCGACACACAACCCGCGACGCCGGATGCGCGATAATCCCCCTTGCGACCGCAGCCACCCCTCGACGCGTCCGTGGAGTCACCGCGATGAGCATCAAGCCCCTGCCCTCCTCCACGTCGTCTGCCGCGGCGCGTCGTACTCCCGAGCCCGTGGCCGCGCGCCCGGCGGAGGCGCCCAAGCCCAACCTGCTCGAGCGGATGGGCCAGGGGCTGCAGAACGTCGCGCGCGAGGCCAACCGGCTGGTGGACGGCTTCGAGGCGAAGCTGCCGGACCTGTCGCGCCTGGGTCTGCCGAAGCTGCCGGGCGCGGGGAACACGCCGTGGGCCGGCATCACCCTGACGGGCAAGCCGCTCCAGATTCCGCTCGACAAGCTGCTGCAGGTCGACCTGGGGGATTTGCGCAAGGTGCTCGAGCGCATCCTGCCGCCGAAGATCGACGACAAGCAGGGCAAGCAGCTCGTCGCGCAGACGAAGGACTTCCGCGACACGCTGGGCCAGGTGCGCTCGCTGGCGGCGCAGCTGGACATGCTGCCCTCCACGCACCCGCGCTATCCGCAAGTGAAGGCCGCGCTGGAGAAGGCGGAGGCGCAGCTCACCCAGACGACGGGCTACACGCGCGCCACCGCGCCGCGCCCCGGCTCGCTGTGGTTGGATCCGCAGTTCCTCGCCAAGGAGCTGCCCGGCGGCCAGGTCCACGCGAGCCGATTCCCCACGGGCACGCCGGTGACGAAGCCGCCCTCCGCGCTGGACATCGTGTCGGGTGGCGACGCGAGGAAGGCCGCCGAGTACACGGCCTCCGTCGCGCAGAACCGCGCCGAGGCGGGGATGCCGGTGCAGGGCGGCGAGCCCATGGGCGTGCACCTGAGCCTGGAGGGCGGTGGTGGCAAGGGCAAGCGCTACGCGGCCATGTTCGCGGAGATGCGCGACCTGGGCGTGGTGCCGGTGAGCCTGACGGGCACGTCCGCGGGCTCCATCGCCGCCGCGTTCGCCGCCACGGGCGCCACGCCGCAGCAGATTGAGGACGTGGCCAAGGACCCGCGCCTGGGCCAGTTGTATGACTTCGACCTGGACCTGAACGACGGTGGCCTCCTGGATGGCCAGGCCGCGTTCGACCTGTTCGACCAGAAGCTGCGCGAGCTGACCGGCATCACCGACCGGCCCGTCACCTTCGCGGACCTGAAGATTCCCCTGCAGCTGGTCGCCGCCAAGGCCTACGACAGCGCGGTGCCGGACGGCGGCTTCAAGAGCGCGCAGGACCGCATCTTCGTCTTCAGCCAGGAGACCACGCCGGACACGCCCGTGGCGCTCGCCATGCGCGCCTCCATGGCCATCCCCGGCGTGTTCGACCCGGTGCAGGTGGTGGACCCCGTCACCGGCCGCCAGATGCACCTGGTGGACGGCGGCACGCTGGACAACCTGCCCATGGGCTACGCGAAGAACGACCTGCCGCAGATCGGCGCGTCGCTGCAGTCGCGCGGCGGCACGCACCCGTCCAACGGCACCGCGCAGCCCAAGCCGCTGCCCACCGGCCAGCTCGACACCGACGACGCCCTCTGGAACGGCTTCAACGGCTACGCGATGCTCAAGGACAACGCCACCGAGGCCCAGGACTGGCGCGACAAGGCGAAGCCCGGCGCCAACCAGTTCATGCTCGCCGTGCCCACGTGGAACCTGGATGACCCCAAGCAGGGCAACAGCGTGCTCGGCTTCGGCTACGACGCCAAGGTGGACCCCAAGCTGGACCAGCAGACGCGCCAGGTGACGCGCGACTTCCTGCGCGAGTTCATGGACGACATGAAGGTCCCCGGCTCGCGCGGCACCAACCTCGTCACCCAGGTCCCCAAGGACCTGAAGTTCAGCGAGGACGTCCAGATCTGGGGCGAGAAGTTCCAGGTGACGTACAGCGGCGGGGACACCGTCGTCGCCACCGCCGCCAATGGCAAACGTCACGAGGTCCGGCTCGGTCAGAAACAGATTGAAGCCCTCTGGTTGGATGGACAGACGTTCAAGGACTTCGACGCGCAGCTGTCCCACGTCCTCAGCGACGTGCGCAGCGTGCGGCCCTCCTGGCTCCCGTTCTGACGCGCGGTGCGGGGTTTGCGCCCCCGCTGCAACCTTGCACCTCCGGATACCTGGACCCACCCGGGGCGCCTTGCTGCGCACCCGGGTGTCGTCATTACGGTGTTTCAGGAACATCCCCTTGGAGGTCCTGAATGCAAGCGGAGCGAGGGCGGGCCTGGGTGCCCTGGCTGGTGACGGTGCTGGTGGTGCTGCTCGCGGGTGGCGTGCTGTACCTGGCGCACCGGGGCTCGGTGCAGGCCCAGGCGCAGGCGGAGGAGGCGCGCAAGGCGGCGGACGAGGCCACCGCGCGCGCCCGTGACGCGGACGCCGCCCGTCAGCAGGCCGAGGAGAAGCTCGCGGCGCTGCAGACCGAGCACACGAAGCTGACGACGGAGAAGGAGCAGCTCAATACGGAGAAGGAGCAGCTCACCCAGACGGTGCAGGAGCAGGAGGCGGAGCTCGCCAAGCTCAAGGCCACCTATGACGACCTGCAGGACAAGATGAAGGCCGAAATCGCGGAGGGCGCCATCAAGCTGTCGCAGGCCCAGGGCCGCATCCAGGTGGACCTGGTGGACAAGGTGCTCTTCGACTCCGGCGACGCGAGCATCAGCAAGCGCGGCCAGGAGGTCCTCAAGCGGCTGGGCGGCGTGCTGGCCAAGGTGGATGACAAGGCCATCCAGGTGTCGGGCCACACGGACGACTCGCCGCCGTCGCAGAAGCTGCAGACGACCTTCCCCACCAACTGGGAGCTGTCCGTGGCGCGCGCCGTCAACGTGGTGCGCTTCCTCCAGGAGCACGGCAACGTGCCGGCGCGCCGGATGCTCGCCGCGGGCTATGGCGAGATGCGCCCCATCTCCGCCAACGCCACCCCGCAGGGCCGCGCGCGCAACCGCCGCATCGAGGTCCTGCTCATCCCCGACCTCGCGGCGAAGAAGGCCGGCGTGAGGACGGCGCGCGACACGCGCTGAAGCCAAGACACGCGTGAGACATGTGACACGCCCCCTGGGCCTGAAACATGTCTCACGCGGGCAGCCCCGCTACTTCTTCTTCACGGACTCGAGCAGCTTGCGGAAGGCCTTCTCAGACGCCGCCACGCTCTTCTCCGGCCCGGTGAGCTTGAAGAACAGCGCGCCCTCGGGCCCCTCCACGATGGCGCCCAACAGCCGGTAGCCGGGCTTGGGCGTGGACGGGCCCATCATCGGGCCGCCGCCCGCGTACGTGCCCTTCACGTCCACCGTCGTCACCGGCATGCCGTTGAGCTTCTCCGTCTTCGTCTTGGCCACCTTGTCCACCGGCTTGCCGTCCGCCGTCTGGAACTGGCCCAGCCACCGCTTCACGTTGGCGTCCACCGCGCCGCCCTGGCCCTGGCCGAAGTAGAACACCGCCAGCTCCCCCCCTTCCGCGTCGCCCTTCGCCGCCGGCAGCTTGTACGTCGCCGCGCGCATCGGCCGCTCACCCTGCGCTTCCCACTCCTTCGGCGCCGTCCACGTCAGCCCTCCGGCCTCCTGGGCCGACGCCACCATCGCCACGCACGTCACCAGCACACTCAGCAGTCGGTTCATCCGCTGAGCGTACCGGTGTTCGAGCCCGGCGCAGTGTGTCAATGACAGACGGTGCCACCCGGGCATACGGTCGTGCATGACTGACACGACGCGTCAAGTCCCATCGCTTTCGGCCAACCCACTTACGTGGTACGCCACGCGACTGTCACCTAGTCCTGCAGTCCAATCCTGGACTCGGAGGGGGTTGTATCCATGAAAAAGGCGTTGTTCCTCGGGGCTCTGGCCCTGGGCACGGTAGCGTGTGATCCAGAGATCGCGCAGGACCCGGCGGTCGACCCGGCCGACGTCCAGGTCGCGGAGTTCGACCCCTCCGCGTCGCCTGCCGTCGTCCCCTCTCCGAATGACCTGGCCATGGGGGTGGATGCCAATGGCGACCCCATCGTCAACGCTCCGGCCAACCCGAACACGCCCGCCGCGGAGCAGGAGTTCACGCGGGACTACCTCAACACGCTCAACGGCTTCCCGACGACGGTCATCGCCACCACGGTGGTGAAGAACCTGAACCCGGAGACGGTGAACGCGTCGACGGTCAAGTTCATCAACCTGTCGGCGGCCGTGACCGGCCCGGTGACGCCGACCATCGGCTACCGCGAGGCGACGAACCAGATCACCGTCATCCCGCCGCAGCCCCAGGGCTGGCCCAAGGGCGGCAAGTACGCCGTCGTCATCGTGGGCGGCGACAAGGGCGTGAAGACCAAGGACGGCAAGTCCATCATCGGCACCGCCACCTGGTCGCTCGCCAGCTCCACGCTGCCGCTGGTCAACTGTCCCGACAACAACCTGGCCTCCGACAACTGCACGCTGGCCACCGAGCTCATCCCGTCCTCGGAGCGTGACCCCGCCGCGCGCCTGGCGGACCAGCTCAACAGCGCCAAGCGCCTGGAGCAGATGCGCCGCGGCTACGCGCCCCTGCTGGACCTGGTGTCCGCGCAGAACGGCCTGGACCGCAACGACCTGGTGCTGGCCTGGACGTTCAGCATCATGAACCAGCCGGAGATGACGTTCGACCCCACGAACAGCATCATCCCCTTCCCCAACGACCTCTTGCGCGTGCCGCGCACGGCCACCGCCCCCGCGCGCCTGAACCTGCCGGTCCCCCCGGGCACGGGCACGGTGCAGGACCTCATCAAGGGCCTGAACACCCTGGATGGCTGGTCCACCACGGCCCCCATCATCTCCGAGAACGGCCCCACCCGCGGCATCATCGAGGCGGACCTCAAGGTCGACCCGGCCACCGTCGCGCTGGGCAAGCAGGTGCTGTTCGTCAAGCTGACCCCGGGCGGCAGCCAGCCCAAGGTCAAGGTCTGCATCAACTGCGCGTCCAGTTCCAAGCGGGACGGCTCGGCCGCGGACCCCGCGCCCCAGCAGCTGCAGATCATCCCCGAGATTCCGCTCGACCCCGCCAGCCAGTACGCCGTGGTGGTGCTGCGCGGCGTGAAGGAGCAGGCCGCCGAGGGCGCCAAGGCCCGCGCCGTCGCGGTCCCCGCGGCCCAGGCCCTGATGAAGCTCGCCTCGCCGCTGTTCGTGGACGGCAAGAGCCAGATTTCGGCCGTGCCGGACGCCACCGCCGCCGCGGTGGAGCCCGCTCGCGCCGCCATGAAGCCCCTGTTCGACGCGCTGGCCGCCAACGGCATCGCGCGCAAGGACATCCTGCTGGCGTGGGCCTTCACCACCCAGAGCACGCACACCGTGCTGGACTCGCTGCACAAGGTGCCCGCCTCGCCGCTGCCGGACTCCCCGGTGTCGCTGGTGGACCAGACGGCCAACATCATCGGCGCCATGGAGGCGCTCAGCCTGGAGCACCAGCACGTGGGCCGCGCGCTCGCGGGCACGTTCCTGTCGCCCTTCCTCCTGGATGACGTGAACGGCGCGCTCAACCCCGCGCGTCCCCAGCACCTGGACCACATCCCGTTCCTGCTCATCCTGCCGGCCACGCCCGCTCCCGCGGGCGGCTACAAGACGGTGGTCTTCGGCCACGGCCTGGGCGGCAACCGCACCGACGCGCTGGCCATCACCAACAAGCTCAACGAGGCCGGCTACGCGGTCGCCGCCATCGACACCGTGTTCCACGGCGAGCGCACCAGCTGCGCGGGCATCACCGCCGCCTCCGGCACGGGCCCCATCACCACGCCCGACATGGCCTGCTCCACCGGCACCTGCGACGTGACGCCGGGCAGCGCCACCTTCGGCCGCTGCGTCGCGCCGGACACGGCCATCGCCTGCAACCCGGTGGGTGGCGGCGACGCCACGTGCGCCGCGGCCGGCCAGGGCGTGTGCCTCAACACCGGCAAGTGCGAGGGTGGCGACTTCCGCCGCGCCTCCGCGGGCAGCCCCCCGGTCGTCTCCAGCTGGAACTTCCTCAACCTCACCAACCTGTTCGCCACGCGCGACAACTTCCGTCACCACGTGCTGGACATCTCCCAGTTCACGCGCGTGCTGGCGAGCGACGGCCTGCGCGGCATGCTCAACCAGATGTCCGAGGGCAACTACATCAACGCCACCACGGTGGACTACGTGGGCCAGAGCCTGGGCGGCTTCCAGGGCACCCTGTCCGCGTCCGTCAACGAGCGCATGCGCCGCGTCGCCCTCAACGTCCCGGGCGGCGACTTGGTGGACACGCTGCTGACGTCCACCAACCCGACGTTCGCCGCGCGCCGCGAGGGCTTCCTGTCCTTCCTCGAGTCCGTGGGCCGCGTCTCCGGCACCCCCGGCTTCGACGAGTTCATCGTCCTGGCGCGCACCATCCTGGACCCGGCCGCGCCGCGCAACTACGGCTGGTACCTGGAGAACTTCGACAAGGCCCCCGAGGGCCGCGAGGCGTTCATCCAGTACATCCAGGGTGACGAGGTGATTCCGAACCCGGTGACGCAGGGCCTCATCGCGTCCGCCAACCGCACGGGCGCGACGCGCACGGTGCAGAGCTACATGGCGCAGATCGACCCGCTGCCCACGTCCGCCCGCCACGCGTTCCTGCTCATCATCAACGCGCAGGACCCGGGCAACGCGTTCCTCCGGAGCGTGCGTGACACGGCCCAGGCCCAGGTCATCCAGTTCCTCAACACGGGCACGGCGAACGAGTAGTCCTGACGGACAGGAAATAGGGGAATGACTCACATGAAGAAGACACTGTCCCTCGTCGCGCTCCTGGCCGCGGGTAGCTCCCAGGCGGCCGGCTTTCAGATCAACACCCAGAGCGCCCGCTCCTCGGGCATGGGCAACGCGGCGGCCGCGTGGCTGGACGACTCGTCGGCCATCTACTCGAACGCCGCGAACATCCTCGGTGTGAACAAGCTGGACGTGCAGATTGGTGACACCGGCATCCTGCCGGCCATCAAGTTCACGCCCGACAACGGCACCGAGCAGGGTCAGAAGACGACCCTGTCGCCTCCGCCGCACCTGTTCCTGGTCTACAAGCCGTTCGACCGGGCCGCGGTGGGTCTGGGCATCTACACGCCCTTCGGCGCGCGCAGCCGCTGGGAGGATGGGTTCGTGGGCCGCTTCCGCGCCCAGGAGTCCGCGCTGTCCGTCTACAACATCAACCCGACGGCGGCGTACCAGCTCCACGAGCGCTTCCGCGTGGGCGGCGGCATCAACATCTACCGCTCCACCCTGGAGCTCAAGCGCGCCCTGGGCTTCGTCGAGTCCGAGGGCCAGGTGCACCTGGGCGGCAGCGACTGGGGCTGGGGCTACAACATCGGCGTCCAGGCCGTGCTGTGGCCCAAGCTGGTGACGTTCGGCCTGCACTACCGCAGCGCCGCGGACCTGTCGTTCAAGGGCCAGGCGGACTTCCAGAACGTGCCGGTGGAGTTCCAGACGCGCCTGCCGGACACGCGCGTGCAGGGTGACGTCACGCTGCCGGCCACCATCGCCGCGGGCATCGCCGTCACGCCGATGGACAACCTGAAGATCGCCTTCGACGCGAACTGGGTGGACTGGTCCTCGTTCCAGGAGCTCGCCATCGAGTTCCCGGACAACCCGGCCATCAACAACCCGCTGCCCAAGCAGTGGCGCGCGAAGTGGAACTACCACCTGGGCGCCGAGTACGGCGTGACGCAGGCCTTCCAGGTCCGCGCCGGCCTCATCTACGACCCGGCCCCCAGCCCGGGCAGCACGCTGACGCCGGACCTGCCGGACGCGAACCGCTTCGGCGTGTCCGGTGGCCTCGGCTACAACTGGAACGGGCTGCGCGCGGACTTCGCGTACCAGTTCGTCAGCCTCTCCGACAAGGAGAGCTCGGCCCCGGGCATGTCCGGCGTCTACAACGGCTCCGCGCACGTGTTCGGCCTGACGCTCGGCTACTCCATGTAGTCGGCTGACGCCGCGCCGGTCCGCTCCGTCGGGCCGGCCGCGTCGCGACACGCCCGGGTCTCCCGCATGGGGAGCCCGGGCGTCGTCGTTTCAGGGCTCGCGCCTCAGACGCGCAGGTCACCGTCGTGCAGCACGCGGCCCGACGCCAGCACGCGCGCGGAGCGCTGCAGTCGCTCGGTGCCCATGCGCATGAGCTGTCCCTTCAGGCCCGGCTGGCTGAGCAGGTGCTTCTCGAACGCGGCGCGAGGCAGCCGCAGCACCACGCCCACGCCCTCCGCGCGCACCGTCGCGGACACCGGCTTGTCGAGCAGCAGGGAGATTTCGCCGAACACGTCCCCCTCGTGCAGCTCCGCCAGCGCCACCCGTCGGCCATCCGGATGAAGCAGCCACGGCGTGCACCGTCCACGCAGGAGCACGTAGAACGCGTCACCCGGCTGCCCCTGTGTCAGCAGCACCTCGCCCTCGGCGATGGGGCGCAGGCTGAAGTCCAGGCTGAGCGCGGCCTTCTGCGCGGGCGTCAGCCGGCTGAGCAGCGGGTTGCTGCGCAAGAGGTTGTCCACCAGCCTGCGCCGGTAGAAGTCCTCCACCACCCGCGCCACGCGCGGCTGGCGCGCGGACACGGACGAGAGCGCCTCCCGCGTCAGCTCCAGCAGCACCGCGCGCTCGGTGACGACGACGCTCGCCAGCCGCGGACCCTCGGACACCAGCGCCAGCTCGCCGAAGACGTCCCCGGGCGCCACCGCGCCCACCACGGCGCGCTCCCCGTTCTCCAGCGCGCGCGCGACGTCCGCGCGGCCCTCCACCAGCACGAACATGGACGCGCCCGCCTCGCCCTCTTGCACCACCGGCTGTCCGGGGAAGAAAGCGCGCGCCTGGAGCACGTCCACCAGCGCGACGAAGTCCTCGCGGCCCAGTCGGGAGAACAGCCCCGCGACGCCGTCCTCACACGCCTCCGAGCACAGCGCGAAGCGCTCGGCCAGCGCCGCCTGGGTGCGCGCCCTCACGGAGGCCGGCGCACCCAGGCGCCCCAGGGCCACGCACGCGGCCACCGCGCGCAGGGGTTGCAACGCCTTGGCCCAGGCCAGCGCGGCGGCCTCGTGCGCGGCCGCGGCGTCGCTCGTACGGCCGAGCCACTCGAGCAGCTCCGCCACCTGCTGGCGCACCTCCGCGTCGTCGGGGGCGTGCTTCAAGAGCGCCTGGTACTCGGCGAGCGCCGCCTCCAGCTGGCCCTGCCGGGCGAGCTGGACCGCCCGCTCCCTCCCCTCGACACGCGTGTCCGCCATCCCGCCATCCTACCGTCCCCGCGCGTCCTACGTGCTGAGCACCCGCACCCGCTCCGCCAGGTTGTGGGTGAACAGCCGGTAGATGCGCAGGGCCGCCGCCTCGTGGGTGGCCAGGTAGTGCTGGAAGTCCGCGCGCGTCACGCGCAGGGCCCTCACCGTGGAGCTGGAGCGCACGTGCGCGGACGTGGGCCCGTCCAGGATGAGGGAGATTTCCCCCAGCCACGCGCCGGGCCCCAGCGTGTTGAGCCGCCGGGCGTCCGGCCCCGGACCGCTCGACACCTCCACCGTGCCCTCCAGCAGCACCAGGAGCCCCGTGCCCCGCGCGCCCTTCTCCAGCACCGTGGTGTCCTCGGGGATGACCACCTGCCGCGCCACGCGGTAGAGGTCCTTGAGGTCCTCCAGCGCCAGCTCCCCGAAGATGGGAATCGCCTTGAGGTACTCGTACCCGTCGGGCGTCGCGCCCGGCCGCTCGGCCACCGGCGACGAGGACTCCCCGGACGCGGGCGAGCCATCACTCAAGCCCAGGTGCCGGAGCAGCCGCAGGTGCTCGGCCTTGAGCACCTCGTCCTCGCGCGCGGCCGCGGACTCCTGCCGCGCATCCGCCAGCAGCACCAGCGCGCGCATGGACTCACCCTGCTCGTCGAGCAGCGCGCACATGCGCAGCACCGCCTCGCGTCGGCGGGGGTGCTCGGACGGCACGCCGCGCAGCGCCTCCAGTTCCGCGTGCGCATAGCCCAGCGCGTGGTACACCTCCGCGGCCTCCAGCGGACGCTGCAGCCGCGTCAGGCAGTGCGCCATGGACTCGCGCGCCTCCAGCGAGCGGTACAGCTCCAGCGCCCGCTCCAGCGCGCCGCCGCGCTCGAAGGCCGCCGCCGCTCTCGCGGGCTCTCCGGCGCGCAGCCACGCCTCCGCCGCCATCAGCAACGAGCCCGCCTGCTCATGCAGCGCCGCGGCCTCGGAGTCCGCGCCCTGGGCCTCCAGCAGCCGCGCCGCGCCCGCGAAGTCCCGCGCGCGCCGCAGCACGTCCACCAGCGCCGTGCGCGCCTGTGCGGGCACGTTCGCGGAGTCCACCAGCACGCGCTCGCGCTGCCCGGGGGACAAGTCCTCGTAGGCCCGCACCGCCACGTCCACCGCTCCCTGCATCACCGCCTCCCACACCGAACGTGCAGGGCCACCCATGGGCAGACGTCGCCCCCGGGCGCCCTCCTCGGGAATGAGGTCGGACCTCTCCGCGGCCCCCGCCATGTCGTGCTCCCCCCTGCCACAAGTCTGCGTCGTGCGTAGCAGACCGGCCGCCACGAGGCGAGTCCCCCACGGGTCACCCGCACCCGTGAAGTGGTGGCTGCAAAACCTTCCGCCCACACCATCGCCACGTGGGGTGGGGTGGCAAAGCGCCGCACCCGTCCGCACGAAACCCTCCGCTATATGTGGGAGGCCCAATCGTTAAGGTCCGGGATGGGCCGTCACCATCCCGGGAGCCCCGTCATGTCGCATCAGCACCCCCACCGTTGGAGCCAGGTCCTCTGCCTGCTGGCCGTGTGCGCCGGGACGACGGCGAGCGCCCACGCGGGCCTGCCCGAGACGTCCAACGTCACCCTCCGCCGAGGCCACCCGGAGGACTTCTTCCTGGGCGCGACGTTCGGCGCGGTGATTTCGCGCGACGCCGGCAAGACCTTCCGGTGGATATGCCCGGACGCGATGGGCTACGGCGGCTGGAACCCCACGGCCTACCTGTGGCGTGAGGCCGGCGACCTCATGGCGGCCACGGGCAGCGCGCTGCTGCGCTCCCCCGACGGCGGCTGCTCGTGGAACACGCACCCCTACTTCAAGGACACCTGGGTCTCCGGCCTCGCGGCGCACCCCACCGATGACCGCGTGCTGTACGTCGTCACCTCGCGGCACGGCAGGCCCAATGGCCTGTACCGCTCCCAGGACGGCGGCGAGACGTGGGCCCCGTCTCCCCTGCTGCGCCAGGGCCTGGTGCTCAACGCGGTGCGCGTGTCCCCGGCGAACCCCCAGCGCCTGTACGCGACGGGCAAGGAGGAGGGCCGGATGCTCCTGCTGCGCAGCGACGACGCGGGCGAGACGTGGCGCGAGGTGGTGCACACGCTGGCGCCGCTCTTGTTGCCTTACGACTTGATGGTGGAGGCGGCGGACCCGGTGTCGGCGGACATCGTGTGGGCGCGCGTGTCGTCGCAGGGCTCCACCTTCATGCTGCGCAGCGACGACGGCGGCGAGACGTTCGTCAACGTCTCCGAAATCCAGGACGTCTTCATCAACATGGAGCTGTCCGCCGACGGCAAGACGACGTGGGTCGGCACGCTCAACCACTTCTTCCGCGGTCCCTCCACGGGCCCGCTGGACATGCTGACGCTGCCCACGGGCAACGCGTGCGTGCTGCGCCAGGGCGACACGCTCTACGGCTGCGGCTCCACGTGGCTGCACGACTGGGCGCTCGCGCGCAGCACGGACCAGGGCAGCACGTGGGAGCACCTGTTCGGCCTCTACGAAATCCAGGGCACGCACCACTGTCCTCGCGGCACGCCGGTGCGGGACCTCTGCCCCAGCCGCTGGCCCCAGCTGGCCGAGCAGCTCGGCGCGCCGCTGTATCCGGATGGCGGCGTCGAGGAGCCGACACCCGAGGACGCGGGCACGCCCGACGCGGGAGCGCCCGACGCGGGAACCCCCGATGCAGGCTCCACTCCTGAACCCCCGCCTGGTCCCAAGGGGTCGGGAGGTTGCGGGGCGATGGGTGGGAACATGGCGCCGCTGCTGATGTTGCTGTCCCTCTTCACCCTGCTGCGCCGTGGTCGGCGGCGTGTGCACTCCACGACAGGTCCCCTCCCATGAAGCCCCTCTCGCGCAGCCTCCTCTGGACCACCTCCGCGGCCGCCCTGCTGGCCCTGACCTCCGCCTGCGGTGACGACGAGCCCACCGGCTCCCAGTGTGGCGAGCCGCTCTACGGAGGAGACGCCACGGACGAGGCCTGGCGAGCGCTCGTGGACGCACGGAACCTGGCGAAGGCGGACGCGGAGGCCACGGCGCTGTCCTCGCCCCAGAGCAACGCGCGCTACGCCTTCGACGCGGCGGCGCCGACGTGGACGTGGGACTCGTCGCTCGCCCAGGCACTGCCCCGCTCCAGGCCCGCGGGCGCCTTCGACACCGCGCGCACGATGCTGGCGACGGCGGGACAGTGGCTGCTGCCCACCGCGCACGCGCACCTGCCGCCCTTCACCGGTGACATCTACTGGGTGCAGGTGACGGTGCCCGGACGCGAGTGCCCGGTGGAGATGCTCACCTCGAACCTGTCCTGGCAGCTCGACGCCGCGACGTGGGACACGCTCAAGGCCAACGCCGGCAAGGACCTGTCCGTGCAGGTGACGAGCGCGTACCTGCTCCAGAACCGCATCCAGGAGGGGCCGTACCTGTTGGCCCAGCCCGTCACCTTCCGCATCGAGCCGGAGGCGCCATGACGCGACGACTCGCGCGCGCGTGGGTTCCCGCGCTGGGACTGCTGCTCGGCGCCTGCTCCGAGGACAAGAGCCCCTTCGATGGCGTGAAGCCGCCGGACGGCCTCCAGTACGAGCACGAGACGCCGTGGACCGAGGGCAGCACCGTGCCCCCTCCCGGTCCGGGCGGACGCGTCCTGGTGACCAACAGCCTGGATGACACCGTGAGTCTGTTGGAACTGGATGGCGCCACCACGCCGGGCTGGCGGGAGCTGGCGCGCGTGCCGGTGGGGCTCAACCCGGTGGAGCTGGAGGGCCCCCACCACACGGCGGTGTCACCGGACGGCGCCTTCTATTACGTGGGCATCTCCAACTACGTGCCGGGCGGCGGCTCGGGTCCCCACGGCGCGCACGGCACGGGCTCGGATGACGGCTACTGCCTGAAGCTGGACGCGCGCGACAACCGGCGGGTCGGCGCGGTGCGCGTGGACCCCAACCCCGGCGACGTCATCGTCAGCAAGGACGGCAAGACGCTGTACCAGTCGCACTTCGACACGCTGAAGATTGTCGAGGTGGCGCGGCGCGGCGGCACCGAGGAGGAGATGCACGCGCGGCTGGCCATCATCGACGCGGAGACGATGACCCGGAAGGGCATGGTCTCCGTGTGTCCGGCGCCGCACGCCATCCGCCTGTCCCCGGACGAGCGCACCGCGTACATCGCCTGCTGGTCCGACGAGGTGGCCATCGTCGACCTCACGGCGCTCACCGAGAAGCCCCGGCGCGTGAAGGTGGCCCCCGGCGCGGGCACCGCCATCGCCCCCCGGCACCAGCCCTACGCGCTGACGATGTCGCCCACCACGGGCGATGTCTGGGTCAGCTCCATGGCGAGCCGCGAGCTGCAGGTGTTGGAGTCCGCGACGAACACGATGAACGCCGCGCGCACGATTCGCCTCGCGGGCGCGCCCATGTTCGGGGACTTCAGCCAGGACGGGAAGACGCTCTACGTGCCGTACCAGGGCGTGGAGGCGCTGCTCGTCATCGACGCGGCCACAGGCAACATCCAACGCGAAATCGACCTGGCGCCCGAGGGCTGTCTCAACGCGCATCAAGCGACGCTGACGCCGGATGGCAGCCACGCGCTCGTCGTCTGCGAGGGCGACCACGTGGGCCCCGGCACGCTGCACGCGGTGAACCTGGACGACGGCGCGGTGGTGAACACCGTGCGCGTGGGCATCTTCCCGGACTCGGTGAGCATCCTCGGAGGTCGTCGATGAGCGGCGCGTCCTGGAAGCTGTGGCCCTGCGTGACGCTCGCGCTGTTCGCCTCCGCGTGTGGTGACGAGGTCGAGCCGCCCACCGCGGCGCAGTACGGCGAGCTCTTGTTCCGCGACGCCCGCCTGTCGGAGAGCCAGTTCAACGCCTTCTCCTGCGCCACGTGTCACGCGACGACGCCCACGCCGCTCGATGGCCGCATGGACTCCGGCTACACGCTGCACAACGTCGTCTCGCGTCCGGACTGGTGGGGCGGCTACGAGACGAACCTGCTGGACGCGGTGAACTTCTGCTACGTCAGCTTCATGCGCGGCGTGCAGCCGCTGCCGGTGGACTCGCCCCAGAGCCGCGCGCTGTACGAGTACCTGGTGAGCATCAGCCCGGATGCCCAGGCACCCGCCCTGCCCTACACCGTGGTGAAGGACATCGTGGAGGTGCCTCGCGGCAGCATGGAGCGCGGACAAACCGTGTATCGCGCGGCCTGCCAGGAATGCCACGGTGAACTCCATACAGGCGCGGGGCGCCTGACGGAGCTGGCCTCCATCCTGCCGGAGGTGACGCGGGATTACGACGAGCTCTTCCCGGGTATCCCCCACTCGCTCGTCGTCATCGAGAAGGTGAGACACGGCCAGTTCTTCCACATCGGCGGCAACATGCCCGCCTACAGCCTGGAGGCCCTCTCCGATGCGGACATGGGAGCGCTGCTGACGTACCTGGGGCTGTAGTAGGAAACCCGCATGGGTTTCTTCAAGAAGCTGTTCGGGTTCGGGAAGAAGGTCGAGGACACGCAGGCGGCGGTGGACCCTCGGGAGTACCTGCTGCGCGAGACGGAGTCGGTGTTGAACGCCGACCCCGCCGTGTCGCAGGTGACGCGCCTGCCGGGCGAGTACGGGTTGAGCTTCCTGTACCACGGCAAGGAGATGCGCACGTACCTGGAGAACCTCTTCGCGGAGACGCGCGAGGTCTCTCCCGAGGAGCGCACGCGCATCATCGAGCGCTTCATCAGCGCCATCTCCAGCCCGAGTGGCAGCTCGCTCACCTGGGAGGAGGCTCGCGAGCGGCTGTTGCCCGTGCCGCGCGCGGCCTCGTTCGGCGGCCAGATGCCGACGGGCGCGCACGCCTCCAGCTTCATGGTGGAGCGGCGCACCATCCCCTTCCTGCGCGAGCTCTTGGTGGTCGACCTGCCGGAGACGAGCATGTACGTGCAGCCCGACCTGCTGGAGCAGTGGGGCGTCAGCGTGGACGAGGCCTTCCAGGCCGCGTACGCCCACCTGGACACCCTGCGCGACGTGGGCGTGGAGCTGCAGGAGGAGCGCCCCAGCCCGCTGTGGTCGGTGGACTCGAACGACACCTACGAGGCGTCGCGGCTGCTGCTGCCGGGCTTCCTCGCGTCCTTCGCGGGCAAGGTGAAGGGGCGCCCCGTGGCCGCCATCCCCACGCGCTCCATGATGCTCATCACCGGGGACCAGGACCCGGTCATGCTGGAGCGCTTGTGCGACGTGGCCGAGCGGGAGCACGAGGCGAGCTCGCGCGGCATCTCCTTCGCGCTCTACACGGTGGATGACGCGGGCCGCGTGGTGCCGTACCGGCGCCCGGGTGACGACGCGCTCGCGCAGCGCATCCGCGGCAACCACGTGCGCTTCGCCATGGGGGAGTACGGCGAGCAGAAGGCGCTGCTCGAGGCCCAGCACCAGTCGAGCGAGCTGGACGTGTTCGTCCCCAGCTTCAGCGTCATCGTGCGCGAGCGGGACAGCCGGCCCATCTCCTGGTGCAGCTGGGCCCGCGAGGTGGACTCGATGCTGCCGGAGACGGACGTGGTCATCGTCGAGGCGGCCCAGGAGGGCTCGGACGAGCTGTGCATGGTGCCCTTCGCCGAGGTGCTCCGGTTGGCGGGCCACTGCCTGACGCCCGTGCCCGGGGCGTGGCCTCCGCGACACCGGACGCTGTCCTGGCCGGACGACGCCGTGCTCGAGAAGCTGCGCGCCGCGAAGGTCGACCCCGGCAGCATCGTCGACCCCTGAGTCGAGCGAGGTCAGCCGGCCTCCGGCCCGTGCGTCCGCGGCGGGCCGTTTCACACCGAGGAGATGACGAGATGCTCGCCTGCGTGGACGTGGACTACCGCGAAGACCTCACCGTGGCCGCGTGCGTCTTGTTTCGCGATTGGGTCGACGGTGTGGAGGCCGGGCACCACGTGGACCGCGGGCCTCGCGCGGCGGAGTACGAGCCCGGCCAGTTCTACCGCCGGGAGCTGCCCCACCTCTTGCGCGTGCTCGCCCTGGTGACCCAGCCGCTGGAGGCCATCGTCGTCGACGGCTACGTCTGGCTCGGCCAGGACAAGCCGGGGCTCGGAGCCCATCTGCATGAGGCGCTGGGGCGCGCCGTCCCCGTCATCGGCGTGGCCAAGACGTCCTTCCACTCCAGCGACGTCGCCCTGCCGGTGCTGCGCGGCCAGAGCCAGCGCCCGCTGTTCGTCAGCGCGGTGGGCCTGAGCACCACCGCCGCCGCCGAGTCCATCCAGCGCATGCACGGCGCCTCGCGCATGCCCACCCTGCTGGGCCGCGTGGACCGGCTGTGCCGCGAGTCGTGAGCGCCCCTGACACGCGCGTCGCGCCCCTGCGCCCGCGCCGTGTCCTCCACGAGTGACTGTCGCTCTGAGGCCGAGTTCCACACCCCTGGTATGGGCCTTGCTGGATGGGCGGACCCATGCGCCCATCGCGTCGTCCTCGGAGTCATCATCTGGTGACGGGGTTGCTGCTCGCCCTCGTCATCTCGGCGTGTCCCCCGGAGCCTCGCGCCCTCACGCGCGCGGAGGTGGAGTCCATCACCTTCACGCGGCTGGAGCGCTTCAGCTCGGAGGCGGAGCTCGACGCGCACCTGGCGCGGGTGGAGGCGATCCGCTCGAGTCTGGCCACGGGGGGCGGCCCCGTCATCGGCTGCGGCGGTGAGCACGCGGACGGAGAGCCGTCCCCGCAGACACCCGACGAGCCGGAGCCCTCCATCACCCACAACCAGGAGGCCGGCGTCGACGAGGGCGACATCGTCAAGGCGGTGGGGGACTGGTTCGTGGTGCTGCGGCGGGGACGGCTCTTCACGGTGCGCCAGGGGGAGGGCGCGCTGGAGCCGGTGACGCAGGTGGACGCGCACGCGCCGGGCTTCACCCGAGGCACCTGGTACGACGAGATGCTGGTGTACGGACGGCGCATCGTCGTCGTGGGCTACAGCGATTCGGTGAACGCGACCGAGCTGGGCCTGTTCCGCCTGGATGACGCGGGTGGGCTGACCCACGAGGCCACGCACTTCCTCAGCTCGAGCGACTACTACTCCACCCGCAACTACACGAGCCGGTTGGTAGGCGGCACGTTGGTGTTCTACCTGCCCTATCATCCCCTGTCGGGCGGCACGGTGTCGCTGCCGTCCACGCGTGCGTGGGTGCGTGGCAACGAGACGACGGCCTGGCGCCCCATCCTCTCGCGACTGGAGGTGTTCAAGCCGGTGCAGACCACGTTGCAGCCGATGCTGCACACGGTGGTGCGTTGTGACCTGGACGCGGCGGAGTTCACGTGCACCGCCAGCGCGTTGATGGCGCCCGTCTCGCGGACCTTCTACGTGTCGCGGGACGCCGTGTACCTGTGGGTGTCTCCGGGGTTCGAGTGGTGGACGGTGGAGGATGGGACGCGGAGCACGCCTTCCGACTCGGTGGTGTATCGGTTGCCATTGGACGGGGGGAGCCCGGGGCGCTTCGCGCGCGAGGGGTACCCATCGACCAGTTCTCGTTCCGGCAGAATGAAGACGGGCACCTGGATGCGTTGCTCGTGGCCACGGGCCAGGGCGATTCGATGTGGGGGCCGGAGCTGACGCGGGGCGATGGACGCTTCGCGCTCCTGCGTGCGCCGGTGGCGGCGTTCGACGCGGAGCTGCGCGGGCTGCGCGCGGAGCACTTCACGGTGCTGCCGGGACCGGTGACGGGCACGCTGCGGAATCGCTTCGTGGGGGACCATGTGCTGTGGGGTTCGGGCGATGCGACGAATCAGGGTTCGAGTCGAGGTGAGCACGCGGTGTGGGTGACGGACGTGCGCGTGCCCTCGGACGTGCATCGGTTGGTGCTGGAGCACTCGGTGACGCGGCTGGAGCCGCTGGGGAGCACGGGCGCGCTCGTGGTGGGGCAGGACTTGTTCGGATTGAGCTTGAGCACGCTGGCGCTCACGGAAGGTGGGCCCGTGAGGAGTGACTCGCTCTCGCGCCCCGGAGCGACCCAGGGCGAGACACGCAGTCACGGGTTCTTCTTCAAGCCGGAGGGGACGGGGGGCGGCGTCATGGGCTTGCCCGTGCGGATGCAGGGGGGCTCGTGGAGTCACTTGAGATACGGCTCCGCGGAGGTGTCCTTCCTGCGGGTGGGCGCGGGATTGCGATTGTCGAGCCTGGGCGCGCTGGAGGCGTCCACGGAGGCTCGTGATGACGGGTGCACCAGGTCGTGCACGGACTGGTACGGCAACGCGCGCCCCATCTTCTACCGGGACCGCGTCTTCGCGTTGATGGGCTATGAGCTCGTCGAGGCCCGCGTCACCGAGAGCGCCGTCGAGGAGTCGTCTCGCGTGAGCTACCTGCAGCCGGGACGCTGAGGCCGCCCGGGAACGTGGGTCCGCACATGAAGGCAGCAGGCCGACGAGGTGCCTGCCTGCATGGCGGGAGCATCACGGTCGCCTCACCGACGTCCGCCACTCCGTGGCGCTTCCCCTCGCGGAGGACATGGGCGACAACAGGGGCATGCACCGTCGTCACTTCCTGCGATTCGGCGCCCTGGGGGGCGGCACATTGGCCCTCGGCAGCCTGGGCTTCTGGCGCAACGTGTACGCCGCGCCGCCCACGCCGGGCATCGGCCCATATGGCGCCCTGGCGGACGTCGCGGACGCGAACGGGCTTCGCCTGCCGCGTGGCTTCACCTCCCGAGTCATCGCGCGCAGCGGCGACATGGTGCCGGGAACGGACTACGTGTGGCACATGGCACCGGACGGCGGGGCCTGCTTCGCCCAGCCGGATGGCGGGTGGATCTACGCGAGCAACAGCGAGGTGTCCCCGGACGGTGGCGTGTCCTCGGTGCGCTTCGACGCGAAGGGGCAAGTCACGGGCGCGTGGCGCATCCTCTCGGGCACCCACCTCAACTGCGCGGGCGGTCCCACGCCCTGGGGGACGTGGCTGTCGTGCGAGGAGCACCGCCAGGGGCTCGTCTGGGAGTGCGACCCGACGAAGCCGGGACAGGGTGTGGCGAGGCCCATGCTGGGCGCCTTCGTGCACGAGGCCGCGGCCGTGGATGAGCTGGGCCGGCGCCTGTACCTCACGGAGGACACGCCCACCGGGCGCTTCTATCGCTTCACGTCGGCGAAGTGGCCATCGCTCGAGGAGGGCACGCTGGAGGCCGCGCAGGTCATCAGCGATGCACGCTCGGGCGCGCGGGTGCGCTGGGTGCCCGTCTCGCCGCTGACGTCCGCCGCGCAGCAGGCCAACGCGAAGGAGACGACGGTGTTCGCCGGCGGCGAGGGCTGCTGGAGTGAAGGCGGCATCGTGTACTTCACGACGAAGCACGACAACCGCGTCTGGGCGTACACGCCGCTGACCCACCGGCTCGAGGTGCTCTACGACGCGGCGACGTACCCGAGCGCGCCGCTGCGAGGCGTGGACAACCTCACCCTGTCCAAGGCCCGCGAGGTGTTCGTCTGCGAGGACGGCGATGACATGCAGCTGTGCCTGCTCACGCCGGACCGGAAGGTGACGCCATTCCTCCAGGTGGTGGGGCACCCCGGTTCGGAGCTGGCGGGCGCGGCCTTCAGCCCCGATGGCAAGCGGCTCTACCTCAGCTCGCAGCGCGGCACGGATGGGCGCGGCGTGACGTACGAGGTGTCGGGTCCGTTCACGACGCGTCCCGCATAGCCTGTCGCATGGCGACCAGCCGGACGAGCATCCCGCTGGAAACCTCCCCCCTCTCGGGCATACCTTTTCGGGGCGATGGGAGCCCCGCCCCCCTCACAGCTCGGACTGTTCGACCCGGCCGGGCCCGCGCGCGAGGAGTCCCTTCCACGCGCCAGCACCCGCCCCGTTCGCGAGCCGGCGTCACCTCCCCGCGCGGAGCCGCACGACGGACGCCGCCTCCCGGAGCGCGAGGATGCGCTCCTCCAGGCCGCGAGCCTCGCGCGACGTCTCTCACAGCTCCTCGGCGCGCCCGTGCACCTGCGCCTCACCGACAACCGCGCCACGCTGGTGAGCTTCCGCCGCGTCCCCCAGGGCCTGCGGCTGCGCGTGCACCACCTCTTCCTCGAAGCCCCTGACGACGTCGTGCGCGCCATCGCGCTCTACGCCGCGCGCTCCGACGCCAGCGCGGGCGCGCTCCTCGAATCCTACGCACGCGAGCACCAGGACCTCGTGCGCCGCGAGCGCCGCCCCGGCAAGGCGCTGCGCTCACGCGGCCGCTGCTTCGACCTGCGCGCCGTCCAGTCGCGCCTCAACGCGGACTGGTTCGACGACAGGGTCCAGGTGGACATCGGCTGGGCGCGTCGCCCGTCGAAGGGCCGCAGGCGCTCCATCCACCTGGGCGGCTACGACGCGCGCCTGAGGGAAATCCGCATCCACCCCGCGCTGGACCGGCCCCACGTCCCCGCCTTCGTCGTGGACTACCTCGTCTTCCACTCCATGCTCCACGCCGACCTCCACGAGGAGGACGGCGACGGCCTGGACGCCCAGGGCCGCTGCGCGCCGGGACACTCGCCCGCGTTCCTTCAACGGGAGGACACCTTCCCCCTGAAGGACGCCGCGCAACGCTGGCTTCAGGACAACCACACCTCCCTCTTGCGCGGCTGAGCGTCAGGCCGTGCGCAAACGCGCGCGCTCCGGCCACACCACGGATGGTCATGCGCCCGAGCGCCCTGCATGCTCCCCGGCCATGCGCTACTTCAGCGTCGACGAGGCCAATCGACTGGTGCCGCTCCTGAGCCGCACCTTCGAGCACATCCGCCCCTGGGTGGAGCGGGTGCAACAGCTCGTGGAGACGCTCGGCACGCCCGAGGGCAAGGCCCTGGCCAACCACGAGGCCCTGCGCGAGGAGCGCGACGCGCTGCTCGAGAAGGTCCGCGTCGAGCTGCGCCAGTTCCACGAGATGGGCCTGGAAATCAAAGGCGCGCAGGGGCTCGTCGACTTCCGGGCCCACCGCGGTGAAGAGCCCGTCTACCTGTGCTGGCGCATCGGCGAGCCCGCCGTCTCGCACTGGCACGGCATGTATGACGGCTTCTCGGGACGACGCCCCATCAACAGCCCGGACGAGTTCGCCCCCACCTACCTGAGCTGAGCGCCCTCACCCGCCGAAGCTCTTCTGCAAGAGCGACAGCTTGTTGCGCGCGGACATCAGCTGCTGACGCAGCGACTCCGCCTGCCGCGAGATGTCGTTGAAGTCCTTCTCCTCCGCGGCCTGGCTCAGCGACTGGGCCTCGTCGGCCACCTCGCCCATGCGGTCCTGGAGCGACTGGAACGACGTGGCCAGCGCCGCGTTCTCCTCGGGCGTCTTCGCCTGCTGGCGCTGCGCGGCGAACTCCTGCATCCGCACGTTGAGCTCACCGGCGCTCTGCCCCAGCGAGCCGTAGCGCACGAGCAGGTCCTTGAAGATTTCGGTGCGCTGCTGCAGCTCCATCGCGCGCGCCTGCACCGCCTCCGCCTGGGTCTGCTGCCGGTCACGCACCTGGGAGATGGCGCCCACCAGTCCGGCGACGCGGGCGCGCAGCTCCTCGTCCATGTCCGCCAGCGCCTTGAGGGTGGCGGAGGCCTTCTCCAGGTGCTTCTCCGCCTGGAGGGGCGCGTCCTGGAGCTGCTGGGCCAGGGCCTCGAACCGCTCCAGCCCCTCGTCGAGGGAGCGGGCGGCCGTGACCAGCGTGGATTCCTGCGGTTTGTCTCGCTTGCTCATGAGCGGCGGCACCATCGCACGCACGCGGCCCGGCCGGGGGAGGACTTGGGAGGGAAAACGAGAGGGGCCTGCACGCCTTGCTGCCCGGCGGGCTCGGGCGAGGGCACAAGCGCCGCCTCCTCCACGCTCGCCAGAGGGCCTCATCGTCCCCACCTTCCCGACATCCCGTAGTGCTGTCTGTCGCGAGGTTCACACATGACCAGGGCCCACTCCTTCTCCGTGCTCGTCACCGGCGCCACCGGCCGGCAGGGCGGTGCCGTGGCGCGCCACCTGCTCCACCGCGGACACCGCGTCGTCGCCTATGTCCGCAACCCCGACGCTCCCGGCGCGCGCGCGCTGGAGACGCTGGGCGCCGAGCTGGCCGTGGGCACCTTCGACGACGTGGACACGCTCGCCCGCGTCGCCGAGGGCGTGGACGCCTTCTACGCCATGGCCACGCCGTTCGAGTCCGGCGTGGCGATGGAGATACGCCATGGCATGAACCAGGTGAACGCCGCGCGGCTCGCCGAGGTGAAGCACTTCGTCTACACCTCCGTCGCCGGGGCCGACCGGCTCACGGGCATCCCCCACTTCGACAGCAAGCACCGCGTGGAGCTGCACCTGCGCCAGAGCGGCCTGCCCTTCACCATCCTGGGGCCCACGTTCTTCATGGAGAACCTCACCAGCCCCATGTTCGAGGAGGGCCTGCGCGCCGGCGTGTTCGCCATCGGCCTGCCGCCCACGCGCGGGCTGCAGATGGTGACCGTCGAGGACCTGGCCGCCTTCGCCGTGAAGGTGCTGGAGAACGGCGAGCGACACCTGGAGCAGCGCATCGACGTGGCCTCGGACGAGGTGACCGGACAGCAGGCGGCCGGGCTGCTCTCCATGGTGAGCGGGCACCGCATCCACTTCGAGCAACTGCCGCTGGAGTACATCCGCGAGCGCAGCGAGGACCTGGCGGCGATGTACGAGTGGCTGGACCGGGTGGGCTACCACGCGGACATCCTCACGCTGCGGCACGACTATCCGGACGTGCGCTGGCACACGTTCGAGGACTGGGCGCGGCAGCAGGATTGGAGCAGCCTGACGTCCCCCGCGTGGCCGCACGCGGCCGCGGAGCCCACGCCGCCCGCCAGTCAGTGAGGCCCCTCTGCGCTCGGCGGCGTTCCGGGGTGGCGCCGCTCCCTCGGGCGGCGTGAGGCACGCGAGGGTTACCTTTCCAGCAAAGGAGAGACATCCCATGCGCGCGCTCGTGCCGCTCGTCGCCCTGTTGGTGGCGGCGGGCTGTGCCTCGAATACCAACACGTTGAAGCCCACCACGCAGGCCCAGGTGCTGCCCGCGGACCAGGACTCGGCCGTCGCGGAGGGCGCGGGGGTGAGGTTGGTGGCGGACGCCTCCGCGTGGAAGGGCTCGCCGGCGAACCTGGAGCGCACCCTCACGCCCGTCTACATCCGGCTGGAGAACCAGAGCGGCAGGACGCTGCGCATCCGCTACGAGGACTTCTCGCTCGTGGGCACCGAGTCGCGCTTCCGCTACTCCGCGCTGGCGCCCTTCTCGCTCAGGCAGTCGGCCCTCTCGTCGATGGACGAGGGCACGGGGGGCTCGGGGCGCTCATGGGTGTACATGGGCGGAGGGCTCCGGTGGGGCTCGCGCTTCGGTCCACGCTGGGGCAGCCCGTTCTATCCGTTCTATGGGCCGTACGGCCCGGGCCCCTACGCGTACCAGTGCGAGGAGCCGCTGCCGACGCAGGACATGCTCCGTCAGGCGCTGCCCGAGGGAACGCTGGGCGACGGCGGCACGGTGCAGGGCTTCATCTATTTCCAGGTGGTCACGGGCCGCGAGAGCGGCGTCGTGCTGGAGGCGCGGCCCGTCGACGCGAACAGCGGTGAGTCGCTGGGCACGCTCGACATCCCGTTCCAGGTGGGCAAGCGCTGAGGCTCAGTGCAGCAGCATCGCCGCGCGTGACGAGGCCGCGCGGCGGTGGCCGTTGAGCAGCGAGGCCTCCTCGTTCACGCCCAGCTCGCGGCGGATGTCCTCGCCGCGCAGGGGCAGGCCGAACAGGGGCCCCATCAGCACCAGGTCCAGCGAGGCGGCGACCAGGGGGCCGAGCCCCAGCAGGGCCAGCCCCGCGCCCTTCGCCGACCCCGCGCGCAGTCCCCCCAGCACCAGACAGGACCCGGTCACGATTCGAAGCCAACGTCCCGTCCGCGATGCCATGAAGCCGACGACCATGCGCACACCTCCCCGGGCCAAGATGGGCACGCTCCGGCGAGCGACCACGGGGTGATGCTGCGTATCCAGCCGGGAAGCAGGCCGCCGGGCGGGCGCACGGCGCGGCACCAGGAGACCGGGAGGTCTGTCACGACGTCCGGTGGTGCACGGTGCGGGGTGGCGCCCCAGCTTCACGTCGAGGGGTACTTCCCACGCCCCCAGGGAGCTCCCATGTTCACCCGCGCAGAGATTCACAAGGGCATGAAGGTCCGAGGCAATGACGGCCACGTCATCGGCCACATCGTCGACATCACGGAGAAGGAGCTCATCGTCGAGAAGGGCCTGCTGCATCGTCACGACTTCGCGGTGTCGTTCGACGACGTGAGCGAGGTGCTCCACGGCGAGGTGGTCCTCCACCACGGCCGCGACAGCCTCTTCTCCGCGCCCCGCGAAGTGGCCCACGTGCAGCACTGAGCGCTACTCCGCGCGCACCGCCTCGGCCGCCTCCGCCGTCAGCGGGGCCTGACTCCAGCCCGCGCGAGCCTCGGACTCGCGCGCCGCGCGCTTGCCCTCCGCGACATCCACGCGCCACAGCACCAGCGCGCCCGAGCCGAAGAAGACCAGCAGCGACAGCACCGCCTGCCGGCTGGAGCCCGTCAGCTCCACCGTCGCCGCGAACACCAGCGGCCCCGCCACCGCCGTCACCTTCTCGAACACGCTGAAGAGCCCGAACATCTCCGCCGCGCGGTGACGCGGAATCATCTGCGCGAACATCGAACGGCTCAGCGCCTGGCTGCCGCCCTGCACCATGCCCACCAGCAGCGCCAGCGCGAAGAAGTGCACCGGCGAGCGCATGAAGTAACCCAGGAACGTCACCACCACGTACACCGCCAGCGAGAACATCAGCGCCGGCTTCGGCCCCACCCGCGACGCCGCGCGGCCGAAGAGCACCGCGCACGGCACCCCCACCGCCTGCGTCATCAGGAGCGCTCCCATCAGCGCCCCCTGGCCGATGCCCAGCTCCGTCCCATACAGCGTCGACAACCGGATGATGGTGCCGATGCCGTCGCTGTAGAGCAGGTACGCCACGAGCAACAGCAACGCCTCGCGGTACTGGCGCAGCGCGCGGAAGGTCTCCACCAGCTGAGCGAACACCCCACCCAATGACAACCGCGGCACCTGCGCGTCCCCCGTGGGCCGGGGCTCGGGGATGCGCAGGAACAGCGGCACCGAGAACGCCGCCCACCACACCGCGACGGTGAGGAACGCCACGCGCGAGGCCGAGGCCGCGTCCGCGAGCCCGAACCACGCGGGCTTCACCAGCATCACCAGCTGCACCGCCAGCAACACACCCCCGCCCAGATAGCCGAGCGCGTAGCCCGCGGTGGACACCCGGTCCAGCTCCTCGTCCCGGGCCACGTGGCGCAGCAGCGCATCGGAGAAGACGATGGACCCCGTCAGCCCCACGTTGCCGATGCCGAAGCACCCCAGCGCCCACTTCCAATCGCCGGGCCCCACCAGGGCCAGCCCCACCGTGGACACCACGCCCAGCGTCAGGAACACCCCCAGGAGCGTCTTGAGCCGCCCCGCCCTGTCACTCAGCGCGCCCAGCACGGGCGACAGCACCGCCACCGTGCCCAGCGCCAGCGCGGTGACGAGCGCGAAGCGACTGGAGGCCACGTCGCTCGGCAGGCCCTTGGCCGCCACGGACTTGTAATAGATGGGGAACACGACGGCGACGACCGTGGTGACGTAGGCGGAGTTGGCCCAGTCGTACCAGGCCCACGCGCGCAGCTCCGGCCGCGTGAGCCCCATCCGCGACATCAGCGCGCCCCAGGCACTCATGCGCTGAAGTCCACCCCGCCGATGGCGTCATCCCCCGTCGCCGCCTGGTACACGTGCCACGCGGCGGCCAGGTCCTGGAACGGCAGCCCCACCGCGCCGAACACCGTCACGTCCTCCGCCGACACACGCCCGGGTTTCAAGCCCGCGAGCACCTCGCCCAGCTCCGCGCGGATGACCTCCTCGCCCAGCCCCACGTTGCCCACCGCGCCCTGCGAGACGGCCAGGCCCCGGTGGTCACAGAAGAAGCGCGCCTCGCGCAGGAGCTCCGCGGAGACCTCCGCCTTGCCCGGCTCGTCCGCGCCCAGCGTGGTGATGTGCGTGCCCGGCCGCACCATCCCGGAGCGCAAGAGGGGCTCGCGGCTCCACGTCGCGGCGACCACGATGTCCGCGTCCTCCACCGCCTCCGCCACCGACTCCGCCGGCCGCACCGGCAGGCTCAAGTCCTTGTACATCCGGGTGGCGAACGCGTTGGCCCGGCCAGCGTCCACGTCGAACACGCGCACGTGTGACAGCGAGCGCACCAGCCGCAGGGACTTGAGCTGAATCCCGCCCTGCACCCCCGCGCCGATGATGGCCACCCGGCTCGCGTCCGGCCGCGCCAGCACGTCCGCGGCGAGCGCGCCCACCACGCCCGTGCGCACCGCCGTCAGGTGCCCGGAGTCCATCACCGCCAGCAGCTCGCCCGTCACCAGGTCGTGCAGGTGCAGCACGCCCTGGATGGCCGGCGTCCTCGCCGGGAACTTCGAGTGCACCTTCACCGTGTACGCGGGCACGCCGGGCAGGCTGCCGGGCAACAGCGCCATCACCGTGCCCTCGGCGTGCAGGGGCGCGCGGATGCGCTGGGGGGCCACCGTGCGAGCCAGGGCATCGGTGCGGAAGGCCTCTCGCAGGTCCTCCAACAGGGAGAGCGCCTGGAGGTTTCGGGACACATCGGAGCGGGTGAGCAGGAGGGTGCGCATCTGTCATCCACCCTAACCGAGCCCGCGCGGCGCCACAGCCCCGGACCTCATCCTCCGGGGCGAAGCGATGAGCGGACGACGGACGAAGCCCTGGCCCCACGGGGCGCGTCGGCCGCGAGCGCAGCGCGGCCCGGTGCGTCCCCGGGAGTCCAACACGGCGCTCGGGAAGCCGACGCCCGCCAGCCCCCCAGGGCGGACATACCCATGAAGACCCTCGTGCCCAGATTCGTGGCGGGATGACCGGATGGGGACTCGGGAGGTCGGTGATGCTGGGGCCGGACACAGGCGCCGCGGAGCACGGTGGAGCCGAGCGCGAGTCGCCGCGCCGGGCCTCGGAGTTCCTGCGCGCGCACCACCACGGGGTGCTCTCGGACTGGCTGGAGGCCATGAGCGCGCTCCACGCCGAGAACCCCCAGCGCCCCTCGTGGCTCCTGGACCACATGCCCCTGCTGCTCGCCTCGCTCGCGGACGCGCTGGAGCACGGGGAGCACGAGCGCGCCGACCCGCTGTCGGACGAGCACGCCACGGTGCGACTGGAGCAGGGCTTCGACGTGGGCGAGGTGGCGGCCGAGTACGCGCTGTTGCGCAAGTGCATCCTGCGGCGCCTGGAAGGACAGCCCCGGCCGCTCGACGTGGGTGAGCTGGAGCGGATGGAAGAAGCCCTGGACCACGCCGTGGTGCGCACGGTGCGGCGCTTCGCGGTGGAGCGCCAGCGCGACATCCAGGACCTGGAGCGCGAGGCGAGGGTGGAGGCCCAGCGCTCGCTGGCGCTGCTGGACGCGCTCCTCGCGGCCGCGCCCCTGGGCATGGCGTTCCTGGACCTGGACCTGCGCTACCTGCGCATCAACCAGACGCTCGCGGACATCAACGGCGCGCCGCCCGAGGCGCACCTGGGGAGGACCTTCCGGCAGATGCAGCCCCCGGAGCTGGCGGACCTGCTGGAGCCGCTGCTCCTGCGCGTGCTGCGCACGGGTGAGCCGCTGAACGGGTTCGAGTTCGCCACGCCCCCGTCCCTGATTCCCCAGCGCGGCAAGCGCGTGTGGCAGGCGACGTTCTACCCGGTGCTCGCGCCCCTGGGCTCGCGGCTGTTGGGCCTGGGCTGCGCCGTGGTGGACATCACCCAGCACAAGCAGACGGAGGCCGCGCTCCAGCGGGCGGTGGACTTCCGCGAGCAGCTGCTCGCCATCCTGGGCCATGACCTGCGCAACCCGCTCAACGCCATCAGCGCGTCCGCGTTCCAGCTCGCGCGCGCCGAGGAGCTGGAGGCGCCCGAGCGTCGGGCCGTGGAGCGCATCCGCAAGTCCGCCGGGCGCATGGGGCGGATGATTACAGACATCCTCGACTTCGCGCGCAGCAAGCTGGGCTCGGGCATCCCCGTCTCGCGTCAGTCGATGAACCTGGCGGACATCTGCCAGGCGACACTGGACGAGCTCCAGGTGAGCCACCCCGAGCGCAGGCTCCTGTTCGAGTCGTCCGGCGACACCTCGGGCCAGTGGGACCCGGACCGCGTGGCGCAGGTGCTGGGCAACCTGGTGGCCAACGCGCTCCAGCACGGCGGGCTCGACTCACCGGTGGCCACGTCGGTGCGAGGCGGCGCGGACGTCGTGCTGATGGAGGTCCACAACCAGGGCGAGCCGATTCCGGCGGAGCTGCAGCCGCGCCTCTTCGACCCGTTCAAGCCGTCGGTGGGCGCCTCATCGTCGTACCAGAAGCAGCGCAGCCTGGGCCTGGGGCTCTACATCGTCCATCAGATCGCGCGCGCGCACGGAGGCCGCGTGGAGGTGCGCTCCTCTCGGGAGGAGGGCACCACGTTCCGGGTGTACTGGCCGCGTCGCACCGCCTGACGGGCGTCACTTCCCCGGCGCGGAGACGGGCTCGGGGGCCACGGCCAACAGGTACACGGCCTCGGCGAGCATGCGCGTGGTCAGGTCCAGGTTCTCCAGCGAGATGGACTCATCGGGCGCGTGGCCGGTGTACTCGTCGCCGGGGAAGCCGGGGCCGAAGTCCACGGCCTTGGGGAACAGGCGCGCGTAGGTGCCGCCGCGCACGGACGTGGGGACGGCGTCCGGGTCGTCGCGGTGACGCTTGTAGATGGCCATCAGCGTGGTGACGAGCGGCCCGGTGGTGTCGGCCACGTGCGGGTCACCCACGTAGCGCTCGCCGGCCTCCGTCACGCGGCCGTCCGAGTCCTGCCCCACGAGCAGGGCGGCCTGGTCCAGCGCGGCGTTGAACCGGGCGGCGTCCTGGCCGCGGGGGCGGCGCATGTTGACGCCCAGGCTCACCTTGCCGTCGGCCACGCGGAGCATCGTGGGCGCGACGAGCAGCGGCCCCATCAGCGCGGCGTCGGAGTACTCGACGGCCAGCTTCTGGCCGTGGTGGTCGCCCTCGAAGCGCAGGAACAGCACGCGCAGCATGGCGGCGATGCCGTTGTCCTCCAGGATGAGGCGCGAGGAGACGGCGGACAGGCCCCACAGCGCGTTGACGCCCTCGTTGGCGACGGAGGAGTGCACCGCCTTGCCGTGCACGGTGAGCAGCACCGCGCCGCCCTCCTCCTTCACGTCGGCCTTGAGCCAGGAGCGCGTGCGCTGCTCGTCGGCGACGGCGGCGCGCACGGTCTCCAGCGCGACGGGCAGCGAGCTGCCCTCGCCCGGGAGCAGCTTGAGCGTGGCGGTGCCGGGGACCTGCGTGAGGAACTCGCCGCCCTTGGCGTCCACGGGGCGCAGCGCGAACCTGGAGGACTTGCGCGCGGGGCCCACGGGCGCCGACAGGTTCCACGCGACGAAGCCGGACTGCGCGGCGACGACGGGGAAGCTCGAGTCGACGGAGATGACGTGCGGGGCCTTGGGCTCCATGGCCGCGTACTTCAGCATGCCCGTCCAGTCGCTCTCCTCGCCGTTGCCGATGATGACGAGCACCTTGCCCCGGGGCTCGATGCCGAGCTGCCGCGCGTAGTCGAGCGCCACCAGCGCGGAGGCCAGCGGCCCCTTGTCGTCCTCGACGCCTCGGCCGTACAGGCGGCCGTCCTGGACGTAGGGCTCGAAGGGCGGGCGCTTCCACTCGTGCGCGGGCGCGGGCACCACGTCGCCGTGGAAGACCAGGCCCAGGGCGGGTGCGCCCTTGCCCCAGGCAATCTCGAACACCTCGTTGGCGCCCACGGCGCGCCAGGCCATGTCGTGGGCCTTGGCCCACTTCTGGAGGAAGCGGCCCATGGCGGCGATGCCGGGGTTCTTCGGCGCGGGGGCCTCGCTGCTGACGGTCTTGAAGCGCACCAGCGCCTGGGTGAGCGCGACGACGTCGTCCAGCGCGCACGCCTGCACGTAGGCGGCGTGGCGGGCCTGGGGGCTTGAGCCCTTCATGGCGTCCTCGGAGAAGCGGGCGGCGCGGGCCTTGGGGGTGCCCTGGCAGCGGGGGTCCGGAGCCGCGAGCGCGGCGGAGGGGACCAGACAGCAGAGGGCGGCGGCGATGGGGAGGCGCATGGCGGTGGGAGACCCTATTTCAAGAGGGCAGGTCGTCCTACCTCGGCGGAAGGGTTGCTTCCCCAAGTGACGCCCGTCAGGCCGCCCGCTCCCCATGGGGGTGAAACCGGAGGGCGGGAGCGCTATTCCTCCAGGCATGTTCTTCGACACGACCAAGAAGCTGAGGATGCCGTCCCCGGCGGAGGCGCTGCCGGGCCGGACGGACGAGATGCCTGTTCCGCCCAAGCACGAGGTGCTGGGCACGCCGCTGAAGGGGCCGGTGCCGGAGGGGTATGAAGTCGCCATCCTCGGGCTCGGGTGCTTCTGGGGCGCGGAGCGGAAGTTCTGGCAGACGCCGGGCGTGTACAGCACGTCCGTGGGGTATGCGGGCGGGCTGACGCCCAACCCCACCTATCGCGAGGTGTGCAGCGGGCTCACCGGCCACAACGAGGTGGTCCGCGTGGTGTTCGACCCGAAGAAGCTCTCGTACGAGCAGCTGCTGCGGGTGTTCTGGGAGAACCACAATCCCACGCAGGGCATGCGTCAGGGCAACGACGAGGGGACGCAGTACCGCTCGGGCATCTACTACACCAGCGAATCGCAGAAGCGCATCGCGGAGGCCAGCCGGGACGCGTACCAGAAGGCGCTCGCGGCGAAGGGCGTGGGGACCATCACCACGGAGATCCTCCCCGCGCCCGCGTACTACTACGCCGAGGACTACCACCAGCAGTACCTGGAGAAGAACCCCGGCGGGTACTGCGGCCTGGGCGGCACGGGCGTGAGCTGCCCCATCGGCGTGGGCGTCAGCGCGTGAGCCGAGGCGACTCAGGGCGATGAGCGTCCGCCAATCGCGGGGAATCGCTCATAGGTGCGCAGCAGCGCATCCAGATGAACAGGGTCGTCGTAGTCGAGCGGAGTCTCCGTGAGCTGCACGACCCACCCTCCCGACGCCGTGCGCCGCGCTCGCGAGAGCAACTTGGCGTCGCGGCTCGGGTCTGGGAACCCCAAAGCCCGCGCGGCGGCGGCGGACCAGTAGTTCAGCCACCCGAGGTATTGCGGAATCTCGGGCGACGGCAGATGCCGTGACAGCGAGAGCATCGGGAGCCCACGGGGTGAGCGCTCCGGCCCTCGAGCCGAGTGGCGCATCTGCTCCGAGACCTCCGAGCCGTAGCCTTCGGGGGATGCATGTCCCCAGTACGCGCATGCCCCCTCCGCCACGGCCTCCAACAGCGCCGCCACCGCCGCGAGCCCCACCGCGTCCAGCGGGAGCTTCGCGCTCATTTCAAACGAAGGGTGTCCGCCCGGGCTGAGGCTTGCCGGCTTCTGCGCACCCGAAACCATCACCGGCCAACGCTCGTCCCCGTTGCACAGGAAAGGGAACTCACCAGCGTGGGTCGCCTGGGCGAGCCACGCATCGCGCTGTGGCAACTCGACCATCTTTCGCGACTCAGCCACGGTCCAGTCCAGGCGCAAGCCAGGAACGGCTCGTTCCATGCCCTGAACAACGGCGTGCGCGCGCTGCTCGTGGCCCGCCAACACGGGCCCCTGGGTGATGAGGATGAGTCGCTTTCGCGCGGTCATCGTGGGCATCCCGTGACGACCACCTTGAGCTCGGGGTCTCTATCGAGCAGCGCCCATTTGTGCTCGGAGGTGCTCACCCCCACGACGAAGTCATAGCCACAAGCATCCGCCGCGTCTTTCTCTCTGCGGAGTTGCTCCATCTCCCGCTCTATCTCCTGCCCCTGGACGAACTCATTGTACGTATCGAATCGGTGGGTCTTGATCTCCCAGA
The DNA here is from genome assembly GCF_020037095.1 of Myxococcus sp. XM-1-1-1. Classification (NCBI taxonomy): domain Bacteria; kingdom Pseudomonadati; phylum Myxococcota; class Myxococcia; order Myxococcales; family Myxococcaceae; genus Myxococcus; species Myxococcus sp. XM-1-1-1. The sequence continues at coordinate 79,366 of NZ_JAIQDH010000026.1, forward strand.
GGACTCTCACACCGACCTGCAACGCATCGAAGCGTACCCCGCGCACGAACACGTCCATGCCAGGGTAGCGGTTCGGTGGAAAAACGTCGGCGCACTTGTCGTGCGGAACATCTTCGCCCGCATGCGGCACGGGAGTGGGCTCGCACTCAGGACGGCGCTCCCGTTCCGCGGGCTCGGTCGGCCCTGGAGGGAACCCGTCCTGCCCTGCTGGCTCGGGCTTCCGATTCGCCGAGGGCTTCCGCAAGACGGGTTTCGTCTGGGGAGTGGGCTCCAGCTCATACGCATCCAGCGCCTCCTTGATGACGACGCCCACCACCACCACGCCGACAACAATCACCGTGCCGACGATGATCTCCGGCGCCGCCAGGAGGCACAGGCCGACTCCCAGGACTGCGGTGCCCGCGGAGGCAACGGCACACCGTCCCGTCCGGTCGTTGAACCGGACCCGGTCTTGGTCGAGGGCATGGAAGCACCGCTCCGCCAGCACGGGCCAGGGCTGAGACGCCTCACGGACGACGCACCGTCCCTCGTCCTTCCACGGCAGCCCTGCCGCGCGTTCGAGGTTCACGACTCTTGGACTGCCGGGAGCACCCACTCCCGCGTGCGGCGCCGACGTAGCGCACGCACAGAGAACGAGTAGAAATGCGGCGCAGGCCTGGAGTCGCAGGGGCACGCGCTACTCCACCACTTCCAGCCCACCGTTGTCGGCGGCGATGGCGGTGAACGCGCCCCAGTGCAGCAAGGCGTTGCGCAGCGACTTGCCATCGTGCGGGAACGACTCGAACCCGGAGACCACGAGCTCGCCGCGAGCCTCGACCGCCTGACGCAGCTCCGCTTGCGTGTCGTTCCAGCGCTCCTGGAGCGTGGCGAAGAACTCCGAGGGCACCTCCTCCTGCATGAAGCGGCGCATGCTCCGGGAGATGCGCACGCACTCATCGGGGTCGAACTGGTTGCCCGCCTCACCGAACCGGTCCATCGCCAGGAGCTCCGACCCGTCCGCAGGCTCCTCGGCCACGACCCCGAGCAAAATCATCGCCTCGATGAGCATGTCCAGCTCGACGTACCGCAGGCGGTAGTCGACCGGATGCTCCGGGTCGAGCGGCGGGTACCAATCCGGCAGCGTGTCGGGTGGCTCGACGATTCTCAGGGTGATGGACATGGGACGCCTCCACGGGTGTCGTCCCTCTGGACTCTGGAACCCGCGGCAGAACCCGTCAACGAGCGTGGGACCGGTGGGTCCCGTCGACCCACCGTGACGAATACACACGCTCTCATGAACCGAGATTCATTGGAGCCACACACGTGTCCGCAATGGCTTCGTGATTCATCCGTATCGGCTTCGCATCCGGTATGTTCCGCCGGGACGGCGTGACGAGACGCAACACCGCGTCACGCCAGCGGATAATCCAGCCAGGGACACCACGTCCCGGTGATGTATCAGAGGGGGAGTCACAACATGCGTGTCGACGGCTCATCACGCCCGACGCAATCCGTCTCATCCGAAGGCGCGACTGAAACAGCCCGGATCGAGACCCGCACCGAGAACAACGCCGTCAAGGAGGAGTCCTCTCGCCCGGAGGGCTTCGATTCGACCTCCAGCTTCGAGGAGGACAACGGCGGCGCGGTCCACCGCGAGCGGCTCCAACCGCCGCCTCCACCGCCACCTCCCGAAGAGAAGGAAGAGGAGCCCGCCCCCCTCCCGCTCCGGGACCTGAAGCGCGGCGACACCGGCCCCGACGTGAAGGCGGTGCAGGACGCGCTGGTGAAGCTGGGCTACCTCACCGAGGAGCAGGTGGCCACGGGCCCCGGACAGTTCGGCCCGAAGACCGAGGCCGCGCTGGAGCGCTTCCAGGCCGAGCACGGCCTCACGGCCTCCGGTGACTATGCGGGCAGGACGCGCGAGGCGCTCGGCAAGGCCCTCACGGAAGCGAAGTCCTCCGGCGGCGCGCGTCGCCCCGCCATGTCCGCCGAGGACGCGTTCATCACCCAGTTCACCTCCGAGTACAACCCGACCGGCCCTCGCGGCAGCACCAACTGCGGCCCCGCGAGCCTCGCCATGTCGCTGGCATACACGGGCCACATGCCCGCAGGACTCACCAAGGAGCAACAGGTCGACTACGCGCGCGCGTTGATGAGCCCGCGCCGCGAGAGCGAGTTCACCTACGTGAAGGCCTCCGACGGCACCCGCGTGCCGCAGCTCGACCGTGACCGCGAGCTCACCGGCGGCACCATGGTGAGCGACGGCGTCAAGGGCGCGGGGCTCGACGCGCGCTACGGCCAGGGCTGGGAGGAGCTGGACCGCCAGCTCGCCGCGGGCAACCCCGTGGTCGCCAACGGCCGGACGAACGCGGCCTGGCGCGAGCAGTTCCCCGAGCGCATGGGCTCCGGCGACATCGGCCACCTCAACGCGATTCTCGGCAAGACCTCGGATGGGAAGTACCTGGTCGCGGACCCGCTCCACACCGGCGGCCCGGTGGCCATGACGCGCGAGCAACTGGGCGTCTTCTTCTCGCCCACGCGAGGACAGCCGTCCTTCACCGCGCTCCAGGGTGCCTCCACGAACCCGGCCGCGGACGCGGGTGCACGCGCGGGAGGCAGCGTGGGCGCGGCGGTGGCGAAGCGCCTGGAGGACGCCGCCCGCGACGTCCCCGCGCCGAAGCCCGAGCCCTTCCTCCCGAACCCCGGCGTGAGCACCGTCGGCGGCTCCGGCACGGACGTGAAGACCCGCGCGGCCCAGGACGCGAAGGCGCTGGAGGCCACCCTCCAGACGAGCCTGGAGCAGGGCGCGCGTCAGTTCGAGCGGCTCATCGCCAGCAACCCGGACCCCGTCTACCAGGAGGCCTTCGTCCGCGCGGCGGAGCCGTCCCTCGCGAAGATGGGCCAGCTCTTCGCCGGCGTGTCCCCGGAGACGAACCGCAAGCTCCATCCGCCCGGCGCGCAGAAGCCGCCGGACCTCAATGACCGCAAGGTGCTCGAGAAGCTCGCGAACGAGGAGACGCGCATCGAGCACGAGACGTACTACGCCCTCGCGCGCGCCACCGAGCACCTCAAGGACCCGACGGCCGGACGCGTGGGCAAGGCCTTCACGCGCGACGCGCCGCCCACGCTCGTCAACATGTCGCTGACGAGCGCGGTGCGCACGTCCATCAACTTCGGCCTCGGCTCACGGCTCGCGTTCGACATCGAGCGCTCCTTCAGTCGCGGCGAGGTCATCCCTCCGGGCAGCACCGCGCCCTCCTACGGCACGGCCCAGGCGGCGCTGCACCAGACGCTGTGGAGCACCCTCGACGGCATCCGCGGCCAGTTCACCGCCGCGGCGGACAAGGCGCAACTGCACCAGCAGCGGCTCACCGAGCTGCTCAGCGGCCCCGCCGCCGTCCTCACGCCCGAGCAGCAGAAGGCCTTCATCGACACGTACCTGCGCCAGGGCAGCGTCCAGCAGGACCTCGCGGAGCACGAGCGCCTGGGCAAGCTGCTCTCCACCGCCGCGCCGGATGGCGTGCCCGTGGGCTCCGACGATGCGCGCGTCAAGGCGCTCGCGCGCGAGCTCCCCCGACTGGCCGAGACGAAGGGCGGCGCCGAGTACCTCGCCGCGCAGCTCACCGCGAAGGCGGAGGACAAGCCGCTCTTCCTCGACGTGGTGGGCGCGCTGAAGGACGGCAAGGACTTCGACGAGAAGCTCGCGCTCGCGCTGGTGAAGAGCGCGGGCACGGTGGCCCTCATCTCCGCCGGCGACAAGTCGCCCGCTGAGGCGCGGAAGGTCTTCGACGGGCTCGCGCGCTACGCCGACGTGTTCGGGATGAAGTCGAGCGACATGAAGTCGTACTTCCGGCTGCTGCGCGACATCAAGCCCGGCTCCACCGACGCGCAGGTGCTCGAGACGACGAAGTCGCTCAAGGCGCTGCTCACGGACCAGGAGACGGGCCTGCCGTTCGCGCCAGACTCCCCTCGCGGGCAGGCGCTGCGGACCCTGGGCATGCTCGTCACCACCACCGCGTTCGTCGGAGACGCGACGGGCTGGAGCCAGGCGGACCTCGCGTCGAGGCTCAAGGTCGTCGGCGACGGCCTGAGCGTCACGGGCGACGGGGCCACGGTCATCACCAGCGTGCTCGGCAACACGGCGCGCTGGTCCTCGGCCGTCTCGACCTTCGGCAAGGTGTCCGCCCTGGGCGCGGTGCTGGGTGCGGCCGGCGACGCGATGCAGAGCCTCCAGTTCCTGCGGAAGGGCGACGGCTGGAAGTTCGCGTCCTCGGGAGCGCAGGCGCTCGGCGGCGCGCTGATGGCGGGCGCCTCGCTGTTCGGCATGGCGCCGGGCTTCCAGATCCTGGGGGCGGCGCTGTTCCTCGGCGGGCTCGGGCTGAAGTACCTGGACCCCGCGGACGCGCGCCTGCGCGAAGAGCAGGTGAAGCTGCTCACCGCCAGCGGCATGGCCCCGGGACTCGCGAAGGGCCTCATCCACCTGGGCCCCGACCTCCTCGACAGCCGCCTGGTCCAGGGCGCGGGCATGTCACCCGAGCAGGTGCAGACCTTCCTCACCGCGCACCCGGACGTGGCCCAGGACGCCCTCCACCTGGACAGCCTCGCCCAGGCCGCCAGCGCGATGAAGATGAAGGGAGCGCACTTCCAGGAGTTCCTCGAGCGGCTCGCCAAGGCCCACGGCGTCGACATGGCGACGCTTGGCCGCGAGGTGCACACGCTGTTCTTCGGACACCCGCCCTCGGGCGGCGCGGGCGGTGGTGAGCAGTACCGCTCCCAGGGCGACGAGTTCCGCGCCTGGGTGCAGCAGCGCACGCCCGACGTCGCCGCGTGGGCGAAGCAGCACGAGTCGCCCTGAGCAGCGCCCTCCGGTCCGGGAGCGCGGCCCGCCTCGCCGCGCTCCCGCCCCGGGGCGAGCCCTCCACTCCACGTCTCGGGACAGCGATGAGCGCGGGGCGCCGAGGAGCTCCCTCGCGCCGCGACGCCGTCGGTACCCGACAGCCGCACGCGCCACGTCCGCGCACCCTCGGGCTCACTGTCCGCGACGCGACGCGGCGGCCACACACCCTGATGGAAATCCTGCATGCGCGCGCCGCGGGCATTTCTCGACTTAACGCGTTATCCGGTCCCGGTTTGACTTTCTTTTTCGTCCGAAGAAATAGAATCAGCCGCGAAAGGAAAGGACCGCTCGGACGCAGCCCCATCCCGGTATGCGTTTGTTCATCCCCTCCCCCACTTTCTCCAGCGGCCCGCTTTTCATTCCATGCGATTACCAACTCCTCTCTTGCAGGCACTGCACCGTGTCAGGAATGCGCTGACGCGAGCATGCGCCGTGGCGGTGGTGGTGGGTGTGGCGGGGTTCGCCTCGGACGCGAGCGCCCAGGCGGGCAACCTCGCCCTCAACCGGCCCACGGTGACGTCGTCCTCCGAGCCCGGGCTCGGGGGCACCTACGCCGTGGACGGAGACGGCGGCACGCGCTGGGGCAGCGCGTTCACCAACAACGAGTGGCTCTACGTCGACCTCGGCGCGAGCACCTCCATCAACCGCGTCGTGCTCACGTGGGAGACCGCGTACGCGCGTGCCTACACGGTGCAGACGTCCACGGACGCGACGAACTGGACGGACGTCCGCGCGGTGACGGACGGCGACGGCGGCACGGATGACCTGACGGTGACGGGCACGGGCCGCTACGTGCGCATCCTCTGCACGCAGCGCGGCGCCATCGACTACGGCTACTCGCTGTGGGAGCTGGCCATCTACGGCGGCGGCACGTCCACCACCGGAGACCTGGCGAAGAACCGCCCCGCGACGGCGTCCAGCGTGGAGGCCAACGCGGCGCACCTGGCGCCCGGCTACGCGGTGGACGGCAACACGACAACGCGCTGGTCCTCGTCGGAGGTGGAGGCCCAGCCGTGGATTCGCGTGGACCTGGGCAGCGCGCAGACCCTGGGCAAGGTGGTGCTCAACTGGGAGGGCGCCTACGCGGCGACGTACGTCGTCGAGGGCTCGACGAACGACTCCACCTGGGCGCCCCTCGCGTCCAACATCACCGACGGCGCGCCGGGGCGGCGGGAGGTCACGGTGTCGGGCTCGGCCCGCTACGTGCGCGTGCGCGCGCTCACCAAGGGCACCGGCTACGGCATCTCCCTCTGGGACTTCGAAATCTACGCGCCCGGCCAGGGCCCGCAGGAGCCGCAGCCGCAGACGACGAACCAGACCATCAAGTTGATGTTCCCGGAGCTGGCGTACGCGAAGATCAACGTCTCGCCCGCGCCGGTGAGCGTCACGCCGACGCCCGAGGAGGGCAACACCACGCCGTCGGTGCGCAACCCGCCCGGGCCCTTCACGTATGAAATCACCTTCGCGCCCAACACCACGGTGACGCTGTCGAAGAACCAGTTCTCCCCCACCGCGCCCAACACGGACATCCGGCTGGTCGTCACCGCGGCCAACGGCACGGTGCTGCGCGGACAGAGCGTCACCGCGCTCGCGGTGCAGGGCGCCGAGTGGAAGGTGGAAATCTATTCGACGGGCACCGGCCCCGACCGCGACCGCACCATCATCCCGGACCCGTATGTCGCGCCCGCGCCGCCGCCCGTGTCGGGAGCATTCGCGCTCGTCGCGCCGGCCAACGCCGCCATGGTGACGAGCACGCGCCGTCCCACGCTCCAGTGGGCCGCCGTCTCCGGCGCGGCGAACTACAAGGTCTACCTGAACATCAGCCGTGACGACTACGACTGGATGGCGGCGGGCAGCCTGCTGGACCGCTACACGCTGATGACCACCACCACGGCGACGTCGTGGACGCTGGACCGCGACTTGCCCGACCGCTGGACGTACAAGTGGTACGTGGTGGCCACGCAAGCCAGCGGCGCCACCAGCCGCTCGGACCTGCGCACCTTCAGCCTGTACCTGCCCGTCGTGGAGACGGCGGACGACGGCGTCGCGCTCATCAACGGCATGCGCGACTTGAACAAGAACGGCGTCATCGACCCGTACGAGGACTGGCGCAACCCCATCGCCACGCGCGTCAATGACCTGATGGCGCGGATGACCCCGCGCGAGAAGGCGCTGCAGATGTTCTACGAGGCGAAGACCTTCCCCGAGGCGGGCTTCACCATGGGGCCGCTGAGCCCCACGGACATCGTCGCCTTCCAACGGGCCTCCGCGGCGACGCGGCTGGGAATCCCGAACATCGACGCGGGCGACTCCATCCACGGCTTCAAGACGAGCTGGCCCACACAGCCGGCGCTCGCGGCCTCGCGGGACCTGGACACCATCTACGAGCTGGGTGACATGCAGCGCCGCGAGCAGCTCGCGGTGGGCAGCCGGGGCACGCTGTCGCCGCTGGCGGAGGTGGGCACCAAGGTGCTCTATCCGCGCATCCAGGAGGGCAACGGCGAGGACGCGGACCTGGCGGCGGGCATCACCCGCGCGCTCATCGCGGGCCTGCAGGGCGGCCCCGAGGTGAACCCGCACTCCATCTGGGTCACCACCAAGCACTGGCCCGGCCAGGGCGCGGGCGGTGAGGCCGGCATCACCTACGACGGCACCACCATCCACTACCACATGCGTCCGTGGCACGCGGCGCTGGAGGCCGGCACCAGCGGCATCATGCCCGGCTACGCGGGCAGCTGGCTGCTCGGCCCGGAGGGCTACGGCGCGGGCGACAGCGTGGGCATCCTCAACTACCTGCGCGTGAAGCTCGGCTACCAGGGCGTCATCTGCTCGGACTGGCTGCCGTCGGGGGCGTGGGTGCGCTCGGCGACGGCGGGCTCGGACGTCATGGGCGGCGCGAACCCCGCGCAGATGGGCGACTTCGAGACGGCGGTGCCGATTTCCCGCATCAACGAGTCGGTGCGCAGGATCCTGGACCTGAAGTTCCGCCTGGGCATCTTCGAGGACCCGTACCGCCGGGGGCCCGCGGGCACGTCCGAGTGGCACACGGCGGACCACAAGGCGCTGGTGCGCCGCGCGGCGCAGAACGCGATGACGCTGCTGAAGAACGATGGTGCCTTGCCGATCCGGCTCGGCGCGGGCTCGAGCATCGTCATCGCGGGGCCGTGCGCGGATGCGGGGCCATGCATGGTGACGTGGCGCTCGGACTTCCACGGCACGGAGTTCGGGGACCTGACCATCTACCAGGCCATCAAGCAGCGCGCCGAGGCGGCCGGAATCACGGTGTACAAGGACAACGCGCCCGCGGGCGTGACGCCCAGCGCCGCCATCGTCGTGGTGGGCGAGAGCTACTTCACCCACGGCACCGAGTGGGACAAGGAGAAGCCCTACCTGCCCGGCGACCCCATCGGCCCCGCGCACGACGCCAAGTGGGGCAACCAGTACGGCCTCATCACGGGCTTCCGCGCGCGCAACATCCCCACGACGACGGTGCTCATCCTGCCGCGTCCGTACATCCTCACCAACGTGGTGCCGCAGACCAACGCGTTGCTCGTGGCGTATCGGCCCGGAGACTCGGGCGGCCCGGCGGTGGCGGACGTGCTCTTCGGTGACGTGTTCCCGCGAGGCAAGCTGCCCTGGCAGCTGCCGCGCTCGCTGGACCAGATTGGCACCGACGTGGAGAACAACCAACTGGAGCAGTGGGACCTCCCGTTCGACCTGGGGGCCACGGCGGCGCAGCGCGCGGAGATTCGCTCGCGCATCGCGCAGGGTCTGCCGGTGCTGCCCATCTACGGCAACCCGCTGTTCCAGTACGGCGCGGGCATCGAGGGCTTCGGGCTGTCGGACTCGACGCCGCCCACGGCCTTCACGCTGCTGACGCCGGCGCCGGGCTCCACCCTCACCACGCGGCCGAACTTCACGTGGACGGCGAGCAGCGACCCGCAGACGGGCATCCACCGCTACGAGGTGTTCCTCGACGGCAGCCCGTTCCCCGTGGCCACGACGCGCACGAACTCCGCGCCGGTCATCAACGCGGCGCTGGGCAACGGCCAGCACACCTGGTTCGTGCGCGCGTACAACTGGGCGGGCGGCGTCACGCAGTCGGCGACGGCGACCTTCACGCTCAACGACACGGCGCCCCCGGCGGCCTTCGCGGCGCTGGTGCCCTCGGCGGGAGCGTCGGTGCCAGGAGCCTCCACCACGTTCATCTGGGAGCAGACGACGGACGTGGGCGCGGGCGTGTCGAAGTACGTGCTGGTGGTGGACGGCGTGGACAGGACGCCGGACGTGACGCCCAAGGCGTACGTGGGCACGACGACGAACCTGGCGCTCGGCAAGAACGTGTCCGCGACGTCGTCGGAGTTCGGCAGCCCCAACGACGCGGTGGACGGCAACGCCACGACGACACGCTGGGCCAGCCGCACGGACGTGCCCGCTCCCAACACCGAGTCCATCACCGTGGACCTGGGCGCGGTGTACTCGCTCAAGCGGGTGAACCTGCTCTGGGAGGCGGCGTACGGGAAGCAGTACGCCATCGACGCGTCGGTGGACGGGGCCACGTGGCGCACGGTGTACACGGAGACCAACGGCAACGGCGGGCAGGATGACCTGACGGGGCTGAGCGGCGTGGGGAGATACGTCCGCATGCGCGGCATCGAGCGCGGCACGGGCTACGGGTACTCGCTGTGGGAGTTCGAGGTGTACGGCGTGGGCACGGAGCAGGCGACGCTCACGGGCCTGTCCACGGGCAGCCACACCTGGCGGGTGCGCGCGGTGGACGGGGCGAACAACGCCACGCTCTCCAGCGGCCCCATCTCCTTCACCAAATAGTCCGCTCCTGGAAATCACGGAGCGTGTGGCGCGTACCCCAAGAAGAGGTCCCTCCGCATCCGTGGAGGGACCTCTCCAGAGGGGGAACCACCATGCAGCTCCAGCGAATCCTTCCCGCCACGCTCGTCTTGCTGACCACCGGCAGCGCGAGCGCGGCGGACTTCCATCCCATGACGCCGACGGTGTGCCACACGCAGGTGGCGCCGCTGTTCACCACGGGAGGCCAGTACCTGGACCCGAACAACGGCGTGCGGCAGGACGCGTGGTCCATGCTGATGCGCTGGCAGGGCAACATCGCCTCGACGCCGGTGTCCTACAACGTGGGGACCTTCACGGGCCTGAGCGTCCCCGCGCCCTTCTCCGCGTGGCAGCGGGGACAGCAGCCCGAGTCCGCGTCGGGGACTCCCGCGGCCCAGGTGTACTGCCACGACGCGGGCATGTTGCTCAACACGTGGACGTCGCCCAGGACGCACGTGGAGGGCGGCGGCTACAACGACATGTTCGGCTACGCCTGGAGCCCGGCGAACCGGCCGCGTCCCTTCAAGCTCTTCACGGCGCGCAACGGCGTGCTCGGGATGTGGCCCACGGAGCTGGTGCTCCAGGGGAACATGGCGGTGCCCCTGGTCACGGGCTGGAACTCGCCCGACGGGGGCACGACGTGGAACGGCATCAGCAACCCAGGCCCCGGGGACGTCTACAACTCGGGTGCCGCGCAGCTGAGCATGTTCGCGTACCTGCGCGACACCTCGCATCCGAACCTGCGTCCCATCGGCGTGCTCGCGGGGGCCTACGCGAACAACATCCCCGCGTCGCCCTGTCCCGCCCATGGCCGGGCCACCATCCTCTACGACTATCCAAACGGGGCCTGGTTCACCGGCAACGCCCTGTGCAACACGGACCTGTCCACCGTGCGCTACACGGGCGCGACGAGCACCAACTCCCAGTTCTCGGACCTGCGCTTCTTCCGCGTCCACTACACCCGGCAGAACCTCATCAATCTCGTGCAGCGCATCAACAACCAGCTGTGCACCGTTGACGCCGCGGGGAACCTGGAGACGGGCAAGTGCAAGTGCTCGAACCCCGGGGTGACCTGCCCGCCCATCGGCTACTCCATCAATCCGGATGACTACGTCATCGAGTACACCGGCGTGCTCGCGGAGATCACCAAGTGCAAGCCGGGCGAGGAATGCAGCACCACCAAGGCCGACCGCCAGATTTCGATGACTTCGCGGGTGAACGGCTACGGCGCGTTCTGGTACGTCCCGTAACGCGACTCCCGGGGCTCGCGTCCGTTCTCCTCGGGGAGCGGACGCACAGGTGTGGGGAGTCATGTCGAAACCCAGTTACGGGAAGGTGCTGGAACGGGTCATCCAGGTGCTGGATGACTTCTTCTCGGGATTCGACCCGGTCACGCCGGCTCCTGCTCCGGTGCACGATGTGCCCCCGGAGCTTCGTGAGCCGGAGCTGGAGGCCGCCATCCTCCGTGAGCCGGAGGACGACGACGGCTATCTCGTCTATGGGGATTGGCTGCAGGCGCACGGAGCCCCGCGCGGCGAGCTGGTGGCGCTCCAGCATGCGGCGTTGCTCGCCACGGGGCCCGAGAAGAAGGAACTGGAGAAGCAGGTCGGCGACTTCCTGGAGCGCCATGCGCAGAGGTTGCTCGGGGAGCTGTACTTCCGGGACAGCCTCCATCCCTCACGCTACTCGGGACTGTCGAGCGGCCGCGTGTACTGGCACTGGCACCTGGGCTTCATCCAGCGGGCGTGGCTCGGGAGCAACCACGCCTACTCGCTGGACGTGCCTCGGGTGCTGACGGAGCTGCTCACGCATCCCTCCGCTCGCTTCTTGCGTGCGTTGACGGTGGGGCTGCTCGACAACGACGCGGATTCGAATCACTAAGAGGGCATCCTCCAGCACATCGTGCGACACGCGCCCGCGACGCTGCGGGAGCTGAAGGTCGCGGACGTGCTGGAGAACGAGTTCGGCCTCTCGCGCGTGCAGCTTGGAGACGTGTCGCCCCTGTACGCGGCGCTGCCGAGGCTGCACACGCTGACGCTGCGGGGGGAGATGGTGCTCGGGGCCATGCACCTGCCGGAGCTGCGGGAGCTGACCCTCGAGACCTCGGGGCTGTCGCGCGAATCCCTGCGGTCCATCCTCTCGGCGAGCTGGCCGAAGCTGGAGAAGCTGGTGCTCTGGTTCGGGTCGCCGGAGCACGGGGGCGACGTCACGTTCGAGGACGTGCGGCCGCTGCTCGACGGTGCCGGGATGCCCAGGCTCGTGCACCTGGGGCTGTGCAACGCGGGGTTCACGGATGCGGTGTGCCAGGCACTGCCTTCGGCGCCAGTGCTGCGGCGGCTCACGCGGCTGGACCTGTCGTTGGGCACGATGACGCGCGTGGGTGCGACGGCGCTCTTGGGGAACGCGGGCGCGTTCACGCATCTGGAGATGCTGGTCCTCACGGAGAACCTGTTGGACGAATCGAGCGTGGAGGCACTGGAGACGCTCGGCCCCGAGGTCTGGCTGCAGGACCAGCGTGACGCGGGTGGGTCCGCAGGCACCGTGGCCTATCGGGACTGAGGGCCTATGCGGCGCGAGTGACAAGCTGTCACGACAGGCTGTCATCGTGCGGGCGTGGAGGGCTGACAGGACAGGCCGGCGTGGAGGTGCGTCGTCACCTCTGCCGACGCGGCCCTCAGAGTGAAGACGAGCCCTGGCATCGTGATTGCTCTTGTCCTGCTCACTCCCCGCGATGGGGAAGGAGGCAGGACACGATGAGTTGCTCATTCCGGAAGCAGATGTGTCAGTGGGGCAGTGCCATCATCCTGGCGAGCGCGCCGTTCGTCTCGTTGGCGAGTCCGCCGGTGGATGTTCCCCAGGCGGCGCCGAACTTCGTCCAGGCGCTCTCTCACGGGCCCGAGGACCTCGAGGTGAAGGCGACGGGGGAGAACACGTACTCGGTGCGGCGCAACCCGAAGGCGGAGCACGAGAAGACGTGCACGCAGAGCGGGGACGCGCGGTTCGTGCCTTCGTTCAAGGACGGCAAGGCGGTGGGGTTCAAGCTCTTCGCCGTGCGGCCCGGTTCCATCTACGCGAAGCTCGGGTTCCAGGAGCGGGACGTGGTGCAGAGCATCAACGGCATCACCCTGGAGACGCCGGAGAAGGCGCTGGAGGCCTACGCCCAGCTCGACACGGCGAAGCGCGTGGTGGTGTCCATCGACCGCGGAGGCACGGTCATCCGCAAGACCTACGACGTGGCGCGGTGAAGTCGTCAGGAGGCAGGCGGCTCACCTTCTGACATCCAAGGAGTCGCCTGCCCGCTGTCCTCAAGCGCCGTGTCGACGCAGCCAGCGCCGTACAACACCTGCATCCCAGGGTGGCCACGAGCCACCTTCCTCGAGCAGGAAGGGTTCCAACAGTCGCGACAGCTCTCGGTACGAAGCAGGTACGGGCTGGGTCGCCGAGTCCATGGAGTCGGGACACTCGCCGAGCGAAAGCATCCATCGCTCCTCATCGAGTGGAGCGAGCGAGACGCCTGGAAGGTCAAGGCGCCGGGCCAGTTCGGGAGCGCCCCCGAGCTGGTCGAGCAACGTCGGCCCCAGGAAGGTGAGCCAATAGGCGCCTCGGGCTCGGACGCCGATGCGTCGGCTGGTGTCGGTGAGGTTCAGGAGGTCCAACCCAGGGTGGCGCTGAAGCAGCTCGAGGAGCTGCCGACGCACGGAGAACCACGCACCGGGACGAGCCACCAGCGCGGGGCTGGCATAGCCGAAGCTGAAAGGCAGCTCCCGGGCGATGTCGCGCGCGAGGTCACGCACGGCAGCCACGCCCCGAGACGTCAGATACTCGGAGGGGAGGCAGAAGCGGAGGCCGGTCGTGGCGTCGGCATCTCCCAAGAAGAGCGGGTCCTCGAGCCTCCGACCGTCGTACTCGAACTGGTAGCCACCGGGCCCGCTGGAGAACTCCGTCAGCTCCACCAGCCACTCGACACCCCAGGCCCGCTCCACCATCTGATGGTGGATGTGGCGCCAGCCATCCACATCCAACGGCAGTGTGTCGCCGTCGTCCGAGCCATACCACCCCAGTGCATCACTCGGGATGGAGCGGCGATACAGCTCCAGGGCGCGCCACACCTTGTCGGCCACGACGGGATGGGAGTGGCGCATGAAGAAGCAAAGAGACAGCCCCTCCCGGACCACCGGCTCGCCGTTCTCGTCCGCCACACGGATGCTGGGAAGCACGGCTGTCATTGTGTCATCCCTCGTCGAGGGGAGCTGATGACAGCGCTCTCGCGTCGAGTCGTACGAACACACTCGAGGCAAGTGGAACAAGGCCCGGAGACGGGGGCGCTCATCACGAGCGCCCGCTCGCGTCCCGGGCCGCGACGACGGCTCAGCCCAGGTTGTGGAACACGCGCTGGACGTCGTCGTCCTGCTCCAGGGCGTCGACGAGCTCCAGCACCTCGGTGGCCTTGTCCTCGGGCAGCTCGATGAGGTTCTCCGCGATGTACTCGGAGTCGGCGGAGATGGGCGCCAGCCCCTTCGCCTCGATGGCCGCCTGGAGCTTGCCGAAGTCCGCGAAGTCACACCGGATGATGAGCTGCTTCTCCCCCTTCTCGCCCGTGCCCTCGCCCATCTCCTGCAACCCGTGGTCGATGAGCTCCAGCTCCAGCTCCTCCTGGTTGAGGCCCTCCGGGTTCAACCGGAACACGCCCATGCGCTTGAACATGAACCCCACGCTGCCCGTGGTGCCCATGTTCCCGCCGTTCTGGTTGAAGTGCATCCGCACGTTCGCCACGGTGCGCACCACGTTGTCCGTGGCCGTCTCCACCAGCAGCGCGATGCCGTGCGGCCCGTAGCCCTCGTAGAGGACGATTTCGTACTGCGTCGCCGTCTGGCCGCTGGCGCGCTTGATGGCCGCCTCGACCTTGTCCTTCGGCATGTTCGCCGCGCGCGCGTTCTGCAACACCCGCCGCAGCGTGGAGTTCGAGTCCGGGTTGGGCCCGCCGGCCTTCACCGCGATCGCAATGTCCTTGCTGATGCGCGTGAAGACCTTCGCCATCTTGTTCCAGCGGGCCATCATCGTGGCCTTGCGTGTCTCGAAAATGCGTCCCATGGGTCGAGCGACTCGCGAAGAGAGGGGGCGCCAGGCGCGCCCCAGGTGAAGAAGAGTGGTTGCTGTAAAGGGCCCGGCCAATCTAGCGCAACTCGGCTGGAGCGCCCGCGCTTCGTGTGCGGGGCGGCGTCCTCCCGACGTTCGACCCGGGGACGACACGCACGGGCGCAGGCCCCCGAGGGCCCACGCACCCGCCGTCATCCACCCGGAAGACAGGGCCCGTCGACGACGGGCCCCAAGGACTTCAGCGGACCTGCTGCGCCGCCGCCTGGGGCGCCGGCCGGGACGCGGGGGCCATGCTGTTGGCGCCCGTGCCCTGCGCACCGTTGGCGAAGGCGCGCTCCATGTGCGCGTCGAGCTGCCCCACGGCCATCAGCCCCGCCATCCGGAAGTCCGAGATGAACGACCACAGCGGGTACTTGAAGCTCGCCGGCTTGTTCTTCTCGATGAAGAAGTGGCTGAACCACGCGAAGCCGTATGCCGAGACCAGCGCCGCCGGAATCAGCGCCGCGCGCCCCATGGCGATGGCCGCGATGCCCGTGGCCACGCCCAGGCTGGTGCCCACGAAGTGGAACCGGCGCGTCACCGGCAGCGAGTGCTCGCGCAGGTAGAACGGCCAGAACTCGGCATAGGTCTGGAGGGTGGGCTTGGACATGAAGTGAAGTTGTGTCCAGGCAGGGGCCCGGCGTCAACCCGCCGCGCGTCAGGAAGTGCCCTCCCGCGCCCGCTCCGGCCCCCGAGGGCAGGGCCGCCAGGCAGCCAGGCGGGCTCGGGGAGGCTGAACGGAATCGGACGTCTCGCGGCCGTCGACCCCGCAGTTTTCCGCCCGTCGCGCACCGAAACATGTCGAGGACAGCGGCCCCTCCACCTCATCCACGGGTCGTGGGAGACTCGGGAGCAATGACGGATTGGATTCCCAAGCCGAACCCGACGGTGGACCTGCGCACGCTGGTGCTCAGCCCGGAGGAGGGCTTCGTGCTCTCGCGGCTCGACGGCGCCACGGCGGCCAGGAACCTCCCCGCGCTCACCGGGCTGGCTCCCGAGCGACTCCAGGGCATCCTCACCCGGCTCGTCTCCCAGGGCGCCCTGCTGCCCCTCGCCACGGCCCCTGGGATCAACCCTCCCGGCATGCCACGGGCACAGGCCCCCTCCGTGAGCCCCGGCTACGAGCCACTCGCGCCCACCGCGCCCCACACGCCGCAGGACGAGGAGCTCCCCACGCTGGACCTGCTCCCCCAGGAGGCGGACGCGGGTGACTCCGACGTCCTGGAGACCTCCGAGTCCGACGTCGTCCCCGCGGAGCCCCCAGACTCCGAGGCCGACGCCGAGGACGTGCCCGAGGTCGCGCTGGGCAACTTCCGCCAGCTCTTCGAGACGCGGTTGCATCCGCAACCCGAAGACCAGCGCGTCGCGCTGGCGCACACCGCGCAGGACCCGGAGCTGTCCGCGCTGTGCTTCGACCCGCTGCCTTCCGTCATCAAGGCGGTGATGGAGAATCCCCGCGTCGGGCTCGCGCACGCGCGCCTCATCGCGCGCAACCACAGGAACCCCGTGGGCCTGGAGTCGCTCTGTGCCCGCGCGGCCTTCGCGGCGGACGTGGGCGTGCGGCGCTGGCTCGTGCGCAACCCGCAGCTGCCCGCCAGCCTGTTCCGCAGGCTCTGGAGCGCGCGCCGGTTGATGGAGCTGTACAAGGTGACGGTGGACCGCGACGTGCCCGAGTCCACGCGGCGCTCGTCGCGCGAGGTGCTCCGTCAGCGCTTCACCACCGGCCCCTCGGAGGAGAAGGTGGAGCTCATCCTCAACACCGAGGGTCGCGCGCTCGCGTCGCTCATCGGCATGTCCGTGGACGGCAAGACGGCGTCGATGTTGTGCGGACGCACCTACCGCTCGCCCATGCTCATCCAGAACATCGCGCGCTGGAGCGCCGCGCCGCCGGCCCTCATCGCCCACCTGCTCAAGCAGGAAGCCGTGCGAAGGCAGCCGCAGCTGCGCATGCTGCTCACCCGCCACCCCAACGCCCCCGCCGAGGCTCGCCGCAGCGGCTGAAGCCTCACGGTCTGCGCGCGGTGAGGATGGGCTGATAGAAGCCCGTCTCCTCCGGCGAATACCACCGTGTGTCGACGAGCCCCGCCCGTGTCAGCGCGCGCTCCACCTCCACCCGCTGGAGCGCGCGATACACGCCGGTGTGCTCCGTGGCCTGCCAGCCCTTGCCCTCGGGGCGCAGGATGAACTGGTGGACCGTGTACGTCCTGCCATCGGCGGCCCAATCCCAGACCTGGAAGAGGATGCGCCGGCCCTCGGGCGCGTCGAGCACCCGCTCCGAGGTGAAGCGCGGCTGGTCGGCCATCAGCGCGTCGTAGTCGCGCACGCTCAGCGCCAGCAGGCCCCCGGGCGCGAGCTTGGAGGCCATCGCATGCGCGGCGGCGTCCAGGTCCTCATCCGTGAGCAGGTGCGGCACCGCGTTGTCGAACGCGAGCACCACCTGGAACATCCCCGACACCTGCGTGTCCAACGTCCGCATGTCCGCGACGCCGGTGGTGAGGGTGACGCCCAGGGTGCGCGCCTCGCGCTCGGCGCGGGCCACGGCGGCGGGGCTCAGGTCCGTCGCGTGCACCGCGTAGCCGCGTCCCGCGAGCCCCAGCGCCTGCGTGCCGATGCCACACGCGCAATCCAACACCCGACGCGGCGGCGGCGCGCCACACCGACGCAGCAGCGCGTCCAGCGCGGCGCCCTGGCGCTCCACCGTCTGGGCCCAGTTGGCGAAGAGCAGGTGATACTCCTCGGCGAGCCCCTGGTAGAACTCGAGCACGGACTCAGCCATGCGCGCGCTCCTCGACGACGTGCGTCCTGGTGACGGCCGGAGCGCTCATGGGCCGAACGTCCGCCCCTCCAGCGCCTCGATGGCGGCGCGCACGGGGGCGGGCAGCGGCACCGGCTCGTTCTTGACGTAGTCGAGGGTGACGATGACGGCGGTGCCCTTCGTGTAGAGGGTGCCGTCCTCCTCGCCGAACACCGCGTGCTCCAGCGTGACGGACGTGTTGCCGATGCGCGAGACGCGGGCGCTGGCGACCAGGCGCACGGGGAAGACGACGGGGCGCACGTACTCGGCCTGGGTGGCCTTGAGGATGGGGCCGACGCCGCCCTGGATGCGCGTCTCGCCGGCGCCCGAGGGGCCCGTCATGCCGATGCGGGCGAGGTAGGCGATGCGCGCGGTCTCGAACCACGTGAAGGTGCGAGCGTTGTTCGCGTGGCCGAACGCGTCCATTTCACTCCAGTGCAGGGTGAAGGGGACGACGACGGGGAAGTCCTTGGGGCTGAGGTCCGGCATGGAGGGGAGGGTGCCCCACTCGCGGCCATGAGGGAACGAAGAACACCGCCTGCCTGCCCTCCAGCCAGGGGCCGGTGTCGTGATAATCCAGCAACACGATGAGTCCACGACTCCTGATGTCCGCGCTGGCCCTCACGGGCCTCGGTATCAACCCGCCTGCCTGGGCGAGTGAGGCCGCCTCGGAGACCTCGGCCATGACGGGGGCTCGCATCAGCTCCGTGCCCGAGTGGACCGTCTCACCGAACATCACCGCGCGACGCTGGGTCGCGAGCCCGGAGTCCGTCGAGTCCGTCGCGGCCACCACGACGAGCGCCGTCGGCCGGGCCGCGTCCACACCGGGTGTCACCGCGCCCGCCTGGGCCGCCACGCCGAGCACCGCCGCGCCGAGCATCACCGCGCAGCGGTGGGCTGTCGGGGCTGCCACGCCGGACCTCGCCGCGCCCGACACCTCTGTCCCGACCTCGTCCACGCAGAACGTCACTCCGCCGCACTGGACCGCGGCGCCGAGGACCGCCGCACCGAGCATCAACGCGCAACGCTGGTCCGCCGCGCAAGGCTCCACGCCGAGCACCACCGCTCCCGGCTCCGCTGCGCCGAACACCACCGCTCCCGGCTCCGCCGCACCGAGCACCACCGCGCCGGGCCCGCGCCCCGCGGACGCGAAGCCCACGGTGCGCCACCGCGTCACCGCCGCCGAGGCTCCGCGCCACCTCATCGCGAACGGAAAGGGCCGCGCGACGCTGTTCCTCAACGAGTCCACGGGCGCCACCGCCGCGTCACTGACGCTGCTGGAGCTCCAGCCCGGCGGCGAGGTCCCCGAGCACACGCACGAGTCGAGCGCCGAGATTCTCTACATCGAGGACGGCGCCGCCGACATGACGGTGTCCGGACAGACGTTGCGCGTGAGCAAGGGTGACGCCGTCTACATCCCCGCGGGCGCGAAGCACTCCGCGCGTGTGGTGTCGCCCGGTGTGCCGTTCAAGGCCGTGCAGGTCTACGCGGGCCCGGGCCCCGAGCAGCGCTTCATGCAGGGCCCCCGGGAGAGCGCCCCTCATGGCCGCTGACCGCGAATCCTCGGCGGCGCGCCAGCGGAACGAGCCCTCCCAGCCGCTCACCGACTCGACACCGGTCGAGCGCCCCCACCTCGTCCCCTCCCGCAACGAGACGGCGCTCATCTCCGACAGCGGCACGGCCACCCATCCCCAGCGCCACGCCCCCATGGTGCGCTGGCTGCACCCGTCGCAGCTGATTCGCACGGGCCTGGACGCCGTCGTCGCCGCCGTCTTCGGCGCCCGCGCGGACCATCGCCTCATCGAAGCCGTGGTGCGCCCACAGGTCCCCTACTTCGACTACTCCGAGGAGACGCGCCCCCAGGGAGACTTCTGGCTCGACTACGTCTCCGACACCGGCGACGGCTGGGACCCCACGTACACGGTGGCGCGGCTGCTCGCGCTGCCCGAGCTGAAGCTCCCCGTGCGAGGCCAGCCCCGCGTCGGCGAGTTCGAGACCGAGCGCGGCCGCGTCCTCATCTTCGGCGGCGACGGCGTGTACCCCGGCGCCAGCCGCGAGGCCTACGAGGAGCGCCTCATCCAGCCGTACGAGGCCGCCATGCGGCGCTCCGTCGCGCCCAACCCGGACCTGTTCGTCATCCCGGGCAACCACGACTGGTACGACGGCCTGTCCGCCTTCATGCGCCTGTTCTGCGCCAACCGCTGGATTGCGGGCCGACGCACGCGGCAGAGCCGCAGCTACTTCGCGCTCAAGCTGCCGCATCGCTGGTGGCTCATCGGCACGGACGTGCAGCTCAACAGCGACATCGACGTGCCCCAGGTGGAGTACTTCCGCCAGGTGGCCGACAGCATGGGCCCCGACGACCGCGTCATCCTGTGCAACGCGGAGCCCGCGTGGATTCTCGCCGCCACGCAGCGGCGCAAGGGCAGCTACCTGGAGAACAACCTGGAGTACCTCCAGGAGAAGGTGCTCGGCCGGCGCATCAGCATCTTCCTCGCGGGTGACCTGCACCACTACCGCCGCCACGAGGACCCCGCGGGCCGGCAGAAGATCACGGCCGGCGGCGGCGGCGCCTTCATGCACCCCACGCACGCGCCCAAGGCGCACGTGCTGCGCGACGGCTACCGGCTGGAGAAGAGCTTCCCCGACGAGCGCACCTCGCGCGCGCTCGCGCGAAAGAACCTGTTCCTCATCCGCTACAGCCCGCTGTTCGGCCTGATGACGGGCGCGCTGTACCTGCTGCTCGCGCTGGCCGCGTACGCGGAGGTGGGCTCGCTGGGCTTCTCCCAGTTGGGCGACGTCATCATGGCCGTGGCCAACAGCATGGTGAGCCGCCCGTGGACCATGGTGCTGGGCCTGGGCACCATCGGCGGGCTCATCGGCCTGGCGGACTCCGCGTTCGGGAAGTTCCGGTGGCTCGCGGGCACGCTGCACGGCGTGGCCCACATCCTCGCGGCGTTCTTCGTCGCGTGGGGAGGCACGTACCTGGCGGTGAGCGGGATGGGCATCTGCCCAGACCTGACGCCGGACGGCCTCAACTGCACGGCGGGCTGGGCGCACCTGGCGGGCAAGTTCCTGGTGTCCTCGGCGCTCACCTTCCTGGGTGGCTTCCTGGTCGGCCCCTTCGTCATGGGGTTGTACCTGTGGTTGAGTGTCAACCTGTTCGGGGCCCACTCGAACGAGGCGTTCATCTCGTTGGCCCTGCCGGACTGGAAGAACTTCCTGCGCCTGCACATCGACGAGAAGGGACAGCTCACCGTCTACCCGGTGGGTATCGAGCGGGTGCCGCGCCGGTGGAAGCGCACGCATGCGGGGCCGCATGCACCGGCGTACGAGCCGGATGACGCCAAGGCCACGCCTCCCGCGCTCATCGAGCCGCCCATCCGCGTCTAGGGTTCGTCGGTGTCGGGAACGGTGTAGCCTCCGGGGCTCACCGCTCACGAAGGAGCCGTACGCCGATGGCCGCACAGACGATGGAGCAGCTGGTTTCCCTGTCCAAGCGCCGGGGCTTCATCTTCCCGGGCTCCGCCATCTACGGGGGCCTGCAGGGCACGTACGACTACGGTCCGCTCGGCGTCGAGCTGAAGAACAACCTGAAGCTGGCCTGGTGGCGCGCCAACGTCTGGGAGCGCGAGGACATGGAGGGCATCGACGCCTCCATCCTCATGAACAAGCTCACGTGGCGCTATTCGGGGCACGAAGAGACCTTCGTGGACCCGATGGTGGACTGCAAGGGCTGCAAGATGCGCTGGCGCGCGGACCAGATTGCCGGCAAGTGTCCCAGCTGCGGCAGTGCGGAGCTGACCGAGCCGCGCCCCTTCAACCTGATGTTCAAGACGCAGGTGGGGCCGGTGCCGGACCCGGAGTCCTTCTCCTATCTGCGCCCCGAGACGGCGCAGGGCATCTTCCTCAACTTCAAGCACGTGCTCGACTCGACGTCGCGCAAGCTGCCCTTCGGCATCGCGCAGATGGGCAAGTCCTTCCGCAACGAAATCACGCCGCGCAACTTCATCTTCCGCGTGCGTGAGTTCGAGCAGATGGAGATCGAGTTCTTCGTGAAGCCCGGCGAGGACGAGGCATGGCACCAGAAGTGGGTGGAGGACCGCATCAACTGGTGGCTGTCGGTGGGGTTGTCCAAGGACAACCTGGTGCCGTACCACCAGAAGGCGAACGAGCTGGCGCACTACGCGAAGGCGACGGTGGACCTGCTCTACCGCTTCCCGCACGGGCTGGAGGAGCTGGAGGGCATCGCGAACCGGACGGACTACGACCTGGGTTCGCACAGCAAGGACCAGGGCTCGCTCGGGCTGAAGGCACGTGTGGCGCCCAACAGTCACAGCACGGAGAAGCTCACGTACTTCGACGCGGAGACGAAGCAGCACGTGGTGCCGTTCGTCATCGAGCCGTCGGCGGGCGTGGACCGCGGGGTGCTCGCGGTGCTGAGCGAGGCGTACGCGGAGGAGCAGGTGAAGCCCGCGCCGGCGGACCGGCTCAAGCCGGTGGAGGAGGCGCTGGGCACGTTCCTCAAGTCCGTGAGCCGCAACGAGAAGCTCACCGCGGACGCGAAGAACGCGCTGCTGGCGGAGGGGGAGCGAATCGCGGGCGCGCTGGGCGAGCGGCTCGCGTCGATCACGGGGCTGTTGTCGATGCCGGGGGCGGAGGGCATCGAGGTGGCGAAGAAGCTGCGCGGCCAGGTGGACCCGGTGGTCGACGAGTTCTACCGGACGGTGCTGCACTTCAAGCCGCGCCTGGCGCCCATCAAGGTGGCGGTGTTGCCGCTGAAGAAGAACCACGCGGGCATCGTGGACGTGGCGAAGGGCATCCGCCGCCGGCTCCAGTCCTCGGGCTCGATGCGCGTCGTGTACGACGACACGGGCGCCATCGGAAAGCTGTACCGGCGGCAGGATGAAATCGGGACGCCCTTCTGCGTCACGGTGGACTTCGACACGCTGGGGGACGGGAAGGACGCGTCCACCAAGGACACCGTCACCGTGCGCCACCGCGACTCCATGGCCCAGGAGCGCATCGCCATCTCCGAGCTGGAGGGCTACCTGCGCGAGAAGATGGGGTAGTCCCGCCATCCAGGACCCTGGGCTGCCCTCCAGCAAGGAGCCGAGGGAGCCCAGGTCCCCAGGACGTGTCACCTCCGAACAGGGCTCGTCCCACAAGCGCACAACGGGTACACCCTGGGCACGGCGGGCCCGTCGTCACATCGCGCCCTTGAGGCGGATGGGGCGTTGGCACGCGATTGGCTCTGAGGTCGCCCATGCCTTCTTTCTTCCAGGACCTGCGCCACGGCTTCCGCTCCCTGCGCCGCAGCCCGGGCTTCACCCTGGCCACGGTGCTCGCGCTGGCCTTCGGCATCGGCGCGAACACGCTGCTCTTCAGCGTGGTGAGCGCGCTGCTCTTGCGCCCGCTCCCCCTCCCCCAGTCCGAGCAGCTCGTCTCCGTGTGGGGCTTCGACCCACGCGAGCCCGACGGCAACAACGCCCTGTCCCGCCTGGACTCCGAGGACCTCCGGCAGAAGGTGAAGGCCTTCGCCGCGTTCGCCGTCTACGACACCGGCGGCTTCACCCTCACCGGCCCCCACCAGGAACCCGAGCGGGTGGAGGGCGCGGCGGTGTCGGAGGACTTCTTCCGCGTCGCCGGCGTGCGCCCCCTGCTCGGCCGGGCGCTCGAGGACCCCGAGTTCCAGCTCAACGGCCCGCGCGCCGTGGTGCTCTCGCACGGCCTCTGGACCCGACGCTTCGGCGCGGACCCGAGCGTGCTCGGCCGCACGATGGAGCTGGACGGCAATCCCTACGAGGTCGTCGGCGTGATGCCCGAGGGCTTCGACTTCCCTCGCGAGGACTCGCAGGAGCCCGTCGGCCTGTGGGCCCCGCTGTCCGCGCGCGACTTCGTCCGCTCCAACTGGGAGAGCCGCGGCACCCACCTGCTCTCCGGCGTGGCCCGGCTGGCCCCGGGATTCAACGCCGAGCAGGCCCACCAGGAGGCCCAGGGCGTGATGCGGGCCCTGTCGCAGACGTACCCGGACACCAACACCCAGGCGAGCGTGAGCGTGCGCGGCCTCCAGGAGCGCCTGTCCCAGAAGACACGCCGCCCCGCGCTCCTGCTGCTCGGCGCCGTGGCGCTGCTGCTGCTCATCGCCTGCGTCAACGTGGCGCAGCTGCTCCTCGCCCGCGCGATGACCCGGCAGCAGGAGTTCGCCGTGCGCACCGCGCTGGGCGCGGGCAAGGGCGCGCTCGCCCGACAGTTGCTGGCGGAGGGCTCGCTGCTGGCCCTGGCCGGAGGCGCGCTGGGGTTGCTCCTGGGCCTGTGGGGCACGGACATGCTGAGCGCGATGCTGCCGGAGTCCGTGCGTCAGGTGCAGGCGGTGCGCGTGGATGGACGCGCGCTGGTGTACACGGCGGCGCTGGTGCTCGCGGTGTCGCTGATGTGCGGCCTCGCGCCGCTGGGCACCGCGCTCAAGGCCAACCTCGGCGGCCTGCTCCAGAGCACGCGCGGCACGAGCGCGAACAAGGCGGCGCTGCGCTGGCGCGCGATTCTCGTGTCCACGCAGGTGGCGCTCGCGCTGGTGCTGCTTGCGGGCGCGGGGCTGCTGGTGCGCAGCGCGCAGCGGCTGGCCGACGTGGACCCGGGCTACCGGCCCGACGGCGTGTCGCTGATGGGCGTCAACCTCCCGGCCGCGCGCTACCCGCGGGACACGATTGCGACCTTCTACGAGCGACTGCTGGAGCAGGTTCGCGCGCAGCCGGGCGTGGAGGCCGCGTCGCTGGTGACGCCGGGCATCGTGACGGGCGGCGCCATCGGCCTGTCGATGGAGCTGCCGGGCAAGCCCTCGCCCTCGGGGGAGAAGCTCGTCACCGGCTACCGGGCGATGAGCGATGGCGTCTTCGCCACGCTGGGGATTCCGCTCAAGCAGGGGCGGGACTTCACGCGGCAGGACACCGCGGACGCGCCGCCGGTGGTCGTGGTGAACGAGTCCTTCGCGCGGCGCCACTTCCCCAACGAGGACGCCATCGGCAAGCGGGTCGTCATCGCCTTCGGCCGCCCGCTCAAGGAGCGTGAAATCGTGGGCGTGGTGGGGGATGTCCGCGCGCGCGCGCTGGACGAGCCCGCGGAGCCGGAGCTGTACGCACCGCTCGCCCAGACGCCCTGGGCCATGACGTCCGTGGTGGTGCGCAGCAAGCTCCCGCTGGAGCGCGTGACGGCGCTGGTGAAGGGCGAGATGCGCCAGCTCGACTCGCAGTTGACGCTGCCGAAGACGACGACGCTGGCGCAGGGCCTGGAGCGCTCGGTGGCGGACCGGAGCTTCCAGCGGGTGCTCCTGCTCGCCTTCGCGGTGTCGGCGGTGGCGCTGGCCTCGCTCGGCATCTACGGGTTGATGGCGTACAGCGTGGCGCAGCGTCGACGGGAGCTGGGCATCCGCCTGGCGCTGGGGGCGCTGCCCTCGGACGTGGTGCGGCTGGTGATGAAGCAGGCCCTGCGGATGTGCGCGCTGGGCCTGGGCGTCGGGCTCGCGCTGGCGCTCGGGCTGTCGCGGCTGCTGGAGGGCCTGCTGTACGACGTGAGCGCCACGGACCCGCTGACCTTCCTCGCCGTGCCGCTGCTGCTGCTCACCGTCGTCTCGCTGGCGAGCTGGCTGCCCGCCCGCCGCGCGTCGAAGGTGTCGCCCGGCGTGGCCATGTCCGCGGACTGAAGTCTCACTCCGCCGCGTCGAGCTCCGCGACGACGCGGCGGACCTGGCCTTCGCGCCCCTTCTGGGTCCTCGCCGTCAGCACCTTGAGGACCAGCCCGTACCGCCGCGTCCTGCCGAGCGCCTCGAACGCCCGCGCCGCCCGAGGGCTCGCCGCCAGCGCCGCCGTGAGCACCTCCGGCACCGTGGCGTTCTTCTGCGACTCGTAGGCCGCGTCCCAGCGCCCATCCGCCTTCGCGGCCTCGACCTCCGCGAGCCCCGAGGGCCGCATCCGACCCGCGCGCGTGAGTGCCTCCACCTTGCGCACGTTCACACAGGACCAGCGGCTGCGCGGCCGGCGCGGGACGTACTTCTGCAGGTAGAAGCGCGCGTCGAGCGACTTGCGCTGCCCCGAAATCCATCCGAAGCACAGCCCCACGTCGACCGCCTCGTCATCGGTGAGCGAGGCAATCTGCGTCCCCTTCTTCGCGAGCTTCAACCAGACCCCCGCGGACGCATCGACGTGCGTCTGGAGCCAGGCCTCGAACTCCGCCGCGCCCCGGAACGCAATCACCGGCGCCCCTCCTTCAGCGCTGGCCATGGGCGCCTCCCAGCACGTCCAGGTAGTGGCGGTTGAACATCAGGCCCAGCACGTTCCCGAACGGGTCGGTGACCGACGCCGTGACGAAGCCCGGCCCGCGCTCGGTGACGCCATCCAGGAGCTGCGCCC
This sequence comes from Myxococcus sp. XM-1-1-1, assembly GCF_020037095.1. Taxonomy (NCBI): domain Bacteria; kingdom Pseudomonadati; phylum Myxococcota; class Myxococcia; order Myxococcales; family Myxococcaceae; genus Myxococcus; species Myxococcus sp. XM-1-1-1. The sequence continues at coordinate 105,425 of NZ_JAIQDH010000026.1, forward strand.
CCATCGCGAGCACCCGCGCGAGCGTCCCCGCGATGTCGTCGACGTGCCAGTAGACCACCGTCCCGCCCTGAGCCGTGGCGAGCCCCGGCGGCGCGAACCTCCGGTCGATGATGCCCAGCTCGTGCTGGTAGTCGCCGATGCGGAACTCCACATACCCGGGCCCGCGCCCCACGTCCTCGCTGCGGAAGTAGGGCTGCATGCCGAGCAGCTCCGCGTACCAGCGCGTCGCCGCCTGGAGGTCGTCCGCCCAGAGGTTGAAGGTGCACATTCCGCGCAAGGTGTGGGTCATGGCGTTTGTCTCCGTGGGTCCTGGCCGCGCTCGTTCGCGACCCCATGAACATGGCCCCAGAACGTGACAGAATGAGTCACCTTTGAAGCGCGAGCCCGTCACCGACCGTCTGGACCGGGTCCTGGGCCTCCTCGCCTCCCGCCCGTCCTGGACGGCCCCGGAGCTGGCGGAGGAGCTGGGCGTCTGCGTGCGCACCATCCGGCGGGACTTGTCCCGGCTCTCCGCGCGCGGCGTCCCCATCGAGTCGGACGCGGGCCGGGGCGGCGGCATCCGGGTTCCGCCGAGGACAGGGCTCGGGCGCGTGCAGCTCAACGCCCAGGAGCTGCTCGACCTGCTGCTCGCCCTGGCGCTCGCCGAGCGGCTCGAGTCCCCGCTCCTGCTCTCGACGCTCAAGAGCCTGCGCCAGAAGCTCGCCGCGTCGTTCCCACCCGAGGAGCGCGCCCGCGTCGGCAAGCTGCGCCAGCGCATCCTCGTGGGCCCCACCGCGCGCAGCATCAGCGCGACGTGGAAGCCCCCCCGGGCCGCGGTGCTGCGCCCCCTCCAGGAGGCCTTCTTCGAGCAGCGCGCGCTGGAGCTGACCTACCGCGCGAGCGACACGAGCACGGTGCGCGTCGTGGAGCCCCACTACCTCCTGCTCAGCTGGCCCGCGTGGTACCTGCTCGTCTGGGACCACCTGCGCGGAGCGGTGCGCATGCTCCGCGTCGACCGCATCGAAGCCGCGAGCGTCCAGGCCGCGACGTTCCAGGTGCGCGACTCGGAGTCGATGATCGCCACCCTCGGCGACATCTTCTCGTCGCTCTGAGCGCGGGCGGTATAGACAAGGGCCATGAGCACCCCTGTCACCTTCTTCCTGATTCCCGCCGAGGGCCTCGCCGGTGTGTTGACGCCGTCCCGGCTCGCGTCCCTGCGCGCCGCGGTGGTGCGCGAGGACCCCGAGGCGATGGAGGACGAGGAGGTGCTGCTCGCGCTCATGGACCACCTCTCCCAGCACGGCGGCGCCGCGCTGACGCGGCTGCCCGAGCCGCTCGGTGACGAGGTGCTGGAGCTGCTCGACGTGCTCGCCGAGGACCTGGTCCACACCGACAAGGAGCCCCGGAGCGAGCGCCTGGAGCAGGCCACCTCGCAGCGCCCCGACGCCGACGACCTCCAGGCCGCCGAGGCCGTCGTCCGCGCGGCCTGCCCGGACACGCTCCACCACCTCTGGCGCCACACCGTCTGGGGCCGGGTCCCCCAGCAGGAGGGCGCCACCGACGACCTGCGGCGCATCAACCCGAACCTCGGCTACTGGACGAACGCCGAGGTGCGCCAACTGCGCGACGGCCTGCGCGAGCACCTCCACGGCGCCCCCACCTACCAGCCCGTCAGCGGCTGGGCCCGCTTCACCTCCCGCCTGCGCCGCATCACCCGGCGCGGAGACCCCGCGCGAGCGCTCGACGCCGTGACGCAGGCGCTGGACAAGGCCTCACGCCAGGGCGCGGGCCTGCTCTTCGCACGCTGACCTCACATCAGGGTACGCACCAGCCGGCCCACCGTGGCCATCGCGCCCTCGATGCGCGGCGTCCACGGCTGTCCACACGACATGCGGATGAAGTTCCGGTACGAGTCTGGCCGGGGCGAGAAGATGGGCCCCGGCGCGATGCTCACGCCCGCATCCAGCGCGCGTCCGTGCAGCACCAGCGAGTCCACCGTGGACGGCAGCTCCACCCACAACAGCGAGCCCCCCGCTGGCCGCGCCACGCGCGTGCCCTCCGGGAAGTGCTCAGCCACGCCCTCCGCCATGCGCGCCACCTGCTCCGACAGCCGGCGCCGCAGCGCGCGCAGGTGCCGGTCATACCCGCCTTCCTCCAGGAAGCGCGCAATCGCCAGCGGCAGCAGCGTGGGCGAGGCCACCGTGTGCGAGAACTTCAGGAGCTCCACCCGCTCCCGGAGCCGACCCGGCGCCACGTACCCCACGCGGAAGCCCGGCGCGAGCGTCTTCGAGAACGAGCCACACAGCATCACGTTGCCCGTCGTGTCGAACGACTTGCACGTGCGCGGCCTGCGCTCGTCGAAGTGCAGGTCACCGTACAGGTCATCCTCGATGAGCGGCACCCCGCGCTCCTCGAGCATGGCCACCAGTCGCTGGCGGTTCGCCGTCGGCATGCAGCTGCCCACCGGGTTGCTGTAGCTGGGCACCACCAGCACCGCCGCCACGCGCCGCCGCTCCAGCGCCGCCTGGAGCGCATCCAGCTCCATGCCGTGGCGCGGTGAGCACGGAATCTCCAGCGCGCGCAGCCCCAGTGACTCGATGGCCTGGAGCGTGCCGTAGTACGCCGGTGATTCAATCGCGATGGTGTCCCCCTGCCGGGCCACGGCGAGCAGGCACAGGTGGATGGCCTCCGCGGCGCCGACGGTGATGATGAAGTCCTCGGGCGACAGCGCCGCGCCCCAGTCCAGCGAGCGCCGCGCCAGCTGCCGCCGCAGCTCCGGACACCCCGGAGGCACGTCGTACAGCATCCCCGCGTCACCCCTCTCGCGGGTGAGCGCGTTGAGCTCCCGGTACAGCCGGCGCGTGGGGAGCAGCTCCGTGGACGGCCACGCGCCGCCCATCTGCACCAGGTTCGGGTCGCGCATCGACTGGTACACGCGCGACACCAGCGCGCTCACCGTGACGGGCGTGGCGCTCGTCGCGGGACGGGACACCTGCGGCTCCGCGAGGCGGGGACGCTCGCGCCGGCGCACGTAGTGGCCCGACTGCGGCCGCGTCTCGATGAGCCCCACCGACTCCAGGTGCAGATACGCCTGGAGCACCGTGGAGATGCTCACCTGCTCACGCAGGCTGAGCTGACGCACGGAGGGCAGCCTGTCTCCCGCGCGCAGCGTGCCCGCGTTGATGGCGTCCTCCAGCCGCTCCGCCACCTGCTCGTACAACTTCGGTTTGTGTGCCAGCGCGCCCATGCCGTCCCCGATGCGAAATCCGTCTCCCGCCAATCCGTATCGGTAACGGGCCCGGCCTCCGCTGCCCAGACACACCTGCCCACCGGACGGACCAGTACAGTTCCTTGGACTTCAACTGTACTGGTCACAATGGTGGATTGCTGCCTCTGTTCTGTTTCGTCGGCGGGGCGCATGGTGGGCGATGAGGAGGTCGTGGTGCCATGGAGTCCAAGCTCATGTCGGCGCGGCGAGGCTTCTGGAGCTCGCTGTGGAATCACCTGAAGCCCCAGGCTCGCCCCGGAGTGGAGACGGGCGGACAGGGGCTGCACGAGGGGTCGCTCTGGAGTCGGCGCATCCAGGGGGACGAGGGCCTGCTGCTCACGTGTACCGAGGGCCGGCTCTGGCTCACCTTCGAGTCGGACCCTCGGGACTACGTGCTGGAGCACGGGAGCAGCGTGCCCCTGAACCACGAAGGCCAGGTGGTGGTGCAAGCGCTGAGGTCGGCGCGCTTCTGCTTGGGGACGTCACTCTCGCCCTGCGGCGGGTGAGTGCGCTCACTCCGAGGGAGGCGTCGTGAGCGAGCCCCGGGCGGCGCGGCGCAGGTAGAGCGCGAACGGCACGTGGGTGATGGCGTCTTCGGTGAGGGGGACCTCCAGCGTGCCGTCGTAGCGGGCCGGGCGGCGGCCGCGCACAGCGACCTCGGACTGGATGGTGATGCACATGCCCACCTTGAGGAACGGTGAGCGGGCGCTCGCCTCGGGGCCCTTCAGCCCGAAGTAGACGTCCAGCTCGTAGCGCTGAGCGACTGTGTTCGTCCGGAACGCGGCGCGCTCCACGAGGAGCTTCTCGTCCAGCTTCTTGAAGATGCCTGGGATGAAGTCGACCTGGAAGGAGTCCTCCAACACCTGGAGGACGTCCTGGACGCTCTTGAGACGGTCGGCGTCGACGGCGATATCGAGGGACATGGTGTACCTCTCGGGACCTCGGGCCTGGAGCGCGTGGATAGCGCCGGGCGCGCGCGAAGCGCCGAGAGGTTTCGAGGGGACGTCCGGCCGGTGACGGCCACCGTGGAGGACTGTCGCCCGTCACACGGTGGCTTCGCCCCACGGTCTACCGTGGGGCGCTCGGGACTTCAGGCCACGGTGAGGATGTCGGGGCCCTGCTCGGTGACGAGCAGCGTGTGCTCGAACTGGGCGCTGCGGCTGCCGTCGGCGGTGACGGCGGTCCACCCGTCGTCCCAGGTGCGGTGGCCCCAGCCGCCGAGGTTGATCATCGGCTCGACGGTGAAGATCATCCCCGGCTGCATGATGGTGTCGGCCTCGGGCTCGTAGTAGTGCGGAATCTGGAGGGACGTGTGGAACGTCTCGCCGATGCCGTGGCCGCAGTAGGCGCGCACCACGCTCATGCCGTTCTTGGTGGCGTGGTCTTCAATCGCGCGGCCGATGTCGCTGATGGGCCGGCCAGGCTTCACCGCGGCGATGCCCAGCTCCATGCACTCGCGGGTGACGCGCACCAGCCGCTCGCTCTCCGGGTCCACCTTGCCCACGAAGTGGGTGGCCGAGCAGTCGCCGTGGACGCCATCCAGGTAGATGGTGATGTCCAGGTTGACGATGTCGCCGTCCTCGAGCGCGCGGTTGTCGGGGATGCCGTGGCAGATGACCTCGTTGACCGAGGTGCACAGGGACTTGGGGAAGCCGTGGTAGTTGAGCGTGCTCGGGTAGCCGCCCCGGCGGATGTAGGCCTCGTGGGTGATGGCGTCCAGCTCGTCGGTGGTGATGCCGGGGCGCACGTGGGAGGCGACTTCCTGGAGCACCTCGGCGGCGGCCTTGCAGGCCCTGCGCATGCGCGCGATGACGTCCGGCGAGCGGATTTCAGAGTCGCTCGGGCGGCGCTGGGGGCGGCCGGACACGGCGTAGTCGGGGCGGGGGATGTGCAGGGGCACGTCGCGGCGGGGGCTGATGAGGCCCGGGCGGATGCCCTTGCGCGCGACGTCGGGGCCCTTCTTGCGCGCCTCGACGGCGTCGGCGCCACGATGGCACTTCTTGTACTTGGTGCCGCTGCCGCACCAGCAGGTGTCATTGGGGCCGGGCAGGACGGCGGGAGGGGTACGGGGAATGGCGGTGGTCATCTCTCAACTCCGATGGAAGCCATGTCGGACCTGCGGGCGCGGAGCCAGCGCAGCACCTGGGGACGCAGCCACAGGCGTGGGCGTCCGGTGCCCAGGTCCAGGATGGGGCGGGGCATGTCCGGGTAGCGGCGCAGATAGGTGCTGACGCTGTTGGTGTGGCGCAGCTGCAGCAGGCCGGCCACGCCCTGGGCGTCGATGAGGTCTTCCGTCTTCACCATGGGACACATGAGGGGGTTGTCTATACCCGTAGACACGCCCGGGCGCACGGGTTCTTTCCGCCCTCCTGGCGGGTGGGCGGCCGGGCGACCTGTGGATGACAGGGTGCGGGGTGCCACCAGGGGGGCCGTCGCTCGCCTGGGACACGGCCGCGTCAGCGGATGAGGACTCCGTGCGCGACGGGGTCGAAGCGCGAGCCCTCCTGCACTTCAGCGGAGGTCTGGTGAGACGCCCCCACCGAAACCAGGGCAGACTTGAGGGCGCTTCTCATCCGCTGACCAGTCTCCCCGAGCAGCTGACAATGGTGGCCCCATGGAGGGCGCCACCCTGCATGGACTTCCCGCAGTGAGGTGCATGATGGAACCGAAACAGGTCACGGTGCGGCGCTGGTCCGAAATCACCAGCAAACCCCTCACGGAAGAGAGTGTGCGTGCGCTGCACTTGCCCGCGAAGAAGTATCGGGTGAGCGTCAGTCGGTATTCGCCGGTGGAGGATTTCGGTGGATCGATGCGGGCCGGTACGGTCTATGTGCTGGCTGGGCGCTGCCAGATTGAATTCGGCACGCAGGCTGTCCAGTTCGCCGCAGGAGATGTCGCGGAGTTTCCTGCCGGTGATTATCGCGTGGTGGTGAATCACGAAGCTGGGTGTGTGGTTGTTTTTGCCTGGGAGCTTCCAGCGGAGCTTGCTCGATAGGAGTCGACCGACGCATGGAGCACAGAGCTGACAAGCCTCTCACCGTGACGTGGCAGGGAATAGGTGTGGCCCTCTATCGCCACCAGCAGATGGACACGGGCGAGCATCAGCACCGGTCGCTGCAACTGCTCATGCCCCTCGGCCGCCCTGCTGTCCGCGGGCGCTGGCGCTCCGTCGACCGCGCGGTGGACGTGCGGCTCGTCCGAGAGGAAGTGGGCGTCGTCGGCTCCGACCTGCCGCATGCCTTCGCCTGGGACGCGGGCGCGCAGGTGGTGTCCTTCTTCCTTCCTCCCGAGCGGATGTCTTCGCTCGCCGGAGAGCACGATCTGGAGCACGCCCTGTGCTCGGTGGGCCCATCACGACTGACGGACCCGGTGCTCCGTGAGTTGCTGCGCGCCAGCGGCGAGGCGCTGTGCGAGGGACGTCCACCCTCGCGACTCGAAGTGGATGCGCTCGCCACCGTGCTGGGCCTGCGCCTGCTGCGTCTCGACGGCCAGCGCCCGAGGTCCGGAGTGAAGCCCGTGGGGCTCGCGCCCTGGCAGCTCCGGCGCGTGACGGACTTCGTCGAGGCGAACCTGGACACGGCCCTCGGCCTGGAGTCCCTCGCCGCCGTGGTCGACCTGAGCCCGTCCCACTTCTCGCGAGGCTTCAAACGAACCACCGGCAACACGCCACACCAGTTCGTCCTGACCCGGCGCCTGGAACGCGCACGCGAGCTGCTCGAAACCACCGCGCTCCCGTTGAGCGACATCGCGCAAGCCACGGGCTTCTCCAGCCAGAGCCACTTCACCGCCCTGTTCCGCGCGCGCCACGCGCTCACGCCCGCCCGCTTCCGCCGCGAAGTGACGGACTCAGCGAATGGCGCGAACCCGATAGACGAAGCAGGAACCTGATAGACGCCCCGACGCGACGTGGACGAGGGTGGCCCCATGTCACTCCCCTCCTCTCGCCCCACCGTGGACGCCGCGCTGGTCCGCCGCGTGGAGCTGGCCCAGGCCGCGCAGAACCGCGCCGCCACACCGACACACGGCATCCTCGAGCTCGCAGGCGGCCTCGCCCTCTTCAATGGCGCCAACTCGCCCCTCACCCAGGCGCTCGCGCTCGGACTCGAAGGTCCCGTCAGCGCCGAGTCCCTCGACCGTGTGGAGGCCCACCTGGGACAACAGGGCGGTCTCCTCCAACTCGACCTGCTCCCCTTCGCCGACCCGTCGCTCGCGCAGGAGCTGGCCCGTCGTGGCTACCGCGTCGGTGAGTTCCAGCAGGTGTTCGTGCGCGCCCTGCCCGCGAGTCCGCCTCCTCCCACCGCACCCGGCATCGAGCTTCGTCCGCTCCGCCCCGGTGAGGCCCAGGTCTTCTCGCGCACCGTGGCCCAGGGCTTCATGGGACGTGACGAGGTCTCCGACGAGGAGGCCTCGCTCATGCTGGGCACCGCGACCATGCCCGGCACCACGTGCTTCCTCGCGCTCGTGGACGGAGAGCCCGCGGGAGGCGGCACCGTGGCCATACACGACGGCGTGGCCACCCTGTCCGGCACCGGCGTGCGCGAGCGCTTCCGCGGCCGAGGACTCCAGCAGGCCCTCATCTCCACCCGCCTCGACTGGGCCACCCGTCAGGGCTGCACCCTGGCGTCGAGCAGCACGCTGCCCGCCAGTCCCTCACAGCGGAACATGGAGCGCCTGGGGTTCTTCGTCGCCTACCCCAAGGTCGTGATGATGCGCGACCTCACCTCGAGCCCCCGCTGACACACGTCTCCCAGGAGCGCCCCGCGCCCTGACGTCAGGGTAACTCGTGGGATGGCCATGGCAGCGGGCCACCCCAGAGGTATTCAACCTGCTAGATTCGTCAGAGTCCAGGAGACCTCTGACGTCCATGAGTCCGCATCCATCGTCGATGCCCCCGGAAGCCCTGCCCCCGGGATTCGTCCTGACGGGAGGCTGGCGCATCCTCGAGAGACTGGGCGTGGGCGGCTACGGCGTCGTCTATCGCGTGGAGCCGGTGGACTCGCCGGGGCGCTACTTCGCGCTCAAGCTCACTCGCCACACCGCCGAGGGCCGCGCCCTGCGCGAGCTCACGCTCCTGTTGGACCGGGCCGTCCATCCCAACGTGGTCGCGGTCCACGCCTGCGGCCGCTGGCCGGACATCGTCACGGGCCATTTCTACTTCGTCATGGACTGGGTGCCCGGACCGCCGCTCCACGTCTGGGCGGAGCGACACAACCCCTCCTTCCGACAGCTGGCGGAGACCTTCCGCCGGGTCGCCCTGGCGCTGGACACCCTGCACGCCGGAGACGTGCTGCACCGGGACCTCAAGCCGGAGCACATCCTCCTGCGAGACACCGAAGGAGACCCTGTCCTCATCGACCTGGGCGCGAGCGCGTACACCGGCGCGCCCACGCTGACCACCGGCCCCCTGCCTCCCGGCACCCGCCACCTGCGCAGCCCCGAGGCCATCCGCTTCCATCAGCGCCACTGGCGCCACCCGGACGCCCGCTACCAGTCCGTCGCCACCGATGACCTCTACGCCCTGGGCGTGTGCCTCTACCGCGCGGCCACGGGCCACTACCCCTTCCCTCCGGACTGGCCCGCGGACGTGCTGTGCGCCGCCATCACCTCGCAGCCACCCGCCGTCCCGTCGGAGCTGAACCCGCGCATCCCTCCCGAGCTCGACGCCATCATCCTGCGGCTCCTCGAGAAGCTCCCGGAGCAACGCTTCCAGAGCGGCGCACAGCTCGCCACCGCCCTGGCGCCGAGCCGCTTCACCGCCGAGGCTTGGGACACGCCGCTCTTCGGCACGGACACACCCGCGCCCCCGCGCAAGCCCCCCTCCCCGGCGCGCGCACGTGTCCAGCGCCTGCGAACCCGTCTCCTACACCCCCGGGTTCTCGCCCTGCCCGCGGTGCTCCTGCTCCTGGCGGTGGGGTGGTTCCTCCACGGCTGGAGACAGACAACTCCAGGAGTCACCCAACAAATCGACTCCCTGGAAGGTCAGAAAATAGCCAGACATGCGGAATCGCATCACAGTGAGTCAGTCACCGATTCGCCCCGGGCGAATCCCATCCCCGTGACCGTCGCCCCCGTGGCGCCGCCACTCCAGGACCCCACTCCCGTGATGAAGCCTCCCGCTCCCCCCGCGAAGCCTCGCGCGTTGTCACTCGCCCGCCTGTCCAAGGTGGCCCTGGCCTGCACCGGGCTCGCCTGCTCCAGCAGCACGCCCTACGTGCAGCATCGGCCCATCCCTCCCGTGGCCGAGTGCCCCGCGGGCGCGGATGAGACCATCGAGCGCTTCGGACTCGACCAGGGGGACCAGTTCGAGGGCTCCATCGGAGAGAACTTCGGCACGCCCTTCCGGAACATCACGGTGAAGGAGGGGTACCTGATGACGAACGTGCACCGCAAATTCAAGAAGCTCCCCGCGGGCGCACAACTCGTCACCGAAATCATCTTCACCAACGAGCGCGTCTATGGCCGCATCCGGGAGATGCGTGTCGGCGACGATGTGTATCCGGTCTGCATGGTGTTCTACGAGTTCAGCGACGTGGGGCGGCAGAGGCTCCCGGGGGGAGACGAGGAACACGCGGTCATCTTCAACCTCCTGCACGTCCGCGTCGTGGAGCGCTTCCGGGAGATTCGTGGGAAGGATTGGTGATGAAGCCAGGCGCTTGCGCCTCGTGACCTGGCTCGTCCTGCTCCACGCCTCCAACACCGGAGGCTCCCCTCTTCAGGAGCGTGCCATCGAGCCTGACGTCTCCGCTCCGCAGGCCCCGAGCGTTCAAGACCCTTCCACGCGATCCTCCGACACACCCTCGCGAGGGCCATTCAGCGTGATGTACATCGCCGGAGCACTCGATGTTCGGGGCCTCGCCACACGTCCGCTCGGCCCCATCGTCGCACCCACCACGCCCATCCTGTCGACCTCGACGTCCGCATACGCACACCGGACGAGCTCACGGGTCGCAGTGGTGCTGCTGCTCGCCTCCGTTGGAGGGCATTCGCCGTGGACTCCGCGAGAAGCGGCGCTCATCACCGCGACGGGACGTCACGTCCGGAAGCTCCTCGTCTGGCAGTCACGTCCGCTCGGAGACCAGGACACCGATGTGCTGCTCGTCCTGGAGACCGAGGCCAAATCCATCGAGCTCCGCGGCCGCTACCTCCTCGAGCTGCGCGAGGACACCACTTCGCCCCCGTTGCACCTGGGCCCGGTGAGCTTCCCCGAACTTTGACGGGGCGGACTCACCGGCCCAGGGCCGAGCACGTCATGCAGAAGCGGGCCTCGGGGATGGCGCGCAGGCGGTGGCGTCCCATGGCGCCTCCGCACCGCTCGCAGCGGCCGAACTGTCCCACCGCGATGCGGGTGAGCGCCGCCTCGATGTCGAGCAGCTCCTGGCGCTCCGCCTCGGACAGGAGCTCGTCCGCTCCCCGGACGGCCACGAGACGCGTCCGTGACCGGAGCCGTTCGCCGCGCTGCACCAGGGCGTCACGCGCCTCACGAGCCAGACTGTCCATCTTCGCCTCCCGCGACCCTCGCCGGGCACCGCCGCCGCGCTCATCGCGACGCACTTCCCAGAAGAAGGAGTGTGGGGAGCAAGCAGTACAGGAACCATGCCACGTGGGGCCCTCATGCCTCCCCCCAGCCCCTCCGCAAGCCTTGCGCGCGCCCCGACGAGGCTCCGCAGCCCTTGCGGCCCGCCCTCACCGCGGCGTCGCGCGCTCGAACGGATGGATGACCTTCCAGTCACGCCGCATGTCCACGACGAGCCAGCCCCGTCCAGGCGCCTCGTCCAACCCCCGGGCGAGCTTCCCCACGCGGGCCTCCCGATCATAGGCCCACTCGCGCTCGGCATCGGTGTGGTGGACGAGCAGCCCCAGGCGCGGCCCCGGACCGGAGGTGGTCCACTCGAGCATCTCGAAGTCCCCATCGGAGTTCCCGAAGGCCGCCAGGGGCCTGCGTCCCACCCCCTGCTCGATGCCCACGGGCTTGCCTGCTCCGTCATCGAGCAGGTCCAGCTCCGCGAGTCGAAGGACCGAGGGCGCGCCTCCGGTGGCCTGGTAGCGCAGCTTCACCCGGCTGCCCACCACCTGCTCGCGCGGCACGCCGTACACCCGCTCCATCCAGGGGCGCATGAAGCCCACGTCCCCACCGGAGACGACGAAGGTCTTGAAGCCCCGCGCCCGCAGGAATGACAACAGCTCCAGCATCGGCTGGTAGACGAGGTCCGTGTACGGGCGATGCAGCGTGGGGTGGCGCGCGGTGACGAGCCAGTCCGAGACCGTCCGCTCGAACTGCTCCGTCGTCATGCCCGCATGCGTGGCCGCGAACAGCTCCATCAGCCCGCGCTTGCCGCTCGCCTTCACCGACTCCACATCACCCTCGAGCACGCCCTGGAAGGGCTGGCGCGTGCGCCACTCGGGGTGCTGGGGCGCGAGCGCCTTCACCCGGTCGATGACGAAGGCCAGCTCGGCCACGAGGGGCTGCTCGGACCACAGCGTGCCGTCGTTGTCGAACACGGCGATACGCTCGGAGGCGGGCACGAAGTCCGGTCCGCCCTCGCGAGTCACCCGCTCCACGAAGTCCAGGAGCGCCGCCTTCGTGGGGCCCTCCGTCCAGGAGGGGAGCGGGTCCTTCGAGGACGCCGCGACGTCCGCGTGCCCCCGCGCCGTGTCGTCCGTGGACGCGCGCTGCGAGGACGCACACCCGCTCGCGAGGACGAGCGAAAACCCCATCAACATCCAGGCGACCCCGCGCATCCGTCCCCTCCCCATGGCCACACGCCAACCTGCGCATCACCCAACAGGGGTCCATCACCCGCGCGCGCGAGGGGAACGTTCACCCGGGCGCGTCGTAGGCCCTGCCCCCGAAGGACGGCCGCGCCATGATGTCCCGGGCCAGCCTGTCACTGTACGCGGGGCCCTCACGGCCGAAGGCCTGGGCCTCCTCGGCCGTCAGGCGCACGCGCACCGCCGTCATCGCGACGCCGCCCACGACGACCTCGATGACCAGGCCCCCGCCCTCCTCGCGAAGCACGCGGTAGAGCAAGGGGCTCTGGTGGATGACGTGCTCGGCGCTCACGGCACCTCGGTCACGACGGCCTGGGACACCGGCGCGTTGATGACCATGACCTCCGGCAACCCGCCCGACGTGTAGCCGCCGAACTTGAAGCAGTCCGTGTCCTGCTCCGACTGGCACTTCCACGCGCCCGGGTCGCTGTCCACCGGCAGCCGCACGCACGGCGCCGCCGCGCGCAAATCCAACGTCATCATGCGAAGCGGACCCTCGAAGTTCTTCGCCGGCAGCCCCAGCGCCTGCCCCAGCACCGCCGGGTCATGCGTCCCGCCCGACGACGCCTTCCTCACCGCGTCCCGGATGACCGACGACGGCGCCGCGAACAGGTAGCAGCCGCTGTCGTCACAGCGCCCGAAGTTCGTCGCCCCCGTCTGCACCACGTACTGCTGATACTGCGCATCCTTCATCAGCCACGACACCGAGCCCTCCGGGAAGTTCTTCGCCAGGTGCTGCTCGATGCCGTACGGCGACGCCCGCTGGTCCGCCTCCCGGGAGAGCTCCGACTGCCGCTCGTCACAGCTCAGCGCCACCGGCGTCGACGGCTCCGGCGTGACGGCGGGCGCCGAGTGCCTGCACCCCACCATGAACAGCGCGCTCACCAACAGACCGCGAATCATCCAGGCCATGCACGGACCTCGCATCAGGGGGTTGAGAGGTCGACCAAACTAGTCAAGGAAGTCACGCTCCCTCCCTGGCCCCCGGGGGCGAGTGCCGTGCATCCGACACGCCTGGGAATGGGGCCAACGCCACCCGGCGGTGCGAGGCAGCGGACGGGCCCGCACAGAGGCATCGACTTTTGCCTCGGGACGGGGCAATCCAAGCCTCCTATGCGCTCGCAACCTGCTGGTCCCCCGCCCGAGCGGGGCCTGTTCTGCAACCGCACCCTCAACCTGCGCGCCATCAAGGCCGTGGGCTACGACATGGACTACACGCTCATCCACTACCGGGTGGAGGCGTGGGAGCGCCGCGCGTACGAGCACATCCGGGACCGGCTCGTCGCGCAGGGCTGGCCCGTGGGTGACCTCCAGTTCGACCCGGCGCTCGCCATCCGCGGCCTCATCATCGACACCGAGAAGGGCAACCTGCTCAAGGCCAACCGCTTCGGGTTCGTGAAGAAGGCGCTGCACGGCACGCGCACCCTGGACTTCATCACCCAGCGGGACGAGTACTCGCACGTCGTCATCGACCTGCACGAGCGGCGGTGGGTGTTCCTCAACACGCTCTTCTCCCTGTCGGAGGCGTGCCTCTACGCGCAGCTGGTGGACCGGCTGGACGCGGGGCAATTGCCCGGCCCCATGGGCTACGCGGACCTCTACGAGCACGTGCGCAAGAACCTGGACGCCACGCACATGCAGGGCCGGCTCAAGGCGGAAATCATCGCGGACCCGGAGCGCTACGTCATCGACGACCCGGAGACGCCGCTGGCGCTTTTGGACCAGCGCAACGCGGGCAAGAAGCTGCTGCTCATCACCAACAGCGAGTGGGCCTACACCGAGCCCATGATGCACTTCGCCTTCGACAAGCACCTGCCCGCCGGCATGACGTGGCGGCAGCTGTTCGACGTGGTCATCGTCTCCGCGCGCAAGCCGGAGTTCTTCACCACGCGCTCGGCGCTGTTCGAGGTGGTGGAGACCAACGGCGAGGCGCTCCTGCGTCCGCACTCGGGGCCGTTCAAGGAGGGCAAGCCGTACTTCGGCGGCAGCGCCGTGGAGCTCGAGCGCCACCTGGGCATCAGCGGCGACGAGGTCCTCTACGTGGGCGACCACATGTTCGGCGACGTGCACGTGTCCAAGAGCGCGCTGCGCTGGCGCACGGCGCTCATCCTCCGCGAGCTGGAGGACGAGGTGCGCGCCATTGCGTCGTTCCGCCCCACCGAGGCCCGGCTCGCCGAGCGCATGGTCCTCAAGGAGCGCCTGGAGTGGGACAGCTGCCAGCTGCGGCTGGAGCTGCAGCGCCGCCGCGGTGACTACGGCCCGCGCACGGACTCGCCCACCGAGCAGGAGCTGGTGGCGAAGCTGGGCACGCTGCGCGAGGAGCTGGAGGCGCTGGACGCGGAGCTGGGCCCCATGGCCCGCGCCGCCACCGAGCTGTCCAACCCCATCTGGGGCCTGCTCACCCGCGCCGGCAACGACAAGAGCCACCTGGCCCGCCAGGTGGAGCGCTACGCGGACATCTACACGTCGCGCGTCTCCAACTTCCTGTTCGCCACGCCCTTCGTCTACCTGCGAAGCCCCCGAGGCAGCCTGCCGCACGACCCGAGCCTCCCCGGCGGCACCCCCGTCTTCCCCGCCACCGACAGCGGCGGGGGCATGGCCGACGCCGAGTAGCCCCACGGCCCACCAGGCCTCCCCGAGCTCGCCTGGCTGCTCTCGGGGAGGCCCAAGTGCGCGGACTCACTGGATTTTCGTTCAGTAGGGTTTGCGTGAGGGCAGGCAGGCATCTCCCCTCTGAAAGGGCGTGTCAGACCCCTCCGCTATGAGTTGTCGGGTGAGCCGATCAACCCAGGACAGCTCTTCGTCGTCGCGTGTGCTCGAGCAGCGCAACCTGCTCGGGGGGATGGACCTCATGCCCGTGCTCGGCCGGGGTGGGCGCAAGCGCGCCCGTCGTTTCCACGTCGCCTCCGAGAAGCGGCTGGGCTTCGCCGCGGCGCTGGCGCTGGTGGTGGAGCATGGCCGCCAGAAGGCCAAGGAGATTGGCGTCACGTCGCTGAGCCGCTGCCCGCGGTGCGACCACGTGGGCCCCACGGAGCAGGACTTCGGCTTCCGCGTGATGCGCGGCGAGCGCCGGCCCCAGTCCTGGTGCCGCGGCTGCCGGGGCCAGCACCTGGAGCCCAGCGAGTCGACCCAGACGAACACCGCCTCGCACAGCGAGGAGGGCTGGCTGTTCCCGCCCGAGACGACCACGAGCACGCGCCCTCCCCGGCGCGGCAAGCGCTCGTCTACGTAGGACGCGCGGGCGCATCATCTTCCGCCGAGGGCAGCGGGCCCCACGGCTCCGGGTCGACCCCGTGGCCGGGCCCTCTCCCTCGGGGGAGCCCTCGCGGGCGGCCAGGCGGGCGTCACGGGTGGGGCCCTTGAGCCCCTGGCCTCCGGGTTGGACAAGCCGTGGAGCCGTCCTTACCTCTCCAGGGAAGGAGGGCGACATGGCGGTCCGGACCAAGATGGCGGGAGTGAAGAACAAGCGGCGGGTGGCCTCGGCCGGCGAGGCGCAGGCCAGCGTGCAGGCGTCCAAGGGTCGCAAGACGTTGCCCCGGGACGAGGCGGCGGCGCTCAGGCGGACGAAGACGCTGGCGCGGGTGACGCTGGGCCCGGCGGCCGAGGAGCACGCGCCCAAGAGCAACCGGCGGCGCACCTCGCTCAACGGGCGCAAGAAGGCGCCCAGCGAGATGAACGTGAAGCACCGGGGTGGTCCGCGCAAACGCTCGCGCATCCACGGCGGCTGAAGCGCCGCTTCCGAAGGCCCTCTCATGGACACGCCGTCCGCGCTCCCTGGCCGGAGCGTGGGCGGTGTTCGTGTTTCAGGGGGTGGCGCGCTGACGGCGCAGCCGGAGGACGAGCGCCTCGAAGGCGACGTAGGACACGGGTAACACCAGGGCGAAGAAGACGGTGAGGTGGGGCAGGTACGGGAAGGCCCAGGGGTCTTTCAGGTGGGCGGCGATTGAGGCGAACAGGCGCCCGGGGTCCGCGAGCACGTCCCAGCTGTTCCACCGCTCCACGCGGCCCAGGTAGATGCCATAGCCGCACAGGAGCGAGGTGACGCCGACGAAGGCCCACGCCGTGCGACGGCCGTGGCGCTCCTCCAGCCACTGCTTCCAGACCTCCAGGGACAGCAGGCCGAGCATCCACCCGGTGGCGGCGAACAGGGCCAGCAGGGCCGCGTCGAACCAGAGCGGGACGACGGGCCGCTGGTGCAGGTGGATGAAGTCGGTGAGGAGATAGGGCGCGTTGGGGAACAGCGCGAGCCACCCCAGGGCGAGCGGCGCCAGCACCCAACCCCTGCCGTGACCCCGCACCATGAGCACCCGCGCGAGCAGGGCCAGGACATAGGGGACCCAGGCGAGGAACAGGTTCCAGATGAGGAAGGCGAAGCTGGCGCGCTCGCTCCAGTCGAGGCGGAAGGCCAGGAGGCCCACCGCGAGGACGCTGCACAGCGTGGCGGGGACGAGGCCGTGGTGACGCGACACGGAGAACAGGGTCATGGCCGAGGACAGGTGTGGCCCGTGGACCACGCCAGGGAGGAGTCTGCGTTGGAGCCCTGAGTGTAGAGCAAGGGGTGGGCCAGTTCCGTGTGTGGTTCCGGGTCCACACGGGTGGGGTTCGCAAGTCGGGTGGCCACGGGGTTGCACTGATGGAGCGTGGGGATGACCCGTGCTCCGGCGCGCGAGGGAGATGGGTGAAGGGTCCCTGCTGGAATCGCAGTCCTCGTGCGGAAGTCGCAGTGTCCCCGTGGGTCCCCGAGGTCCTTACGATGAAGCGCCTCCTCCTGTTGCCCCTGTTGATGCTGTGCGCCTGCGGTGCCGTGCGGATGTCCAACGCGGCGCTCTCGTCGTCCACGGAGAGCTCGCACGAGTCCACCCTGCCCACCTGCACGGGCGAGCCGGACTCGTCGCTGTGCATGCAGAGCTTCGGCTCCTGCGGGCATGTGACGGCCGTCGATTCATGCGGCCAACATCGCTCGGTGTACTGCGGCACGTGCCCCTCGCCCAACATCTGCGCCGCCATCTGCATCCCGCCGGAGACGTGTGGCCCCTCGGGCACCTGTGGGTGAGGGGTGGGCCGTCAGGGACGGTGACGCGTCACCGTCCTTCTGCTTCGAGCGCGCCCGTTCGAGAAGGTCCTACACGCTCCTCAAGACGGTTCAACTCCGTCCACCTCCACTTCCATGGGGGTGACGCCGCGGGTGCGGCACCTGACTCGTAATCAGAGATTCCGGCTTCCTCACTCGGGCGCGCTCATTCTTCTTCCTCGTGATGGTGGCTCCCCGGTTCTGCTCGGACCGGGTGCGGGCTCACTCGAGGTCGACTGGCTTCATCGGAAGACACAGCTCTCCATCGCTCTTCAGGGTTCGTTCCCTCCAGCGCGTTCGCATCCCGCGAACCTGAACAACGTGGCCTCCAGCCTCGGGTCCTCGGCGAGCACGCGCGTCACCCAGTCCTCGACGAGCCGCGCGACGGGAGCCTCGACCTCGGGCGGGGCGAACACATGCTTGCTGGGGTTGCCCAGGATGTCCGGCGCGATGCGCAGGTCGAGCACCCCCGTGAGGTGTTCGAGCAATGCCCCGTCCGAGAAGGTCTGTGCATCGCGCTCACGGCCGAGGCGCCGCAGGCGTGCGACGAACGCCCTGCGCATCCCCACGAGGAATCCCCGGTGGTGCGGTCCGCCCACCAGACAGCGCTGGAGGTTCACCCAGGACGACAGACCTCGGCTCAGACGATGTCTCCAGCCGAGCGCGACCCGGAGCCGCACATCCTCCACCTGTCCCTCGAAGGTCCAGGGCTCCTGGATGAACGAAGTGTCCGCCAGTTCGGCGCACAGGTCCGCGAGTCCGCGCTCACGGAAGAAGCGAGCCTCGGTGCCCGTGGCCTCGTCCCTCAGCGTCCAGGACACGCCGGCATGGAAGGCGGACATCGCATGGACGCGCTCCTGGAGCCCGCTCCAGGAGAAGCGAACGGTGGAGGTGAAGAGCGATTCATCCGGGGTGCAGGTGATGTGCACTCCGGAGTCCGTGCCGGAGGCCTCGCTCGGCACGAACGAGAGGATGCCCTCCTCGGCGACACCTGCCCGATAGCGGCGCCGCCACGTCTGGCCCTTCGACCACGCGACGACGTCGAGCCGCGAGGAGAGGACGTTGATGGCACCGAGATAGACCTCCGAGTCCCGGCAGTGGATGCCCGAGGGAGTGCCGAGCACGGGGGAAGCGGCCCTCGTTCTGGACGCGAACGCGTCGACCGTGAACCAGGGCTCGAGGCTCTCGAGGGGCGCGGTCCAGGGGAGCAGCGGCCACGGCGAACCGTCGAAGGAGACCCGGCAGGCACCGTCCGCGAGCAGGTCCACGCAGATGGCTCGCACGCGCCCCGCCCTGCCCGCGTTGAACCCGAGCACCAGGAGGTGCTCCAGGAACATGCTCAGCCCGAACTCGTCCCGGTTTCCGACATACATCCCGGGCCGCCGACGAATCATTCGGCGGAGATCATCCGGTGTGAACTCGTGGTCCATGAAGGAGTCCTCGATACGCTCCAAGCTCTTCACAACCCGGCCGTGAGCCAGGGAGGTGGGAGCCCGGAGTCATGCGTGAAGAGGTGGGGTTCAGCGAGAGCGAAGGCCCGCGACCTTCAGTACGAACTCCTCCAGCTTCGGGTCCTCGGCGAGCGCCTGCTCCACCCGCTGAGCGACGAGCTGGGTGACGGTGGACTGGACCTCCGCGCTGGCGCGTCGCTCTCGGGTCATCAGGTACCAGTCCGTCTTCTCCACCTGGATGTGGAGCACGGCGGTGAGGTGTTCGAACAAGGCCGTGGCATCGAAGCGCCGGGCCCGCGCCGAGACACCTCGCCGCGCCAGGCGCGCGGAGATGGCCTCACGCATCCCCTGACGGAATCCGACCCGATGAGGCCCGGCATCGTTGCGTGCGAAGAGGTTCGCCCACGCCACCACTCCCCGACCCGGGCCCTCCGTCCAGACGAGCGCGAGCTGTAGGGAGGTCTTCCCCACCTTCGCCTGGAAGCACAGAGGGTTCTGGGAGCCGAGTGGAGACGGAGCGAGGTCCCGACACAGATCCGCGAGCCCCTCCTCCCGGAGGAACCGGGCCTCGGTGCCAGTGGCCTCGTCTCGCAGCGTCCAGGTGACGCCGGAATGAAACGCGGACAGCGCCTCGATGCGCTCACGCAGGCGAGGCACATCGAAGCAAGGAGGCGGTTCGAACAGGGAAGCATCCGGCGTGAAGGTGATGCACAGCCCGGACTTCGAGGTTCGTGGAGCGGTGTCATCCGAGTGCCCTTGCTCGACGAGCCCTTCACGGTAACGGCGACACCAGGTGTCCTCCTCGGTCCAGACGATGACGTCCAGCGGGGAGGAGAACGCACAGAGCATCCCCAGGTCCACGAAGGGGGACTGCCAGAGCCCCCCGGAGGGAGTGCCCGGCGGAGGCTCTCCGTCCTTGTCCGTGAGGACGTCCTGTGGGGTGAGCCACGTCTCGAGCTGGGCGACCGAGGTGCCACAGGAGAGCTTCCACGGCCAGAGGCCGACGTGGAAGCGGCAGGAGCCGTCCGCGCGCAGTGAGACGGAGAGCTCCTGTGCACCGCCATCCCTGGCCGCGATGAACCCCAGCGTCAGGAGGAAATCGACGAGCGAGCTCCGGCCACGCATTCCGGTGTCGCCGACGTACATCCCCGGCCGTCGTCGAATCCAGCCGCCAAATGAGTCAGGGTCGGAGTGCATTCGAGGGGGCTCCCGACAGCGCCAGGACCCGGGCCTCCACCTGGGAGTCCTGGGCAAGCGCAGCCTCCACCCAGGTCGCGACCAGTTGGGCCACGCCCTCTTTCAATTCGGGATTGGCGAGCTGGGCCCGGGTGGGTCCCTTCCAGACGGGCTCGGGCAAGCCGAGGCTGAGCACCGCCGTGAGGTGGGCAACCAGGGCCTCCTCGGGGAACGCCCAGGCCTCCTGGCTGGAACCTCGTGCCTTCATCCTGGAGCGCAGCGCCTTGCGCAGACCTTGATGGAATCCCTGGTGGTGGGTTCCACCCTCGTAACAGCGATGGATGTTCGCCCAGGACCGCACTCCAGCCCCCTCGAAGGCCCCCCACTGGAGAGCGAGACCCACCTGGGTCGACCCCACCTGCCCCTCGAAGCTCCACGGCGGCGATAGAAGCCCTCGGGAGTCCACGAGCTCGTCGCACAGGTCCGCGAGCCCTCGCGTCCGCCGGAAGCAGCTCTCACGGCCCACGAGGGCATCTCGCAGGCGCCAGGTGACGCCTGGGAGCATGGCCGAGAGGATCTGGACCCGCTCCAGGATGTGCTGGGAGCGCATGCGAGAACCGGGCTCGAAGATGGAGGCATCCGGGGTGAACGTGATGCACAGCCCCTGCTCCGCGTGGCGCGGAGAGGGCGCATCCATCAGGCTCCTGGAGGACTCCGGCTCCGCGAGCCCTTCGCGGTAGCAGCGCCGCCAATGGTGGGCCCCCTCCCACGCGATGACGTCCAGACGGGACGCGAGCGCATTGACCAGTCCCAGTTCCACGTAGGGGGGCAGGGAGATGACGCCTCGGGGCAAGCCCAGCGGAGGTGGCGTGCTCCAGTCGATGCCCTCGAAAGACAACCAGCGTTCGAGGCTCGACAGCGCCGACTCCCGGGACCCGGCGGGCCAGGGCCAGTGGTCGAAGGTGACGCGACAGGCGCCATCCGCCAGCAACTCCACGGAGATGTCCCTCACACCCCCGTTCCGCGCCCCGAGGAACCCCAGCAACAGCAGGACTTCGACGAGCTGCCCCAGGCCGAATTCCATGGTGTCGCCAACGTACATTGCTGGCCGCCGGCGGATGGCCCGCCGCAATTCCTCTCCGCTGTTTTGCACCTCCAGACAATATCAGACACGCGGCTCGGGACCGAGCTTCTTCGCTCGAAAAGTGGGGCTTCCGCCGAATGAACCCCGAGAGAAAATCAGCGCCGCCGCTTGACTCCCGCGAGCAGCAGGACCCAGAAAATCGCGAGCCCGGAAGTGGTCGAACAGCCGCCTCCGGAAGGCTCTCGCGGTGACTCGGGTTCGGGGTCCGGTGGCGGAACACAGGGCGTGAAGCAGCGACAGGCGACCGTTCCTTCCGGCTCCAGCCGCGCACAGAGACCACCAACCCCACAGGCCGTGTCCTCCGTGCAGGTGGCTCCGAAGTCGCCCTCTCGGAGCGCGGGCAGCAGGCACCGGCCCCCAGTCCCCTCCGTGACGACGCACGTGAGCCCGGAAGGGCACTGGGCGTCGTTCTCACAGTCCTCCAGGCACAGGGCCTCCGGAGAGAGCGTCGTGCTTTGCGCAGGCGCTGGCGGCGCGAGGAAGGGCTCGATGAAGTCGACCATCAACGCGTCCACTCGCACGTTGACCGCCTCCTCCCGACAGGCGACGTCACCGCTCACCGTGATGCCCACGAGCACGTCCCGCCCCGTGTCGTCACGGGCGAACACCGGCCCGCCACTGTCTCCCACGCAGCTCATGCCTGGTGCCGGTCCCGCCCGGAAGGACGCGGGCTCGACGTCCGTCACCCGCAGGGTCCCCTGGCGTCGTTGCCCCGAGGGCTCGTCCACATCCTTCGTGTCGCCATAGCCCACCGCGCGCACCGGCTCGCCAGCCATCGGGACCACGTCACCCGACGGCAGCGGCGCGGGCGACACGCTCACCGGGCTCGCGAGCCGCAGTAGCGCCACGTCGTACGCATGGGTCTTCGGCTCATACCGCGGATGAATGATCGCGCGAGCCACCCGCACGAAGCGCCCCTCCTCACTCGGCCTCGGCATCAACTCCCGGCCGAGGAAGACCTCGTGCGCGCCCTCGGGCCCGAAGAGGTCCAGGCAATGCGCCGCCGTGAGCACGACGTCCGGCGCGATGAGGACACCCGAGCACAGCAACAACGGCGCCGGCTCACTGCACCGCGTACGACGCGCGAGCAGCACCACCGTGGCCACATCCTCCGGGGCAGGCGTCCCATCCACGATGCGTGACACCCCGCCGACCCGCGTCGCCGCATCCTCCGA
The DNA here is from genome assembly GCF_020037095.1 of Myxococcus sp. XM-1-1-1. NCBI lineage: Bacteria > Pseudomonadati > Myxococcota > Myxococcia > Myxococcales > Myxococcaceae > Myxococcus > Myxococcus sp. XM-1-1-1. Next base: position 127,458 of record NZ_JAIQDH010000026.1, read on the forward strand.
GACCGGAGTACAGGCAAGTCCCAGCGCGAGCAGGAGGAGCCACACGCCGCGCGTCATGCGCTCCCTCCTCGAGCCACCACGGGCGTCACTGCCTCGAGGCCTCCGCCGCGGCCTCCTTGCTCAGCGCATGGATCTCCTCCCCCAGGCTCACCAGCCGGCCTCGGTGGCGCTGGATGAGCATCTCCGTCTGCTGCACCCGCTCCAGGTCCCCCCGCGACTCCGCCAGCTCCCGCTCGCGCTCCAGCCGCTCCACGTCACGCCCCAACACCGCCGCGATGTGCTGCGTCTTCTCCAACTTCCACTGCGCCGTCTGCGGCTGCTCCGGGACAATCTCGTCGTTCTGCTGCGGCGGCGGGTTCGCCACCTCCGGCTCCGGCGCCACATCCCCCGGCCCCAGCGCCACCACCGTCGCCGGAGGCGTCGCCTCCCCAGCCGGCACCACGGGCTCGGGACGAGCCCCCTCCACCGTGCGCGCCTCGGGCGACGACGGGAGGGGCACCGGCACCAGCTCCGCCTGCTCGACGCCCCGCGACACCGGGGCCGTCCCCTGCCCCATCAGCCCCACCCCCACGGCCACGACGAGCACCACCGCCGCCGCCAGCATCAGTCGGTATCGAGTCTTCATCGCCCGCCTTCTTCAGAACCGCACGCGCCAGCCGCCGCCCTGCCGCTCCACCCGGAGCAGCCACGGCTCCTTGCCCACATTCCCATTCCTCGCCACCCGTGCCCGCACCAGCACCACGTCCGCATCCCGGCCGTCCAACTTCGACTCCACAATACCCACCAGCATCAATCCGTGCGCATGCATCTCCGACACCGCCTCCTCGCACGGCCGCATGCCCCCTCCCGTGGCCAGCATCGGCCCCAGCACCGCGCAGTCCCCCGACGGCAACGCCTCGAAGAAACGCGTCACCGTCGCCTCCGCCGCCTCCGTCTTCGAGGCGGCTGACGTACACGCGAGCAGGGCCAGCACGGCCCCGCCCACCCACACTCCCACGTCACGACCCGAACGCATGGCTCAGTAGCAGTTCGAGGCGAACAGCTCGTCGTCCGCCGCGGACACGAACTGGTCGTCACACCACGCGCTCGCCAGCATGTGGCCGTTGCGCACGCAGCCATCGTGGTTCGTCGCATCCAGCGTGTACTGCGTGTCACCCCCACAGCCCCCACCACACCGGCCGAAGCAGTTGCCCATCACCTTCGGGCGCGACCAGTGGTCCGGCTCGCCGCACAGCCACGTGCTCCCGCTCAGGTAGAACTCATCCCCGCTGCACGACGTGTGGTCGCCCAGCTGGGCGATCTGCTGGTTGCCCGCGAAGCTGAACCCACCCTTGTTGCAGTCGTGCTTCGCGTACGAATACCAGTTGTACACACCCCCGCAGCTCCCCGTGAACTTGCCGTTGCAGCGCGCATAGCTGCACAACATCGTGTAGCCACGCCCCTGCTCGCCCATCACCGTGCGCTGGAGCTCCACCGTGGAGGGGTGCTGTGCCCACAGGCCCACCGCGCGCCGCAGGTACATCGCCTCGGGCGCCGCCGCGTCACCCGCGGGCAGCTCGGCGCTCAGCGCGTCGTAGAACGACTTGAGCAGCTCCCGGTCCGCGTCCGTCAACTGCGTGTCCGCCGCGCCCTCGTCCGCGAAGCCATCCATCGTCGACACCCCGCTGGCCGGGTCCAGCAACCCCGCAAGCGTCATCCCGCGCAGCCGCACCTCCAACCGGTAGACCCCCGGCTCCACCTCGAGCGCCTGGAACGACACCGCGCCACCGTCCTTCACGAAGGTGCCTCGCGTGTCTCCCGTCTCGGCGGCCAGCGACAGGCCCTCCTGCTTCACCTGCGAGCTCCCGCTCGCACCACCACAGGCCCACAGCATCAACGTCGCGACCGCACAGAGCACCTTGCGCATATCGTTGCATCCCTCCGGCCAGGGGACTGACTCGACCCCGAAAGTCTCGCGGTGGTACCGGGCGCTCACGACTCACTCAAGGCCGGGTGCGTCACATCTCACGCATGAAACATCTCGCATGTCTCACGGGTGTGCACCGACCCGGCTTCACTGTTCAACACGACGGAAGATGGGCAGTGAGCCCGCAACGCGCTCCAGCATCGCGCCGTCCTCCGGAACCGACTCCCCCACGCCCGTGACGAGCAGCCCTCCCGGCGCGAGCCGCGCCACGAGCCCCGCGAGCACCTCTCGCTGAAGCGCCGGCGCGAAGTAGGTGAAGGCCACGTTGCGACACAGGACGAGGTGAAAGGGACCCTCCGGCATGCGGGCCCGCAGGTCCTGATGGACGAAGGTGAGCCCCTCCCGGAACGCGGGGGCGAGGCAGGCCTCCGCCCCGGTCCCAGGGAACGCCTGAGCGGCCCACGCGCGCGGCAGCTCCCGGAGCGAGCCGCGCGGATAACAACCTCGACTCGCACGCGCAAGCAGCGCCTGGTCAGCCTCCGTGGCGAGCAACTCCCACCGCATCTCCGGGAAGCGTGGCGACAGCCCGAGCCGGAAGAGCAGGCTCATCGTGTAGGGCTCCTCCCCCGAAGCGCAGCCAGCGCTCCACACGCGCAGCACGGAGGTGGACCCGAGCAGCGCGGGGAGCAGCGTGTCCCGCAGCGCATCGAAGACTTCGGCGTCGCGGTAGAAGCGCGAGACGGTGACGCGGCAGAGCCCGTCCAACACGGCCCACTCGTCCGCGTCGGACTCCAGCCGGGCGCGGTACTCGGCCACACTCGTGAGCCCCAGCGCCGCGAGCCTGCGGCCGATGCGCTTGCACACCTGCCCTCGCACCCGGCGGAAACCCTCGAGCCGCAGGTGAAGACGCGGGCCCGCCCAGCGCATCAGCTCGACGCAGTCCTCATCCTTCACCACGGCCTCCTGCACACCTGCCCTCGCTCCCGACGCCGTAGGCGAAGACGCGGGCCCGCCCAGCGCACCAGCTCGACGCAGTCCTCATCCCTCACCACGGCCTCCTGCACACCTGCCCTCGCTCCCGACGCCGCAGGCGAAGACGCGGGCCCACCCAACGCACCAGCTCGACGCAGTCCTCATCCCTCACCGCGACCTCCTGCACACCTGCCCTCGCTCCCGGCACCGCAGGCGAAGACGCGGGCCGCCCAGCGCACCAGCTCGACGCAGTCCTCATCCCTCACCACGGCCTCCTGCACACCTGCCCTCGCTCCCGACGCC
>NZ_JAIQDH010000027.1:0-125031 GCF_020037095.1 Myxococcus sp. XM-1-1-1
CGCGCGTTGCCACGCCTTGCACCGCATCTTCGCGCGGGTGGTTTACCGCAGAGGCATCGCGTGGAGCGCGCGTTGCCGCGCTTTGCAAGGCATCTTCGCGCGCGTGGTTTACCGCAGGGGCCTCGCGTGGAGCGCGCGTTGCCACGCCTTGCACCGCATCTTCGCGCGGGTGGTTTACCGCAGAGGCATCGCGTGGAGCGCGCGTTGCCACGTCGCGCAGGGGGGCCACGCGTGCGTGGCTGAACCCCAGGCCGCGCTCCCACGCGTACGTCGCGAGCAGCAGCTCGGCGTGGCCCAGGTTGGCCCACGCGGTCGACAGCTCCGGCTGGAGCGCGAGCGCCGCCTGGGCCTCGCGCTTCGCGGCCTGGGCGTCCTCGCGCGGGTCCTCCCCGAGCTCCAGCCGATACGCCGCGCGAGCCGCCAGCGCCTCCGACAGGTTGCTGTGCGTCAGCCCCTGTTTCGGCGCGAGCGCGCGAGCCCGGACGAAGGCCTCACGGGCCTCGTCGACAGCAGGGAAGGGGGATTCTCCTCGCTGCCACGCATCGCGAGCACGCTCCAGGTGCACCAGCCCCACGCCACCGTGGAGCTGCGGCACCTCGGCGTTGAGCGCGAGCGCGCTTCGATACGAACCGAGCGCCGCGTCCAGCGCGGACCGTGCATCCTTGCCCGAGTCACGCGCGCGCGCCGCGCGGAGCGCATGCACCTGCGCTTCGTAGAAGTGGCTGACCAGGTTGCGCGGGTTGAGGCTCCGCGCCTTCTCCAGCGCCTCCCGGGCGCGCTCCAGATCCTCATCCGCCGTGGTGCTGCGCGGATTCGACGCGCGCTTGAACCAGGCGCTGCCCAGGTTGATCCACGCATCCGGCAGCGACTCGTCGATGCCGATGGCGGTGCGGTACGCCTCGATGGCGCGCTGCCGGTTGCCGAGCGAGTCCTCGCCCACCGCGTCCTCATGGTCCGCCCAGACCTTGAAGATGAGCCCCAGGTTGGCGTGATAGTCGTAGCCGCGCTCCCGCGGCGCCACCCCTTCGAACGCCTCGATGGACTGACGCAGCAGCGCGCGAGGGTCCTCGCTGCGCGCCTGCCGCAGCCGCGCCTCCTGCCAGAGCACCAACCCGAGCGCCTGCCGCGCCTCGCTGCGATTCGGCTCCACCTCGAGCGCCGCGCGCGCCGCCTTCAACGCGGCCTCCAGTGGCGCCCGCACATCCCCACCCTGTCTGCCGCGATACTCCGCGAGCCTGCGATGCAGCATGGCCTTGCGAACCAACGACGGCACATGCCGAGGCGAGGCCGTGAGCCCGCGCTCCAACGCCTCCAACGCCCGCTCAAGGTGGGGCGTCACGTCCCCCTGGCCATACATCCCCATGCGCAGCGCCACCTGCTCCACACCCGCGAGCGCCAGGTGCGCCTCCGGCAGACTCTCCGCGAGCGACGCGGCCCGGGCATGCGCCCGTCGCGCCGCGTCCAGGTCCTCCTGCGCGGACTCGCGCCGCCCCGCATCCCAATGACTCGTGGCGCGCGCCACCAGCACGTCCCCCCGCAGCAGCGGCGCCTCGAAGAACCAGGGCAGCCGCTCACCCAACGCATCCAGCCGCTCCAACGCGTCCGCGTAGCGCTCCTCGTGGTACGCGAGCAGCGCCGCGACGTACTCGGCGGGGGGCAGGTCCACGTCGCCGCCCTTCCTCAACCACTCCAGCGCCGGCTCCCGATACTGCGCCACCAGCGCCTTGCGTCGCCCCTGCCGCTCCAGTGCGGGCAGGTGCTCGGACGCGCGCAGCTGCTCCTGGTAGAGCTGCCCCAGCGCGAGCGCCAGCGCGCACGCGACGCGAGGCGTCCGCGTCCCGTGGTGCCACGCGGCCTCCAGCGCCTCCTTCGCGCGCCCGGGCTCCCCCATCGCCAACCAGCCCCGTCCCAGCGCCTCGTTGCCCGGCCCCAGCGCGCGCTCGCCTCCCGCGCGCATCTCCCGAGCGATGTCCTCCAGGCGCGCCTCCAGCGTGCGCCGCTCCTCCCGCGTGTCGTGCAGCCGCGCCAGGGCGGTGTACCGGGCGCGGGCCTCCACGTGCTCGGCGAGCTCGGAGAAGCGGCGCGCAAGATGTTCGCGCACGTCCGCCTCGCGTCGGGCGAGCACCGCCTGCACCCCCGCGAGCAGCAACACCAGCCCCACCACCGCCGCCAGCGTCAGCCCCCGCCAGTGCCTGCGCGCCAGCCGCGCCATCCGGTAGCCCGGCCCCGTCGAGCGCGCGAGCACCGGCGCCCCATCGAGGAAGCGCCGCAGGTCCTCCACCAGCGCCCGCGCCGAGTCGTACCGGCCCCCACGCTCCTTCTCCAGGCACTTGAGGACGATGGCCTCCAGGTCCGCGGGCACCTCGGGCGCCAGCGCGCGCGGAGGCCGGGGCTCCTCCGTGGGGATGCGGCTGAGCACCTCCAGCGCGTTGCTCCCGGGCACGGGCGCCTGGCCCACCAGGAGCGCGTAGAGCGTGGCGCCCAGCGCGTACACATCCACGCGACGGTCCAGCCGGCTCACCTCGCCGCGCGCCTGCTCGGGCGCCATGTAGTGCGGCGTGCCCAGGATGGCCCCCGTGGCGGTGACGCCTTCGCCCGGCGCCCGCGCCAGCCCGAAGTCCAGGACGTAGGGCTTCCACTGTCCGTCGGCCGTGCGCTCCACCAGGATGTTGGACGGCTTGATGTCGCGGTGGATGAGGCCGGCCCGGTGCGCCGCGTGTACGCCCTCGGCGGCCTGCGCCAGCAGCAGCGCCTTCTGCTCGACGGAGAGCTGGCTCGCGACCTGGTGGAGCGGCAGGCCGTCCACGTACTGCATCGCGATGTACGCGCGCCCCTGGACCTGGCCCACCTCGTAGACCTTGCACACGCGCTCGTGCTCCACGCGCGCCTGGGCCTGCGCCTCCGCCACGAAGTGCCTCACCCGCCCGGGCTCGTCGTCCTTCACGAACTTGAGCGCCACGAGCCGCCGCAGCACCAGGTCCTGCACCAGGAAGACGCGCCCCATGCCGCCCTGGCCCAGGAAGCGGATGGGCGCATAACGCTCCCAGCCCGGCACGGGGAAGGCGGGCTCGGCCTCCAGGGCCTCGGGCTCCAGCGGGCGGGGCGCCCCGACCTGGACCGTGGGCGGGCCCACGAGCGCTTCCTGGAGGGCGGCCCGCGAGGCGCTCCGGAGGGAGGCGAGGGTGGCCTCGGACAGTCGCCCCCGGGCATGGAGCAGGTCCAGGGGGCCTTTCTGCTCGCGCTCGACGGCCGCCCGCAGGGACTCCACCTCGTCGTCGGCCAGCAGGCCCTCGAGGAGCACCGCTCGCAGCTCCGCCTCGTCGTCCTCGCGCATCGGTGGTCCCCGGGCGCGCGCGCGTCCGGGCCCCGCCGGAACGCCGTGCGGGGAGAGTTGTACCACCCCGCCCCCGACGACATCCCGTGCAGGCGCCGGGCTGGATTGATATGCAGGGAGCGCCGGACGGCGATGGACGCCGCCCCGCCCGGTCCCGGAGGGCCCCATGTACGCCGATATTGATCTTGCCGCGGTGGGAGTCCCGTTCGCCCGGAGGACGTCGGCCTGAACAGGCCGACGTGAAGGTCCGTCACAGCGCGGTCCTCGCTCCGGGTGCCCTGACGAATCCAGGTGCGCCGCAGGCACCGCCTTGTCCGGAGTCCTTCTCAGTGTCTCTCGAAACTTTTGGTTGGGGGCCCCAGCTGGCCCAGGCTTTCTCCCTCCTCGTCGAGTCGTCCCCTCTTCCCCTCGTCCCCGGCCGCGTGGTGCGCCAGGCCCGAGGGCTGCTCACCGTCCAGACCGCGGAGCGCACCCTGCTGGCGCGCACCGCCGGCCGGCTGCTCCACCAATCCTCCAGCGCCGAGTCCCTGCCCACCGTGGGTGACTGGGTGGCCCTCCAGCTTCCTCCAGGCGAAGGGGAGGGGATGCTCCACGCCGTGCTCCCCCGCAAGAGCCTGCTCGCGCGCCGCGAGGTGGGACGCGAGAGGGAGGTGCAGCTCATCGCCGCCAACCTGGACGTGGTGCTCCTGGTCGCCGGTCTCGACGGGAACTTCAACCCCCGCCGCATCGAGCGCGCCCTCACCCTGGCCTGGACGAGCGGCGCCTCCCCCGCGGTGCTGCTCACCAAGGCGGACCTCCATGACGACGCCGACGCCGTCGTCGAGGAGGTCTCCGCGCTGGCCCCCGGCGTCCCCGTGCTGGCCCTGAGCTCCAGGACCGGCGAGGGGCTGGACGCCGTGCGGGCCCTCATCCCCGAGCACCGCACCGGCGCCCTGCTGGGCTCCTCCGGCGTGGGCAAGTCCACCCTCGTCAACCGCCTGCTGGGTGAGTCGCGCCTGGCCACGCAGGAGGTGCGCTACGAGGACGACAAGGGGCGTCACACCACGACCCACCGCGAGCTGTTCCGCCTCCCCCACGGGGGGCTGCTCATCGACGGACCCGGAATGCGCGAGCTGGGGCTGCTCGGCGAGGAGGAGAAGGCGATTGAGCAGGCCTTCACCGACATCCTCGAGCTCGCCGAGGGCTGCCGCTTCCGCGACTGCACGCACCAGCGTGAGCCCGGCTGCGCCGTCCGCGCCGCCGTCCAGTCCGGGGCCCTCCCCGAAGAGCGCCTCTCGAGCTTCGAGAAGCTGCAAAAGGAGAAGGCCTTCCAGGCGCGTCAGTCGAGCACCGCGCTGCAGAAGGAGCAGCGGCGCATCGACAAGAGCCGCTCCGTGCAGGGCTGGGAAATCACCCGCGCCAAGCGCCGGCGGGACTGAAACCCGGACCGAAAATTCGCCGTAAATCCTCCACTCAAGGATTCCGACGGGCCGCGTTTGGATATTTCGAAAGGTGGGGACACCCGGGCAGAGCCTGGATGTCCGAGGGCTTCGGGCGCTGAGCGTCCGGGCAGGTGGGTGGGGGGAGTGTCCGGGGGAATCACCGGCACTCGGGTTTTCGAACGTCCGACGTTCGAGGGGGGAAGAGGCGCGCCGGGGGGCTCGCCTCGGACCTTTTGAGGGGGCGCCCCTGGGGAGGGGCGTGGCTTCCGGAGGGTGCGCCGAGGGGCGCGCTCACGCTGGACCGGAGGTACGAATTCTCGCAGTCCTTCATACGGCGGGGAGCGCGTCGAGGGGGCGCGCTCCCCGCGGTTCTTTTCAGGGTCCTTCTTCGGACCCGCCCGCGTCGTGGACTACTTCGTGTCCGACGAGGGCATCATCTTGATGCGCTGGCCCTGGTCATCCGTCACCACGGAGCCGTCCGCCTTCTGCTGCTCGGTGGGCTGACCGACGGCGAAGCTGGCCACCTTCGTCAGGGGCACGCCCTGGAAGATGCCGCTCACCGTCACCACCAGGTGGGAGCGTCCGGCGCCCGGCGCGAAGGCCACGTCCAGGTTCGTGACGGCCGCCTTCTCCACGCTCACGCCCGTCACGGGCGAGGTGCTGCTGGTCACCTGGAGCCCGTCGACGCCGGAGACCTCCACCCGGACATCCTCGCCGGGGACCTGGAAGCGCAGCGAGACGGTGGCGCTGGTGTCGGACACCTTGGCGCCCACGTCCACGGGCGCGCTGAGCTTGGCGGTGGAGCCCGGGTGGTCGGCGCTGTCCGCCGGAGTGCTGCTCTTCGCCGGAGAGGTGCAGGCCACGGGCGCCATCAGCGCCAGGAGGCCGGAGAGGACCGCGGAGGCAATGCGATTCATGGGTGCTCCTGGGAACGCGGGAGGAGTGAGAGGTCCGCTCATTGGCTGCTGATGGAGAGGGTGTAGTTGTAGTTGCCCGAGCCCTCGTCGGCCCAGCCCGTCGTGACCAGGACGTAGCGCCGGTCGGTCTGGCTGTTGAAGTCGAAGGTCTCCTTGCCCGTGGTGAAGCGGTCGGCCTCACCCGCCGTGGCGCCCTGCTGCAGGGCGAGGATGCTCACGTCCTCCGTGGAGTCGGCGGTGACGGTCATCCTGCGGCCATTGCCGGTGAAGACGTAGTACCGGTTCTGCTGCCGCTGGTTGAAGGGCTCGCCTCGGGTGAAGAAGTTGTTCTCCGAGAAGGGCACCGTCACGAACTTGTACATGCCATACAGGTCCGTGTCCCCCTCGCCCCACTCCGAGCGGATGGCGCCGATGTTGTAGTGCGCCGCGAGCCGGTCCACCGCGGCGGCGTCCACGCCCGGCTGGGCCTTGAGGCCGTGGATGAAGGAGCCGACGGTGGTCACCGCCTCCGTGGTGCGCTGCGGCCCCACCAGCACGTCATAGAGCGTGCCCAGGCTCAGGGACACCTGGTCGAACGGGGTCTCCGACAGCGTCGACTCGTCGTGCAGGTCGTAGAGGAAGCGCATGATGCTGAACTCGGAGAAGACGCCCGGGTTCGGGTCGTCCGTGGTCGTCGGCGGCGTCTCCAGGTCGAAGCCGAACGCGCCCAGCCGGGTGCCGCTCCAGAGCGTGTCCACGTAGATGGAGCTGGGCAGGAGCATGCCGGACAGCGCGTTGCCGTAGCCCTCGCCGAAGGCGATGCGCGGGTCCAGCACGTCGCCGGAGGAGTGCGGGCCACCCGGGTTGTCGGCGCGCGACAGGTTGGCCTCGAAGAAGTGCCCCCACTCGTGGACGATGACGTGGCTGTCGAACTCGTCGGTGTCCGCGCCCGCGAGGCCCAGCACGTAGACCTCGTTCTCGTTGGGGGAGAAGTGCGAGGTGCCAATCTGGCCCCGGGCCTTGTCGCCGTTCTGCGGGGCGTTGTTCGGGCTCCAGTTCACCTTGAGCGGCGGGAAGGGCACGGGGCGCTCCGCCAGGAAGGCGTGGGACGCGGTGTACATGGCGTCCAGGATGGCGAAGGGCGCCGCGACGCGCTGGTTGGCGGTGTAGCTGGAGCCGTTCCAGCCGTGGCCCGCGTGCAGGTCCTTGCTCGTGGTGCCGCCCTTGATTTGCGTCACCACCGCCCAGATGGCGTTGCCGTCGGTGTTGTCCTCCACCTGGATGTCCGGCGTGGTCGTCTTGGCGAGCGTGGCCAGCGTCACGTCGGCCTGGTCGCCGGCCGTGAAGGTGAGCTGGTAGCGGCCGTCGTCGTCGGTGGTCGCCGAGGCGAGCACCGTGCTGCCCCGGAGCACCTGCACGGTGGCGTTGCGCACGGGCTTGACGCTCACCTGGTTGAAGGCGAGCGAGCCCTGGCGCGTCGTCGGCGTGTAGACGGCCGGGACGGAGTCGAACGTCACCCGGCCCGTGAGGGTGGCCGTGACGGGCGTCCCCTCGTCCTTGTCGTCGTCACCCTCCTTGTCGGAACAACCGAGCACGGTGAGACCGAGCGCGAGTGCCAGCGTCGCGCCTGTGCGGGCCCACGCTGATTTGCGAGATACGTACATTCCGTCCTCCCCCTTCCTTTCGTCGCCTGAGATGGGTGGCGGGCCATTCTCGACGGGACGTCCGGGAACTTCAAACACGGAGGACCCGGAGAAGGCCGTGGGATGAGGCTTGTCCGTCGTGAGGGGCGGGTGCGGGACAGCATCCTGGCGGGCGTGCCCGTCTTCCGGGGCTCGGTGGGTTGGCCGACCTGGGGGTGGCGCGGAGGCCGGGTTGGCGGGGCCCGGGGGCGCGCCAATCATTGAGGAGGGCGTCACGCGCGGAGGGCGGGCGACCCCACGGCCCATCGCCTCCTCGCCATGCCCCACCCGACCGACAGCCCCGCGTCACCTCCCGAGGCGTCCCGGGACCTCGCCGGCGTCGAGCGGGCCCTGCGCGAGAGCGAGGAGAAGTACCGCACGCTCTACAACAACACGCCGGTGATGATGCACTCCATCGACCGGGCGGGCCGGCTGGTGAGTGTCAGCGACTGCTGGCTGGCCACGCTGGGCTACACGCGCGAGGAGGTGCTCGGCCGCGACTCCACGGAGTTCCTCACCGAGGAGTCGGCCCGGCGGGCGCGCGAGGAGGTGCTGCCGGCCTTCCACAGGACGGGCCGCTGCAAGGACGTGCCGTACCAGCTGGTGAAGAAGGACGGGACGCGGCTGGACGTGCTGCTGTCCGCCATCATGGAGCGCGACGCCTCGGGCGCCTGCGTGCGCTCCCTGGCGGTGCTGCTGGACGTCACCGAGCGCAAGCGCGCCGAGGAGGCGCTCCAGCAGAGCGAGCGGCAGCTGCGCGCCATCCTGGACAACGCCACCTCCGTCTTCTTCCTGCTCGACACCCACGGGCGCTACATCTTCGTGAACCGCCAGTGGGAGCTGATGTTCCGCCGCACGCGCGAGGAGGTCTTTGGCAAGACGGTGCACGACATCTTCCCGGAGGACAGCGCGAGAGAGTTCCAGGCGCTGAGCGAGCAGGTGCTGGAGCAGCGGCTGCCCGTGGTGCGCGAGGAGCGCGTCCCGCAAGAGGACGGCGTCCACACGCACATCACCCAGAAGTTCCCGCTCCTGGACGCGTCGGGTGTGCCCTACGCCGTCTGCGGCATCTCCACCGACATCACCGAGCGCAAGCGCCTGGAGGAGTCCCAGCGCTTCCTCGCGGAGGCGGGGCGGGAGCTGGGCACGTCGCTCGACTACGAGACGACGCTCCAGCGCGTCGCGGAGCTGACGGTGCCCCGCCTGGGGGACGTGTGCATCGTCTTCATGCCCGACGGCAGTCGCGGGCTGCACCCGGTGGCGGTGGCGGCGCGCTCGCCCGACGTGGAGCGCGAGGTGCGGGAGCTGCTCGAGGCGCATCCGCTGGTCCCCGGCGTGACGTACGGCCCGGTGGGGGTCATGGCGTCGGGGCGCTCGGAGTGCTCGCCGGTGCCCCATGGAATCCTGCGCGACGGAGGGCTGGGCTCACCGCGGTGGCGCCACGTGCGCGCGTGGGGCGGCAAGCCCTCGCTCAGCGTGCCCCTGCAGGCGCGCGGGCGGGGGCTGGGCGTGCTGACGCTCGTGTCGCGACAGGGGGCGCGGGCCTTCGGCGCGGACGAGGTGGCGCTGGCGGAGGAGCTCGGGCGGCGCGCGGGGTACGCCATCGACAACGCGCAGCTCTACCGCGAGTCCCAGGAGGCCATCCGCGTGCGCGACGAGTTCCTCTCCATCGCCTCGCACGAGCTGAAGACGCCGCTGACGTCCATGAAGCTGCGCATGCAGCAGATGGGCGCCCTCCTGGCGCGGCCCCGGGCGGACTCGGGCCTGCGCGCGCGGCTGTCCGGCATGCTGAACGTGTGCGAGAGCCAGCTGTCGCGGCTGTCCCGGCTGGTGGAGCACCTGCTGGATGTCTCGCGCATCAACGAGTCGCGGCTGTCCTTGCGCCTGGAGGACATGGACCTGGTCGCCGTCACGCGCGACGTGGTGGGCCACCTGCGTGAGCAGCTGGAGAAGGCGGGCTGCGAGCTGGTGCTGGACACCCCCGGGTCCCTGCCGGGCCGGTGGGACCGGCTGCGGCTGGAGCAGGTGCTGATGAACCTCCTGACGAACGCGGTGAAGTACGGCGCGGGCCGGCCCATCCAACTGCGGCTGTCCGCCCACCACGACGAGCGGGTGTGGCTGAGCGTGGAGGACCACGGGATGGGCATCCCCCGCGAGTCGCAGGGGCGCATCTTCGAGCGCTTCGAGCGCGCCGCCTCACCCAACTACGGCGGCCTGGGCCTGGGCCTCTTCATCACCCGTCAAATCGCCCAGGCCCATGGCGGAGAGGTCTGGGTGGAGAGCGAGCCGGGGCGGGGCGCCCGCTTCGTCGTCGAGCTGCCCCGCTGGACTCACGGCAGCGGGCCCTCCACCAGCCGCAGCACGTCCGCCAACACGCCGGACGCCGTCACCGCCGCGCCCGCGCCATAGCCCCGGATGACCAGCGGCGTGGGGCTGTAGCGCTCCGACAGGAAGCTCAGCGCGTTCTCGCCGCCCTTCACCGCGGCCAGGGGATTGGCGAGCGGCACGGCCTTGAGCCCCACCGCGCAGCCCTCGGGCCCGACGCTGCCCACGTACCGGAGCACCTTGCCTTCCGTGCGCAGCGCCTCCACCCGGCGCTGGAAGCCCTCGTCGAGCGACGGCAGCCGCGCGAGGAACGCGTCGAGCGGACCGGACGCGTCGAAGTCCTCGGGCAGGAGCGACTGGAGCGCCACTTCCTCCAGCTCCACGGGGCGGCCCAGCTCGCGCGCGAGGATGAGCACCTTGCGCGCCACGTCCGTGCCCTGCACGTCGTCGCGCGGGTCCGGCTCCGTGAAGCGCTTCTCCATGGCGGAGCCCACCGCGCGCGACAGCGGCACGCCTTCCTCCAGCAGGCCGAGGATGTACGACAGCGAGCCGGAGAGGATGCCCTCGATGCGGTGCACCTGGTCGCCGGTGCGCAGCATGTTCTTGAGCGTGTCGATGACGGGCAGGGCGGCGCCCACGTTCGTCTCGTACAGGAAGCGGCGCTGGTGCCGCGACGCCGTCTCGCGGATGGCGCGGTGGTGGGCCATGCGCCCCGCGTTGGCCTTCTTGTTCGCGGTGACGACGTGCAGCCCCGCGGCCAGGAGGGACGGGTAGGCGAGCGCCACGTCCTCGCTGCTGGTGCAGTCCACGAAGATGGGACGGCCGGGCCGCTTGGCCCGCACCTGCTCGCGGAAGGACTCCAGCGACGCGGGGGCGCGGCTTGCCTCCAGGCGCTCCTTCCACTCGCCCAGGGGGACGCCGCCCGGCTCGATGAGCGCGTGCCGGCTGTTGGCGATGGCGCACACGCGCAGGTCCACGCCCTGCGCGCGCAGGTGGGGGGCCTGCTGGCGCACCTGCCGCATCAGCTCCGCGCCCACGCTGCCCACGCCCGCCACGAAGAGCTCCACCACCTCCGTGGTGCCGAAGTAGCGGTGGTGCACGTGCGCCATGGCGCGCGGGCCGTCGGCCTCCGTGATGACGGCGGAGATGCTCCGCTCGCTGGAGCCCTGGGCAATCGCGGCGATGCTGCAGCCCACGTCGGCCAGGCCGCTGAAGAAGGTGCCCGCCACGCCCACGCGGTGGCGCATGCCGTCGCCGACGATGCTGAGCACGGCCAGCTGGCCCTGGCGCTCGATGGTGTCGACCTTGCCGGCCTCGCGCTCCACCTCGAACTCCGACTCCAGCGCCCGCACGGCGGCGTCGGCCTCCGACTGCTGCACGCAGAAGCTGATGGAGCACTCGCTGGAGCCCTGGGTGATGAGCACCACGGAGATGCCCGCGCGGGCCATGGACTCGAAGACGCGCGCGGCGGTGCCGGGCACGCCCTTGAGCCCCGCGCCGGCGATGTTGACCAGCGCCACGTCCTTGAGGAACGACAGGCCCCGCACCGGGTGCTCGGGTGGGGCGGCCCTGTCGGTGACGAGGGTGCCAGGGTGCTCGGGCTTGAAGCTGTTGCACACGCGCACGGGGATGCCGCGCTCACGCGCGGGGGCAATCGTCTTGGGGTGCAGCACCTTGGCGCCGAAGTAGGCCAGCTCCATCGCCTCCTCGAAGCTCACCTCCGCCAGCGGGAAGGCCTCGGGGACCAGGCGCGGGTCGGCGCTGTAGATGCCGTCCACGTCCGTCCAGATCTCCAGCAGCGCCGCGTCCAGCGCCGCCGCCGCCAGCGCCGCCGAGTAGTCCGAGCCGCCGCGTCCCAGGGACATCGTCTTGCCGCGCGCGTCACCGCCGAAGAAGCCCGGCATCAGCAGGAGCCCCGGCCCCTGGGCGTCGCGCAGCGGGGCGAACCTGGCGCGAATCTCGTCCATGCGCGGCGTGGCCTGCAGCGGGTCCCCCGCGCAGATGAGCACCTGCCTGGGGTCCACCAGGTGGGGCGACAGCTTGCGCGCGGACAGGAGCGCCTCCAGCACCAGGCACGAGGCGCGCTCGCCCAGGCCCGACAGGTGCGCGAGCACCGACGGCGAGCACTCGCGCAGCAGCCCCACGCCCTGCAAGAGCCCGCGCAGCTCGGTGGAGATGGCGGCGAGCCCCAGCTCCAGCGGGGCCAGCGCCTCCAGCTCTCCGCCCAGCTCCCGGGCGATGCCCAGGTGCGTCTGCTCGAAGCGCGACAGGGGCTCCTCCACCGAGTGGCCCTCCTGCGCGAGCCGGGCCGTGTCCACCAGGAGGTTGGTGATGCCACAGACGGCCGAGGCCACCACGCACACGCGTGTCTCCTGACGTGCCCGGGCGACCAGGTCCACCACGCGCCGCATCTGCGCGGTGCCGCCCACGCTGGTGCCGCCGAACTTCATCACCCGCATGACGGCACCTCGCTCGGGAGCAGGCGGCCGAGGGACACGGGCGGGCGGGGCGTCGTCGTCGGGGTCTGGGTCTGCATGGGGTTCCTGGTGGGTGGAGGGAAACGAAAAAAGCCCCGCGCCGGGGAGCGCGGGGCCTGGTCGGAAGGACAGCGATTCCGAGCTAGACCGCCCGCGCTCCGCGGGTCGTCGTGTGCGTCGTCGTCGTCGTCGTGGAGGTGAAGGTCGCCGCGCGCGCGGAGGTCCGGGACGTCCATCCCGAGGTCCACGCGAGGTCGAGGCCGATGCCGTTCACGAACCCGAACGCTGACCGATGAGCCCGGTGCGAGTCAAGCCGCCCTCCCGGACGGGGGGACGACGGCTCACCCACCCGCCACGTCCCACTCCACGCGGTGCAGCGTCAGCGCCTCCTGCTTGCCCTTCACGTGGGTGGGGGGCAGCGTCGTCAAGGGCCAGCGCGACTCGCGCAGCCTCACGCGCGTGGCCTCGGAGAGCACCACCTGGCCCGCCTTCGCCACGCCGCACACCCGACTGGCCACGTTGGTGACGTCCCCGAGCGTGGCGTACTGGAGGTAGTGCTCGGAGCCGATGTTGCCGGCGGCGGCCGGGCCGCTGTTGAGGCCCACGTGGATGCGCAGCTCCGGCTGTCCCCGGGCCCGGAAGCGCGCGTTGAGCCCCGCAAGCTCGCGCTGCATGTCCACCGCCGCGCGCACGGCCCGGTCCGCGTCGTCCTCGCGCGAGAAGGGCGCGCCCCACACCGCCATCAGCGCATCGCCGATGTACTTCTCCAGCGTCCCCTCGTGACGGAAGACCACGTCCGCCATCACCGGGAAGTACGCGTTGAGCATGTCCACCACGTCCCGGGGGCCGCGCGAGGAGGACAGGGGCGTGAAGTCGGAGATGTCCGCGAAGAGCACCGTCACCTCCGTCTCCACCACCTCCAGCGCCGTGCCGGGCGAGGCATGCAGCCTGCGCACGACGGCGGGCGGGAAGAAGCGCAGGTACGTGTTGCGCAGCACCGCCTCCTCCTCCAGCCGCCGCGTCAGCCGCGCGTTGTCGAGCGCCACCGCCGCCTGGTGGGCGAAGGCGGTGAGGAACTCCAAATCCGCCTCCGTGAACAGGCCCCCGTGCGAGCGGTTGTCCACGTACAGCACGCCCAGCCACGTGTCCCGGGACTTGAGCGGCACGCACATGGCGGAGTGGATGGACTGCGCGCGGATGGAGACGGAGCTGTCCAGCCGCACGTCCTGCTGGGCGTTGGCGAAGAGCGCCGCCAGGCCGTGCTTGCGCACGGAGTCGACGATGTGCTGGCTGTGGAAGCGCTCGGAGAGCACCTCGCCGGTGGCGGCGCGCGCCACGCGGGGACGCAGCTCGCCGGTGGCCTCGTCCACGAGCAGCAGCGCGGCCCGGTCCACGCCGAGCACGCGGAAGACGAGCTGGAGGATGCGCTCCAGCAGCGAGTCGAGCGAGCCGGGCGACGACAACAGCTGCGCCACCGCGAGCAGCACCTGGAGCCGCTCGCGCGTCGCGTCCGCCTCCGGCTCCGGGCGCACCCGCAGGCGCGGCGCGTCCAGGGACAGCTCACCGGGCGCGGGCGAGAAGCGCGTGTCCAGGGTGCGCGTGTGCAGCGGGCTCAGCCCCGCGTCCAGGTCGGGGTCCGCCGCGAGGAGCTGGAACCACACCTCGCCGCAGCGGAAGGCCTGGCCCGCGTCGAGCTCATGGCGCTCCACGCGCTGCTCGCCGACGAAGGTGCCGTTCTTGCTGCCCTGGTCCACCAGCACCACGCGCGAGCCCTCGCGCTCCAGGCGCGCGTGCCTGCGCGACAGGCTCTTGTGGAGCACGCAGACGGAGCTCTCCTCCGTCCTGCCGATGGTGGTGACGCCCTCGGGGAGCAGCAGCTCCTGCTCGCCCTCCCGCCCAGGGTTGAGGATGAGGCGCATGGCGCCCGGGATGCTACACCCGCCCGCGGGCCTCCCGAAGGAAGTGGCCGGCGCGGGCGGGGAGGGTGGCGGGCCCTCAGCCCACCAGGCGGACGACGACCTGGGTCATCCCGTAGATGAGCAGCGCCATCAGCGCGGACGCGGGGATGGTGAACACCCAGGCCCAGATGATGCGGCCCGCCACGCCCCACTTCACCGCGCGCCAGCCGCGCGTGGAGCCCACGCCGACGATGGCGCCGGTGATGGTGTGGGTGGTGGACACGGGGATGCCCAGCTCCGCCAGCGCGATGATGGTGACGCCGCCGCCGGTCTCCGCGCTGAACCCGCCGATGGGCGCCAGCTTCGTCAGGCTGTGGCCCATGGTGCGGATGATGCGCCAGCCGCCGAAGAACGTCCCCAGCGCGATGGCCGCGTGACAGGAGATGATCATCCACCAGTCGATGTGGAACGGACGGTCCGCCCAGATGGTGCCGAAGAGCACCACGGCGATGATGCCCATCACCTTCTGCGCGTCGTTGGTGCCATGGCTGTAGGAGAAGATGGCGGACGAGACGAGCTGGAGCCGGCGGAACCAGACGTCCACCACGCGCGGCGTCTGCTTGTGCACCACCCAGGTGCTCACCAGCATCAGCGTCATGCCCAGCGTGGTGCCGATGAGCGGCGAGAGCACGATGAAGGCGGCGATCTTCGCGATGCCCGCGCCCATCAGGCCCTTGAGCCCCAACACCGGCAGCGTCGCGCCAATCATGCCGCCCGCCAGCGCGTGCGAGGACGACGACGGCAGCCCCCACCACCACGTGAGCAGGTTCCAGGCGATGGCGCCCATCAGCGCCGCGAAGATGACCGACAGCACCGCGGTGGGGCCCGTGGCGCGCAGCATCTCGAAGTTGATGATGCCCTTGCCCATGGTGTTGGCGACATGGACACCGCCGCCGAAGGCGGCCACGAAGTTGAAGAAGGCGGCCCACGCCACGGCCAGGTTCGGTGACAACACCCGGGTGGACACCACGGTGGCGATGGAGTTCGCCGCGTCGTGGAAGCCGTTGATGAAATCGAAGATGAGCGCCACTCCGACGATGACGATGACGGCCGCGAGTAGCATCTCAGGAGTGCTCCAGCACCACGCCTTCGATGACGTTCGCCACGCCCTGACACTTGTCCGTGGCGGTCTCGATGAGGTCGTAGATCTCCTTCCACTTGATGATGGTCAGAGTGTCGACCCCGCTCTTGAACAGCCGGCCCAGGCCCGAGCGAAGCACTTCGTCCGCCTGCGTCTCCAGGCGCTTGATCTCCTTGCAGCCGGCGAGGATCTGCTCCGGCTTCTTGATGAGCCGCAGCGCCGCCACCACCTCCTGCACCTTCTCGGCGGACAGCACCAGGAGCCGCGCCAGCTCCGTCGCGTCCGGCAGGCTGCTCTGGATTTCGTAGTAGTGCAGCCGTGACGCGGCCGCGTTCGCCAGGTCCAGCACGTCGTCGATGCGCGACAGCAGCGAGTGGATCTGCCCTCGGTCGAACGGGGTGATGAACTGCTTGTGCAGACGGTTGAAGGCGGTATGGGTGACCTCGTCACCCTGGTGCTCCACGTCCTTGAGTGCCTGGACCCGCCTGGGCACGTCCGTGTAGTCGCTGAGCAGTTCGTGAAGCATCTTCGCGCCCTGCACTGTGGCGGCGCACTGTTTGTCGAAGTCGTCGAAGAACTCGTCCGACTTGGGCATCAGCCTTTCGAGCATCGCTTCCCTCCCGGATGGGGGCATGCCCCGGGTGTCACCTTCGTGTGACACAGCCGAGGCGGCCCGTGACTACCTCACCTGGAGAGAATCGCCAGCCTTCCTTTTTGACTTGCAACGGAATGCCGGGCTCGGGAGCCCCGAGTCTCGCTGTATCGAGCCATTAGCCCGCCAGCGGGAGGGGCCCCCAGGTCTACAGGTGGGGAAGCAGCGCCTGTTCCAGCTTCGCCCGGGGCATGGCGCCCAGGAGTTGCTGGACGACCTGGCCGTCCTTGAAGAGCAGCAGGGCGGGGACGGAGCGGATGTTGTAGCGCTGGGCCGTCTCCTGGTTCGCGTCCACGTCCAGCTTCGCCACCTTCAGGCGGCCCCGGTACTCGGTGGCGAGCGCGGCCACGGTGGGGGCGATGGCGCGGCACGGTGGGCACCAGGTGGCGGTGAAGTCCACCAGCACCGGCTCCTTCGATTCGAGCACCTCCTGGTGGAACCGCGCGTCGCCCAGCTCGATGACGTCCGTGGCCATGTCCTGTCCTCCTCGGGTGGAGGCGCGGCGTGGGGCCGTGCCTCGGTTCGAGGAGGACATGTAGTGGCCGGGGCGCCCGGGGGCGAGCGTCCCTCACGGAACGCGAGGTTGCGTGAAGGGCCCTCAACGCCTCCGGGGGGAAGGGGCCTCCGCCTCCCAGGGCAGCGACGCGCCGCGCTCCGAGAGCAGCGACAGGAAGACGCGCAGCTTGGGTGGGAGCTGGCGGCTGCTCGGGTAGACGGCGAACACGGGGAGGCCCGGCGGCGTTGAGGACTCCAGGACGGGGACGAGCAGGCCGCTGCGCACGTCGTCGACGACGAGGGAGGCGGGCAGGCGGACCACGCCCAGGCCCGCGCGGGCGGCGGCCTGTCCCGCGCGCACGCTGGGGACGCGGAGGCGGCCGGTGACGGGGCGGCTCAGGGCGTCTCGGCCCTCGCCGAAGAACCAGACCTCGTCGGTACGGGGCTCGGCGAGCACGACGCAGGCATGGCCCTGGAGGTCGGCGGGGGTGCGGGGTGTGCCCTGGCGGGCGAGGTACGCGGGGCTGGCGTAGTAGCCGGTGCGCAGCCGCCCGAGCTTCCTGGCCACCAGCGACGAGTCGGCGAGCGGGCCGGTGCGCAGCGCCACGTCGTACTCCTCGGCGATGAGGTCGACGTGGGCCTCGGCGAGCGCCAGCTCCACGCGCAGCAGCGGGTGGTGCAGGAGCAGCTCCGCGATGAGCGGGGTGAGCAGCTCGCCCAGCAGGGAGAGGGTGGCGATGCGCAGGGTGCCCTGGGGCGTGGCGCGGGACTCGCCCAGGGCGCGGTTCACCTCGCGGGCCTCGGAGACCAGCCGCGCGCAGTGGACATGGTAGTCGCGCCCCGCCTCGGTGAGGCGCAGGTGGCGCGCGTTGCGCTCCAGCAGGCGGACCCCGAGCCGCGCCTCGAGCGCGGAGAGGCGGCGGCTCACGGTGGACTTGCGCAATCCCAGCCGCAGGGCCGCGGCGGTGAGCCCTCCGGAGGTGACCACCTCGGTGAAGAGCAGCATGTCGTCCAGCAGGGGCGGGCTCGGAGGCACGGGGGGGAGCCTAGCCGGGGAGGTCGTCCGGCTCCTCGCTCTTCGGGCCTCCGGGCGTCACTGGGGGGTGGGCAGGGGAGAAAAAGCCGGGTAGATGCAGGACGTTTCCCAGGTCCTGCCCATGATGCCCTCAAGCCCCATGCCGTTGTGTGTCGCGCCGATGATGGACTGGACGGACCGGAACTGCCGGTACTTCCACCGCCAGATCAGCCAGCACACGCTCCTGTACACGGAGATGTTGACCACGGGCGCCGTGCTCCACGGCGACCGCGAGCGGCTGCTGGGCTACGAGGCGGCCGAGCACCCGGTGGCCATCCAGCTGGGGGGCTCGGAGCCAGAGGCGTTGGCGGAGGCGGCGCGCATCGCCGAGTCGTGGGGCTACGACGAGGTGAACCTGAACGTGGGCTGCCCCAGCGACAGGGTGCAGTCAGGCCGCTTCGGCGCGTGTCTGATGGCGGAGCCGGAGCTGGTGGCGCGGCTGGTGGGCGCGATGCGCTCGGCGGTGAGCATCCCGGTGACGGTGAAGTCGCGCATCGCCATCGACGAGCTGGAGGAGTGGCCCACGCTGGAGCGCTTCGTGCGGCTGATTGCGGCGGAAGGGTGCACGCGCTTCATCGTGCATGCGCGCAAGGCGTGGCTCCAGGGACTGAGCCCCAAGGAGAACCGCGACGTGCCGCCGCTGCGCTACGACCTGGTGCACCGGCTCAAGCAGGAGCTGCCGCACCTGGACATCAGCATCAACGGCGGCATCAAGACGCTGGACGCGGCGGCCGAGCACCTGAAGCACGTGGACGGGGTGATGATTGGCCGCGCCGTCTACGAGAACCCGTACCTCCTGGCGGAGGCGGACCGCCGCTTCTTCGGCGCGACCCAGGCGCCGCGCGAGCGCCACGAGGTGGTGGAGGCGATGCTCCCGTACATCGAGCGCCGCCGGCAGCAGGGCGCGCCGCTGAGCGCGGTGACGCGGCACATGCTGGGCCTGTTCCAGGGCCTGCCGGGCGCGCGCGCGTGGCGACGGCACCTGAGCGAGAACGCGCACAAGGCCGGCGCCGGGCCCGAGGTGGTGGTGGCCGCGCTCGCCAAGGTGCGCCGCGAGCCCGACGCGGTCGTCGCGGCCTGAGCGGCGCGGACCCGAAAGGGCGCGGTGCGCTGCGTGCCTGCCGTCGCCGTATCGTCCCTTAAAGGCGCATGCACGGAGGGACTTCTGGCGGAGGCTCGCCGAGGGACGTCTTGAACGCGACGCCGCCATGGCGGCTCTCGCGACGTGTCCCCCCCGCGGGGTTTGGGCTGCTCGTGGCCAGCCCTCAGCGCGGCGCCAGTCGCCCTATCTTCCCCACCTCCTGCGCGAACCACAGCGCGCCATCCGGCCCGGAGCAGATTCCATGCGGCTCCGCCTTCGCGGTGGGGATGGCGTACTCCGTGACTTCGCCCGAGGTCGTCATCCGTCCGAGGTGATTGCTTCCCCACTGGGTGAACCAGAGCGCGCCGTCGGCGCCCGTGACGATGGCGTGAGGCTTCGCGCCGGTCCGAAGCAACGGATGCTCGGTGATGCCCCCGTCGAGCCCGATGCGCCCGATGCGGTCCGCGAGGAGCTCCACGAACCACAGCGCCTCATCCGGCCCCCGCGTGATTCCCACGGGGCCCGCCTTCGGCGTGGGCAGCGCGAACCCGGAGACCTGCCCGTCCACCGTGATTCGCCCGATGCGATTGCTCGCGTTCTGCGTGAACCAGAGCGCCCCATCCGGTCCGGAGGTGATGAACGACGGGTAGCTGCCGGCCTCGAGCGCGAACTCGGTGACGGCGCCCTCCACGGTGATTCGCCCCAGCCGATGCGTCGACAGCTGCGTGAACCAGAGCGCGCCGTCGGGCCCCGCGCAGAGCCCGAACGGGCCAGCCCCCTCTGTCGGCAGCGGGAACTCACGCACCTCGCCGCGCGTCGTCACCCGGCCGATGCGGTTCGCCTTCTGCTGCGTGAACCAGAGCGCGCCGTCGGGCCCCGCGGTGATGACGGAGGGCCCCGAGTCCGGCGTCGGCAGCGCGAAGGTCGTCACCGCGCCGTCCAGTTCGATGCGTCCCACGCGGCCCGCGTGCACCTCCGTGAACCAGAGCGCGCCGTCAGGCCCGGCGCAGATTCCATAGGGCCCGGTTCCAGCCGCCGTGAGCGGGTACTCCGTGATGCGTCCAGGGGCCTGCGTCATCGGATGTCTCCCGGAGGTCGAGCGCGAGGTGGAGGCCTGGACCCTCGCCCGGACGTGATACCTCGTCCAGCGTCACCTCGCCCCGCGCGAGCGCGTGTTCCCTCCACGACAGACACGACGAAGCCCGGGCCCTCACCTCGAGGACCCGGGCTCGCGGGGGTGAAACCGTGCTGGCTCAGCCGATGACGAGCTCGCCCGACAGGGGCTTCTTGCCCTCGTCCATGAAGAGCCCGAAGTAGCTCTGCGCCAGCTTGTACTCGTTGTACGCCGGCGAGCACGCCATGTTGCGCACCGCCATCAGCGGGTCATTGGGCTTGCCGTCGTAGTCGGTGAGCAGGACGTTGATGCCCATGTGCCCGCCGTTCTGCGCCTGGATGCCGGAGCGGCGCTGCATCTCCTCGATGTCGTCGGCCGTCAGGTTGAGGGTGATCGGCTTGTCGTGCTCGCGCGCGGCCTTCGCCTTGTCGGCGTCACCGGTGAACGAGTACACGAGCAGCTCGCGCGCGTTGTCGTCCTTGGTGTCGAACTTCATCGCGAACTTCTCCGAGCCGGGGACGAGCTTGCCGTCCTTGTCGTACTTCTGCTCGAGGGTGATGTCCGGGTGGTCACCGCCGTAGGTGATGTCGGACGTCAGCGACTTCGTCCCATCCGGGTGGTGCGTGATGAGGTAGTCGCCGGTGTTGGTGGTGCCGTCGGTCTCGATGCTGAAGGGCCCCACGTCGATGCCCACCTTGCCGCCCGTCGACTCGTAGTTGATCTTGTCGAAGCGCAGCGTGTTGGACACGCCCGGGCCTTCCTTCTCCGGCATCCGGCCGTCCTTGGCGAAGGCCTCGAAGGCCTTCTGGCCCTCGGGGTTGCCCAGGTCGAACTCGGCGGTGCGCAGCTTGTACTCCTTGAGCGTGTCCTCGCGGCCCATGCTCACGGAGACGGGGCCGGCGCCCAGCGTCACCTTGCCGTTGTTCTCGATGAACTCCGTGGGGCCCGTCGTCATCGACAGCTTGTCGCCCGCGCGGCTCACCTCGATGGACATGCCCTTGCCGCTCTTGACGTCGCCGGAGATGCCCAGCTCCACCGCGTGGTAGGACAGGCCCACGTCCAGCCCGTAGCCGGTGAACTGGCTCTGCTCCATCTTGATGGACGTGCCATCCGGAATCGTCTCCGGGTTGAGCGGGTGCGGCGGCGCGATTTCACCGCGCTTGAGCTTCTCGAAGTCCGCCTCCGTCATCTTCACTTCGTACGTCATGCTCTTGCCGGCCTCGACGCTGCCCTCCACGGACGCGCCCACGCCGACCTTGGCCTTCTTGAACTCCACCGAGCCCGACGCGGACACGGACGTCTCCGCGCTGATGGACACGGTGACGAAGCCGTCCTCCTTCTTCACGTCCTTCTCGAGCGAGTCGCTGAACTCCACGGACACGGGGCCCGCCTGGCCCGGGATGGTCGTCTCGTGCGGCTGCACGTTGGCCGCGTCCGGCACGCTGCCCACGTCCGCCGGGTAGTCGGCCACCATCATCTGCTGCAGCTCGGGGGACACGTTCGCGTCCGCCAGCGCCTGGGCGCGCTCGGGCGAGCCCGCCTCGGTGCCGAACACCTTGGCCGCCGTGGTGCCGAGGAGGGAGCCCGCCTCGCTGTAGTGCGAGTTGCCCTGGAGGTACGACTTCATGTCGTCCCAGCTCTTGCCGTTGCTGGGGTCCAACACGCGCTCGCCCTGGCGCACGACGACGTGGCCCGACTGGCCCTCGGCGCCCGCGCGCGAGTCCTTCAGGAACACCAGGTCCGAGCGACCCTGCAGCTCCGGCGAGGACTTGTTGATGAAGTCCGCGGCCTTGTCCAGGCAGTTGACCTTGGCGTCCTTGCTGTCTTCCGTGAACAGCGACGTCGAGGGGGCCCCCTGGCCATCCAGCTTCAGCTTGTTCTTCGCGCCCGCGGGCTCGAAGGTGGACACGTCCTTCTTCTGCGCGGCCAGCTTCTTGGCCGCCTCCGCGGCCTTCTTCGCGGCCTCCGCGGCAGCCTGCCGAGCCGCCTCCGCCGCCCTGCGCGCCGCCTCTTCCGCGGCCCTGCGCGCGGCCTCCGCCGCCCTGCGTGCCGCCTCTGCTGCTCCACCGTCACCAACGCGTCCAGTTCCCATGGGGTGTGGGCTCCTAGCTGCCGTACGAGATTCCCAATTCTCGGGAGTCGACGCGCCGGGTTGCGGATGGCGAGGAGTTTCCGGGTGTTACCCGCGAGATTCGGCCCGGGAGTGAAGCCCTGGCGCTCATCCCGTGCGGATGTGGAGGTGCTTCAGCGCCGGGGCGGGCTGGCGCGGAAGCGCTGGAGCTTGGTGCGGTTGCCGCACACGGCCATGGAGCACCACCGGCCGGAGCGGTTCTTGGAGGTGTCGTAGAAGGCCTCCTGGCACGCGCCCGCGGCGCACACCTTCATCCGGGGCCAGTGGCCGTCGCGCTGGGTGGAGACGATGGCGGCGAACAGGGCGCCCAGGGCCTTCCAGCCGCCGGTGGCCGCGGGGCGCAGCGACACGCCGTCCTGGCCGAAGCCCACGGTGAGGGGGCTGGAGGCGGCGACGCGCTCCAGCGTCTTCAAATCCGAGGCGGCCAGGGGCTCGCCGGTGTGGGAGAGGAGCACTGCGCGCAGGGCCTCGCGGGCGTCGATGGCGGCGCGGAAGGCGTCCGGGGAGAAGGTGTCCGAGGCCGCCACCAGGCCCCGTGCGCGGCACCAGGCGTCGAGCGCGGCCGGGGTGGGCACGGCGTCGACGAGCTTCTCCACGTCGAGCGTGTTGACGAACTCGAGGAGCAGGACGACGTCCGTGGGAAGTCCGGGGCTGCGCGCATCGGCCATGCGGTGGGCCTATCGTGTCCTGGGCGTGGGCACCAGGGCCCCCAGGCCGCGGGTGAGCGCCTCGACGAGGGCCCGGGCCGCGTCGCGCCGGGGGTCCAGGCTCGGGTCGTAGATGGTGACGTCCAGCCCCACGGCCAGTCCCGAGTCGACGAGCCGGGCGACCAGTTCCCCGAGCTCGGCCACGCGCAGGCCGTCGGGCTGGCGCGAGTCGACGGCGGGCATCACCGCGTCGTCCATGACGTCGGCGTCCAGGTGCATCCAGAAGCCGCGCACGCCGCGCTCCTTGAAGCGGGTGAGGGCGCGCTTCGCTCCGGCGGCGATTCCCTGCGCGCGCAGGACGTCCAGGTCCAGCCAGGCCATGCCCGTGTCGCGCGCGTCCTCCGCGCCGACCTTCTCACCCTGGCGCTCCGGGTCCCTGACGCCGAGCACGGCCACGTCCTCGTCGAGGACGAGGGGACCTCGGCCCTCCAGGTTCGACAGCAGGGCGGGGCCCCGGCCGGTGGAGAGCCAGAGGTCCATGCCCGCGGCGCCGCCGAGCTCGGAGGCCTCCGGCGGCCAGAAGTCGGTGTGTCCATCCATGAAGGCGAGCCCCGAGTGCGCGCCGGTGCGCTTCAGTCCCAGCAGGCACCCGAGCAGGATGCTGCAGTCTCCGCCCAGGACGAGCGGGAAGCGCCCGGCG
The DNA here is from genome assembly GCF_020037095.1 of Myxococcus sp. XM-1-1-1. Taxonomy (NCBI): domain Bacteria; kingdom Pseudomonadati; phylum Myxococcota; class Myxococcia; order Myxococcales; family Myxococcaceae; genus Myxococcus; species Myxococcus sp. XM-1-1-1. The sequence goes on from NZ_JAIQDH010000027.1 coordinate 23,067, forward strand.
CGCACGATGGCCTCGACGGCGTCCGCGAGTTGGAGGCTCAGCTCGGCGATGCCATGGGGGTTGAGGATGTGCGTCCGGGCGTCGCGCTGCTCCACATAGGGCCGGGGCGTCACGGTGTGCTCCACCTTCGCCTGGAGCTTGAGTCCCAGGCCCGCCTCCATCAGGGCCTCGGGAAGCAGGTCCACACGGGGAATCCGCCCGTCCGGACGGCTCAGACCCAGACCGGAGGGCACGGCGACGAGGGCGATGGGCGATGACATGGGCGCACCCTGTTGATGGCCGGAAACCATCAAATGGATTTTAATGGTTTCAGTGAAGCTAGGGCGGAGGTGGCGCAGTTGCAACCGCCAAATTGCGATAGGGGGTTTCAGCTCGGATGCATGTTTATTCCCCGAATTCGTCGGCTTCTGCGCAAAGATCGTCCAGCCTCGGTGGAATCGAGACGCTCGACGGGGGCGCTCGGGAGTGAGACTGAAACATTGTGACGCGGGGCGTTGAGTTTGCTCGCTTCTCTCGGAGAGGACCGTAACAATCCTGATACATGACCCTGCAACGCTCGATTCTCTCCTGGATGTTTGTCTCCCTCGTTGCTGTTGCCGCACTCTCTGCTTGTGATTCTGATGACAAGCCGTCGGCGCCCGAAGTGGGCGACGACGCGGGGACCCCGCCGGATGCCGGCACCGTGCCCGATTCGGGCTCGGAACCCGACGCGGGCCTCGAGCCCGACGCCGGCACGGAGCCCGATGCCGGCACGGAGCCCGACGCTGGCACGGAGCCCGATGCGGGCGTGACGCCTGACCCGTTCACCACCTGCGAGGGGGCCTGCCGTGAGACCTCGGCCACCATCCGCATGGGCGACAACTCGCGCGTCCTGACCAACGCGTACTTCGGCTACACCGAGCCGGAGAGCCCGGACGGGTCGTGGACCCTGTGGATCGAGCTGAACAACGGGACCCCGGGCGAGTGCCCCTCGCCGGATTCGTCGGTGCCGGCTCAGCTCGTCAACGTCTACGACGTGAAGGTGCCCGTGGACGCGACGCCGCAGAGCGGTACGACCACGGAGGGGGAGCCGCGAGCGACGCTGGTCGACTTCGATGGCTCGCTCAGCCTCAACTGGTTCGACCACAGCTCGAGCTTCACCTTCACGCCCGTGGCGGCTTCCCTCTGCGCCACCTGCGCCAAGACCGGCGAGTTCCCCGCGTCACACTTCGTGGCGTTCGACGTGGATGCCGTCATGGAGGACGGCGCATTCACCGGCCATGGGTACGCCACCTACTGCCCGGCGCTCACCGAGCTAATCGAGGAGTGACCTCAGGCCGGCTCACGGCGGCGTGAGTCGGTCCCGCCCGGGCACCCGAACTGGGTGCTTGGGCCGTTGTTCCCGTCCTCAGTGGGGCCTGGGCGGAATGGTGTCGAACCGGGGCGTCCCTTCCTCCAGTTCGTAGTAGTCGCCCTTGTTGGCCAGGTGGACGTGGAGCGCGACGCGCGTCCGCGTGGGCGTGTCGAACGCGCCCATGGCGATTCCAATCCAGTCGCGCTGGAGCGGGTCCCAGAACAGCGACGCGCCGCAGACCGAGCAGAACCCGCGCCGCGCCTTCTCCGAGGACTGGAACCAGCGGACCTGGTCCTGTCCCTCGAGGGTGACGGCCGAGCGGGGCACGTCCGTCGACACGAAGTAGTGCCCCGAGTGCTTGCGGCACTTCGTGCAATGACAGGCGTCGGGGGCGGGCAGCTCGCCCTCCACGGTGAAGCGGACCGCGCCGCACAAGCAGGAACCCCGATGCATGGATGACCTCGTCCGAAGGGTGGGGGCGGGGAGCCTGCGGCTTCAGCCGCGGACAGACAAGTGCAACCTTCCGGACGGCGCGCCAGCACGTCAAGACCATCGAGGGGCGGCGCGAGGGCGTGGGTCATGGTTGAAAAGTCCCTCTTGGCGCAGCCCGATGCGCGGCAGGGAACGCATGGCGCCCGCGCCGACTGGTGTTCGCCGCCCCGCGGACAAGACGCTCCTCGGACACCCCCGCCGTGAGGTCCCCACATGAGCAAGCTTTCGCTGGTCGTCGTCACGATGACGCTGGGCCTGAGTGCCTGCAGGGAGGATCCGGAGCCTCCCACTCCGCGTCCCCCCGAGGACCTGACGCAGGAGCACATGGAGACCCTGCGCTCCAACCCCATCGCGCTCTCCGCCTTCCTGCGCGACATGCCCAAGGGCGGCGACCTCCACAGCCACACCTCCGGCGCCATCACCATGGAGAAGCTCATCCAATGGGGCTCCGAGGACGGCGCCTGCGTCAACCCCACCACCTACGTGGCGAGCAACCCCTGTGAGCAGGGCGCGACGCCCCTGTCCAACACGGCGTCGGACCGGGCCCTCTATGACGCGGTGATGGGCGCCTGGTCGATGGAGGGCTTCACCGGTCCGCTGCTGGAGGCGCACCAGCACTTCTTCGATGCCTTCGCCAAGTACGGCGCGGTGCAGACGGAGGCCCGGGGGGACGACATCTACGCGGACATCCTCTCCCGCGCGGGCCAGCACAACCAGGTCTACGTGGAGCTGATGCAGGGCTTCGGCGCGAGCACGGGGGGACGGCTCGCCGCGCCGCTGTTCTCGCCCACGGACCCCTGGGACGCGCCGACGCTGTTGGCCAAGCGCGAGCAGCTCATCGCCCTGCCGGACTTCCAGACGGCGCTGACCCGTCAGGCGGAGAGCATTGCCAGCTTCCTGGTGGGGAGCCGGCAGGTGATGGCCTGTGGCACGCCCCAGGCGGACCCGGGCTGCGACGTGGAGGTGCGGCTGCTGGTGTCGGCCAACCGCACGGCGGAGCGGGCCAACGTCTTCGGCCAGTGGGTGTATGCCTTCGAGCTGGCCCAGCGCGTGCCCCAGATTGTCGGCGTCAACCTGGTGTCACCCGAGGAGCACCCGAACTCGCTCGCGTACTACAACGACGAGATGTTCGCGCTGGGCACGCTGGATGACCACAATGACACCACGCCCGGCCGCAAGACGGTGCACGTCTCCCTGCACGCGGGCGAGCTGATTCCCGAGGTGCTCAAGCCCGAGGACCAGGGGCACCTGCGCTTCCACATCCGCAACGCCGTGAAGCTGGCGCACGCGGAGCGCATCGGCCACGGGGTGGACGTGTTGGGCGAGACGGACGGGGAGGGCGTCGACGCGCTCCTGCGCGACATGCGCGAGGCAGGCGTGCTGGTGGAGATCTGCCTGTCCTCGAACAACGTCCTGCTGGGCGTCAAGGGCACGGACCATCCGCTCTCCGCGTACCTGGTGGAGAAGGTGCCGGTGACGCTGGCGACGGATGACTCCGGCATCCTCCGGGGGGACATCACCCAGGAGTACGTCGCGGCGGCCACCGTCCAGGGGCTCGACTACAAGACGCTCAAGCAGCTGGCGCGCGCCAGCCTGGAGCACGCCTTCGTGGAGGGGGACAGCCTGTGGGCCCAGCGGGATGTCTTCACGGCCCGGGTGGCGGCCTGCGCCCAGGACGACGCGGGCGAGGCGGGCCCGTCCGCGTCGTGTCAGACCTTCCTGGGGGCCAACAAGCGCGCGGCGCTGCAGTGGCGCCTGGAGGCGCAGTTCACGAACTTCGAGGCGCGCTTCGCGAACTGATGCCAGGGCCGTGGTCGCGCGAGTCCCTGGCGCGACCACGGCTCATCGCAGGAGGGGCTCAGCAGTTCTGCTTGCAGGGCGGCGGCGGGCCGACGGGCGGCGGGCTGCCGGCGGGCGGCGTGCTGATGCTGCTGTGGCAGGTGTAGAGCTGCAGGTCATAACAGTACTGGCGGTAGTACTGGGCCGTCGGACCGGAGCCCGCCATGTACTGGGAGCAGTTCCAGAAGCTCCACTTGTACGGCGTCGCGGCCGGACAGCTCCCATCCACCCATCCGCCGCTGCCGTAGTCGCGACACGCGCCCTGGTACGTCCCGACGCTGCACGCGTTCTGCTCCACCTGGCCCAGGTCCTCCGTCTCCGGAGCCACCTCGTCCATCGGCGTGCCACCACAGGCGATAATGCCCATGCACAGCGCTCCCAGGAACAACGGCCGCATGACTTGCTTCAACATGGATTGACCTCGTGGATTGTCAGCCCGCCGTGGCCGGGACCTCCCCGTCGGCGAGTGGAGGCCACCCTACGTTCCTCCCTGATTAACCGGGATTAAGCGCGATTAAATGTGGCGGAGGTTGGGTCAGCCCACCCGCCCGGGTGAGGGGGGGCGAGAGCCGGTCCTCCCAGTAGCGCAGCTCGGGGTAGACCTCCTGCAACAGATAGCGCCGGCTGCGGAAGTGCCAGTAGATGAAGCTCTTCAGGTAGTGCTCCACGTGCGCTCGCAGCTCCGGGGCGCGTGAGGACGCGGACTCCAGGATGGCGTGATAATTCCTCACCGTCGTGGCGAGCGTCTCCCGGTACACCTCCAGGTAAGGGCGCTTTTGCGTCTGGGATTGCTTGAACAGGTAGCAGTTCTCGAAGTCGAGCTGGGACTTCGCCTCCTTGTAGAAGGAGAAGACGTCGTTGGTGAATGCGATGAAGTCCCGCGCCGCCTCCAGGGTGTCCACCCAGAACAGCGGGTCGCGCGCGAAGCTCAGCCGCGCGTCGATGAACTGGAGGGACAGGTACCAGAACTCCGAGGAGCCGTTGTGGTCGCGGATGTACCGGACGCTGTGCGTGGTGCGCTGGGCGCCGTGCCGGGCCACCAGCACCTCGAGCAGGGTTCCAAGGTGGTATTGGAAGAACAGGTTCTTGTAGAGACCCAGGAAGTCCGAGTCGCAAGAGTGACCCAGCTCCTCGAAGGAGAAGTCGACGTAGTCCATGAGCGCGGAGGGCGGGTGGGCCACCGCGCTCGCATGCTTGAGGGACAGGAAGTGCTTCTCCGGGTTGTATTCCTTGTCGGGGTCGAACCACAGCACCAGGCTCCAGACGCGACTGATGGCCCGCCTCAGCCTGGGGTCCTGGATGGGAATCGTGATGTGGCGCATGTATGTCATGGTCTGGATGAACTCCTCATCCATGTCCAGGCCACGGGCCAAGGCTTCCTGTCGGATGAAGCGGGTCTCCCGCTCGACCTCCGCCAGGTCGACCGCGGGCTCGAAGACGGGGATGTTCCTCTCGCGGGAATCCCCCGGGACGGGGCCGATGAGGCGTATCAGCTTGCGCAGCTCCCCCGAGCGGAGGACGTTCTCCGCCTCTTCGCGAAAGCCCTGGTGTCTGATCTGTTCCAGTCTGGGATTGAGTTCGAGCTCGAGCATGTGCGGCCCCCACGTCCGGGTGTCGGGTGTGGATGTTCAAGCTAATGCGGTCGCGGCGGGCGGCAGCCGCGGGGCCCTTGGGTTGTGATTGGCCGCGTGGGCATGTTCAGTCCGCATCAGTGACATCGCCCTCGGATGCAGGAGTGCAGGGGGGCCCTTCGTCCTGCGGGCTCGACTGCGGGCCCGAGGCGAAAGGCCGCGGCGGGAGCGTGTTTCAGGGCACGTCGAGTGCCTGGACTGCCGAGCGCAGCGCGTCCGGCAGCCAGTCCGGGTCTCCCCGGCGCAAGGCTGCGAGCCCGGCCTGGAAGTCCGCGCGCGCGCCGCCGACGTCGCCGAGCCGCACGCGGAGCAGGCCGCGCTCGTGGAGCAGCTCCGGGTCCACGTCAGCGCCCTGTTGCAGGGCGAGCGCGGCGGACAGGTCCTCCAGCGCCTCCGTGTGCATTCCCAGGCGCGCGCGCACGGCGGCACGTTGCTGGAGCAGCCAGGGGTTGTCCTGGTCCTCGGCCAGCGCGAGCGTCCAGTCCTGCTCCGCGCGGGTGTCCTGTCCGAGCGCCTCCAGGGACTCGGCGCGCTTCATGTGCAGCACCAGCGCCTTGCGATAGCCGCCATCCACCAGCGCGTCGAAGTCCGCCACGGCCTCCGCATGGCGACCCAGCCGGGCGAGGCACAGCGCGCGGTGCAGCCGGGTCGTCCGGTGTCCGGGGGCCAGCTCCAGGACGCGCTCGAACCAGGGGAGCGCCTCGGCCGGAGCGCCGCCCCAGATGCCGAGCGTCATCGCCAGCTCCATCAGGACGATGCCCAGCCTCGGGTGCGCTTCGGCGAGCGCGCGCACCTGCGCGAGCGCGGAGGTGTACCGGCCCGTGCGTCGCAGCCGGTCGACCTGTCGGAGCTGCTCCGCCACCTCGGGAGGGCAGGGCTCCCGCCCGTTCCTCGCGGTGCCTCCGGTTCTCGCCGCGTCGACGGCCGTGGAGGCCTCCGCAGGCATGCGGGAGGCGCGCCCCTCGGAGGGGGGGGGCGTCGTCGCGGGGCTCCCTGGCCCGGGCGTTCCCCTTGGCGCGTCGTCTCTGTCGTCCCGCCCCGCCATGCCGGTGCTCAGCCTCCCTGGGGGAAGGCGCGGCAGGCGGCGTCGTAGTCGCGCCACCAGGCCTCGAGCACCTTCATGTCCGTGGCGCGCGGCTCGTCCCCCGGGCCCGCCATGTCCAGGTACGCGTGCAACAGCGGCCGGAAGTAGGGGTGGGCGCAGTGGTCGATGATGTCCGTGGCCCGGCGCCGGGGCGAGCGGATGTCCATGTTGCGCGCGTAGCCGTGCTCGGTGACGACGCACTTGATGTCGTGCTCCGTGTGGTCGATGTGCCGCACGTACGGCATCACGCAGCTCACCGTCCGCCCGTCCTTGAGCTTCCGCACCGACGGCGTGTGCACGATGCTCAGGTACGCGTTGCGGAAGAAGTCCCCGGAGCCGCCCAGCCCGTTGACGATGCGCGAGCCGTCGATGTGCGTCGAGTTCACGTGCCCGTAGATGTCCACCTCGATGGGCGTGTTCATCGCGATGACGAACAGCCGCGAGATGATTTCAGGGCTGTTCGACAGCCACATCGGCCGCAGCACCAGCCGCTCCTTGCACCGCTCGAACAGCTGCTGGAACCGCTGGCGCCCCTCGGCGGAGAAGGACACCGCCGTGGCGGACGCGTACTCGAACTTCGCGTCGTCCTCCACGTAGCGCAGCATCCCGTCCTGGAACACCTCGGTCCAGAAGCGGATCTTCTGGAACGGTGACTCGTACAGCTCCCCGATGATGGCGTTGGCCACGTTGCCCACGCCGGACTGGATGGGCGGCAGCCGCTTGCCCCACCCGAACTCCTCGCGGCAGCTCAACAGGAAGTCCACCACGTTGCGCGCGATGCGCTTGTCCGTGTCGTCCGCCGCCTTGAAGGGCACCGGATGGTCCGGCGTCCTCGACTCCACCACCGCCACCACCTTGCCCAGGTCGAACTCCACGTACGGCGTGCCGATGCGGTCTCTCACGTTCAACAGCGGCAGCGGCCAGCCCACGTGCGGATGCACCGTGGGCACGACGATGTCGTGGAAGCCCGTGTAGTCCGGCGCGGACGTGTTCACCTCGAGGATGACTTTCTTCGCCTTCGCCAGCGCCTCCGCGCTGATGCCCACCGAGGACGTCAGGATGACGCTGCCGTTGGGGCGGATGCGCGACACCTCCACCACCGCCACGTCGATGTCGCCGTAGAACCCGTACATCAGGTTGCGCGCGAAGGCGGACAGGTGCACGTCCGTGAAGTCCATCTCCCCGGCGTGGATGCGCCGACGCGACGCGGACGAGGACATGTACGGCCCGCGCTTGCGGATGAAGGGCGCCATGGGGCCCTCCACGTCCTCGGACAGCGACGCCCCGGACAACAGCGTGAGCCGCGTCTGGGGCGCGGTGCGCGACAGGTGGAAGGCCAGCGCGGGGAAGAACGTCTTGGGCTCGCCCGACTTGGTGAAGCCGCTGATGGCCACCGTGTTCCCGTCGGTGACGTGCTTCACGGCCTCCTCGACGGGGACGACCCGGGCCAGGAGGTCGGCGTTCTGGATGCGGTCCTTCAGCGTGCTCGGAGCGGTCATGTTCAAGTCGGGAACCCCCGCGGAAGGCGGCGGGTCCGCGGTCGAAGATGTCACACCCGGGACGTCCTGCCATCCCTAGCGGAAGCCCGGCGGACGCCGCGTCCCGGCGTCCCCGGGCGCCTCCTCGGCCTTGAGCCTGGCGCCGGGTGAGAGCTCGAAGACGAGCCCGAACTGCCACTGGCTCAGCCGCTCCAGGAAGAGGATGTTGTACGAGTCCTGGCCGTACACGTAGCGGGTGAAGACGCCGAAGCCCGCGCCCCAGTAGGGCAGCGCGGCGAGCGCGCCGCTCACCGTCGCGCGCCGGTGGGGCGTCTCGCCGAAGGGCGCGGACACCGTCCCCTCGAGCCGGAAGCGGTGCTGGTGCCAGATGCGCTCGCCCAGCGCGCTCACGCCCCAGTTTCCCTTGCCGTAGACGCGCCTCTGGTCCTCGGTGATGCCGCCCGAGCCGATGGCCGTGTTCAGCTCCAGGAACGAGCCGCCGCCCACCAGCCACGCGCTGTCCAGGTCCGGGTCCACGCCGAACGCCACGCGCGCGTGCAGCTCCCCGCGCACGAAGTTGGTGGAGAAGCTGCCGGTCAGCTCGTTGAGCGGCAGCTCCCCCTGGGCCGGCGCGCAGTCGGGGTCCGTGCCCTCCTGGTTCGCGAAGAAGCAGCCGTCCTGGCCATTGGAGTAGTGGCCCACCGTGAGGTTCGCCGCGAGCGCGAGCCCCCGCATCGGACGGTCCTCCGCCAGCGAGCCCGGCAGCACGCGCAGGTGCGCCACCTGGAGCGTGATTTTCGGGACGTACGACGGCGGGATGACGGGGCTGCTGTCCGTGTTCAGCATCCGCAGCCGGATGTACGGCGTGAGCACCGCGGTGAGGAACCACTCGCCGTGCTCGCTCCGGAATCGGCCCGTGTGCAGCTGGGGCAGGAAGAGGTTCGGGGCAAGCTGCGCCTCGAACAGGAGCGGCGCCGGGGAGTCGGGATCTCCCTGCCGGCGGATGCGGTTGGGCGAGCCGAAGATGTAGCTGCGGTCCAGGAAGAGCGGGGCGGGGGTGTTGTACTCCACCTTCCAGTCCGCCCGGGCCCCGCCCGCCGCGAAGAGGAGCGCCAGCGCGAGGCCCCGCGAGGCACGGCCCCTGGGCTGGGCGAGGACGGTTCGCATCCGGCGGGTGTCTCCTGGCGACGAAGGCCCTCGAGGACGGAGGCCTGCACGCCTCCTCTATCCGGCCCGGGGCCCCGTCCTCATCCGACCCGCCAGGTGTTTGTCGCGAGAAGGGAACAGGTGGACGGGTGGACGTGTTGGGCGCCGCGATTCCGTGCTTTGGTGCACAACCCACCCCATCCTCGGGAGACCTACACTTTCATGCGCAACCTCCTCATCGTCAGCGCGGGCGTGGCCGCGCTCGCCTCCACCGGATGCGCGACCTCCAAGGACGCCCGTCCCGAGGACGCCGCCACCTCCACCGCGGCCCCTGCCGCCCCTGCCCCCGAGGCCCCCGTGGCTCCCGCCAACCCCCTGCTGGCGAAGTGGAGCGGCCCCCATGGCGGCGTGCCCCCGTTCGACCAGGTGAAGGTGGAGCTGTTCAAGCCCGCCATCGAGGCGGCCATGGACACCTTCCGCAAGGAGCTGGCGACCATCGCGTCGAACCCGGAGGCCCCCACCTTCGAGAACACGCTCGCCGCGCTGGAGGACGCCGGCCGCGGCTTGAGCAACGTGGAGACGCTCTACGGCATCTGGGGCTCGTCCTTGAGCAGCCCCGAGTACCAGGCCGTGGAGCGCGAGCTCGCGCCGAAGTTCGCCGCGTTCGAGGATGAGATCTTCCAGAACGAGGCCCTCTTCCGCCGCATCGAGGCCGTCTACAACTCGCCCGACAAGGCGAAGCTGACGCCCGAGCAGCAGCGGCTCGCGTGGCTGCACCACACGCGCTTCGTGCGCTCCGGCGCCAAGCTGGACGGCGCCGCCAAGCAGCGCCTGGGCGCCATCAACCAGCGCCTGGCCTCGCTCTACACGGCCTTCAGCCAGCACGTGCTCGGCGACGAGGAGGCCTACACCGTCGTCCTGGAGTCCGAGGCGGACCTGGCGGGCCTGCCCGACTCCGTGCGCGCGGGCGCCGCCGCCGCGGCCGAGGCCCGGGGCCAGAAGGGCAAGTGGGTCATCACCAACACGCGCTCCTCCATGGAGCCGTTCCTCACGTACTCGTCCCGCCGGGATTTGCGCGAGAAGGTCTGGCGCAACTACGTCAACCGCGGCGACAACGGCGACGAGCGCGACAACAACGCCATCATCTCGGAGGTGCTCAAGCTGCGCGCCGAGCGCGCGAAGCTCCTCGGCTACGCCACGCACGCGCACTGGCGGCTGGAGAACGCCATGGCCCGCACGCCCGAGCGCGCGATGGAGCTGATGGAGGCGGTGTGGAAGCCCGCCGTGGCCCGCGTCCGCGAGGAGGTCGCGGACATGCAGAAGGTGGCCGACAAGGAGCGCGCGAAGCTCAAGATCGAACCGTGGGACTACCGCTACTACGCGGAGAAGGTCCGCAAGGCGAAGTACGACCTGGACCAGAACGAGGTGAAGCCCTACCTCCAGTTGGAGAAGCTGCGCGAGGGCATGTTCTGGGTGGCCGGCGAGCTGTTCGGCTTCAGCTTCGAGCAGGTGACGGACGTGCCCGTCTTCCACGCCGACGTGCGGGTGTGGGAGGTGAAGGACAAGACGAGCGGCAAGCACGTGGGCCTGTGGTACTTCGACCCGTACGCGCGCAAGGGCAAGCGCTCGGGCGCGTGGATGAACGCGTACCGCGGCCAGGAGCGCTTCCGGGGTGAGGTGACGACCATCGTCTCCAACAACTCCAACTTCGTGAAGGCGGCGCCCGGAGAGGCGGTGCTCATCTCGTGGGAGGACGCGAGCACGCTGTTCCACGAGTTCGGCCACGCGCTGCACGGCCTGAGCTCGTCGGTGACGTACCCGTCGCTGTCCGGCACCGCCGTGGCGCGGGACTACGTGGAGTTCCCGTCGCAGCTCTTGGAGCACTGGCTGTCCACGCCCGAGGTGCTCAACACCTTCGCGCTGCACTACCAGACGGGCAAGCCCATCCCCCCGGCGCTGGTGGCGCGCATCGAGAAGGCGGCGACCTTCAACCAGGGCTTCGGCACGGTGGAGTACCTGTCCTCCGCGCTCATCGACATGAAGCTGCACCTGGCCGGCGACGCGAGCATCGACCCGGACGCCTTCGAGCGCGACACGCTCAAGGCGCTGGGCATGCCGAAGGAGATCGTGATGCGTCACCGCACGCCGCAGTTCGGCCACGTGTTCGCGGGCGACGGCTACTCGGCGGGCTACTACAGCTACCTGTGGTCCGACACGCTGACGGCGGACGCGTACGAGACCTTCACCGAGGGCAAGGGCGCCTACGACAAGGCCGTGGCGGAGAAGCTGCGCAAGAGCGTGTTCTCGGTGGGCAACACGGTGGACCCGGCCGAGGGCTACCGCGCCTTCCGCGGCCGCGACGCCGGCATCAACGCGCTGATGCGCAAGCGGGGCTTCCCGGTGCCCGCGCAGGCGAAGCAGTCCAAGTCCACGCCGTAGGCGGCGGGTGACGTCCGGGTGCGCGGGGGATGACGCCTCGCGCACCTGGGGGCTCACGGGTCCAGGAAGGCGCGCTTCACCTCGAGCAGCAGCTCATCCTTCTTGCCCGCGGGCTGCAGGGGGCGGTGGCCCTGGTTGATGGTCCAGATGATGGTGCCGCCCAGTCCCTCGTCGCGCGCCCACTGGCCCTTCACCGCGACCGACTGCCCGTCCTCGTACGAGACGTAGTTGCAGTGGCCCGCGCCGGTGACGTCGGAGGCGGACAGGTAGGGCGAGGCCGCGCGCTCGTCCCAGTGCCGCTTCATCAGCGGGTCCTGGAGGTACTTGTCCACGATGTTGGCGTAGCTCATGGCGTTGTCGCTCTGGCCCTCGTTGACGTCGGGCCGGCCGTCCAGGGGGATGCGCGGCTGGGTCACGCCCTGCCAGCACGTGCCGAAGAAGCCGATGCCCACGCCCAGCCGTCCGCGCGGCACGCCCGCCCGGATGTAGCCCGCCACGGAGTTGGCGACGGAGCTGGGGCGGTTCTGCGCCTCGTCCCAGAGGGGGCTGGAGTGCCAGCTCTCCCAGCCGCCCCAGTGGCCGCTCATCTTGTAGGACATGATGTTGAGCTGGTCGACGCGCGAGCCCAGCTCCTTCATGAACTTCGCCTCGTGCTCCGGCATCCCGAAGTTGGAGTTGAGCCAGTTCACCGGCACCGTGAGGATGATGTCCGGACGGGCCGCGCGCAGCTCGTCGATGAGCGCCAGCAAGAGCTCCCCGTCGTTGCCCGCGGGCGGCAGGTTGATGGGCTCCCAGTCCAGGTCCAGCCCCATGTAGCCCAGCTCATCCATCGTCTTGAGCAGCTCGCGCACGAAGACGATGCGGCTCTCACCCGTGGACGCCAGCACGAAGCCGTCGTGCTCGCCGAAGCCGCCAATCATGAGCAGCGGTATCTTCCCCGCGGCCTTCGCCCGGGCGGACAGCGTCCGGGCGATGGCGGGGCCCTCCAGGTCGGAGACGTCGAAGTCCGTGAACAGCGTCCCGTCGAAGCGGGGGCGCACGCGGCCCACCATGATGTGCGTCATCCCCGAGAAGTCCACCGCGTCGGGCGGGTAGGCGCGGTGCTGGTAGCCCACGTAGTAGCCGGACACCCAGCTCGCCGGCGCGCCGCCGGGCTTGGGCGTCACCGGACCGACCTGCGCACCCGGACCCTCGCCCACGTCGTTGACGGCCCTCACCGTGACGGTGTGCGGCTTGCCGTTGGGCAGCCCCGGGACGTTCGCGCTCCCGGCCTTGACGTCCACCGTCACCGAGTGTCCCCCGGGCTCGGCGGTGACGAGGTAGTGCTTGAGCGCGCGTCCGCCGAAGCTCGCCGGCGCCAGCCAGCTGACGAACACCGCGCCGTTGCCCGGCGTCGCCCTCACCGAGCGCGGCTGACCCGGCGTCGTGGGGTTGGGGATGGACATGCCCGGCTGGGGCACCACCGGCACCGACGGCAAGGAAGCGTCGCCCTCGCCCCGCGCGTTCACCCCGGAGACCTTGAACAGGTACTTGAAGCCGTTGTTGAGCCCCAGCACCGTGGCCTGGCGCTCGCTCGCGCTGACGATGGCGCCGCCGCAGGCCGGGTCGCACCGCACCACGTAGTACAGCAGGGGGTGGCCGCCATCGCTCGTCGGAGGCGTCCACGTCACCAGCGCCTGGGCGTCCGCCGCCTGCGCCTCCACGTCCGAGGGCGCCCCGGGAAGCCCCGGCCCCTCCTCACCCTTTCCGCATCCCCCGAGCAGCACCCCCGCCACCAGCAGGCACCACCACTGCGTCACGAGTCGAGTCTTCACCTGCGCACCTCTTCGAACTGGCACAGATAATACGGGGAAGTCCGACATCCCTGCGTTGAAATAGTGTGGCAATACTGCATCTGCTCGACGAGCGACAAGGTGGTCGCGTCTGTCTCGGGTTCTGGGAAAACGCTAGGGAGGGTGCGGGCCGTTCCCGCGTCGTTGGAGGCGGCCTTTGCTACGGTGGCCGCTTCCATCCATGAAACGACTGCTCCTGTCCATGGCCCTCGCGGCCAGTGTCCTCGTCCTGGTGCTGGTGGTGCGGACGCTGTCCTTCACCTCGCGGCAGGTGGCGCCGGCGGCGATGGAACCCCTGACGGTGGACGCGGACGCCGCGGCGGCGCGCCTGGCCGGAGCGCTGCGGCTCAAGACGGTGGCGGCGTCGGAGGGCGTGCCCGCGGAGGATGCGGCCTTCGCGGGGCTGCATGCCTACCTGGCCGAGCACTTCCCGCGCGTGCACGCGGAGCTGAAGCGCGAGCCGGTGGGGACGCACTCGCTGCTCTACACGTGGCCGGGGACGGACGCGTCGCTGTCGCCCCTGTTGCTCGTGGGGCACCTGGACGTGGTGCCGGTGGCCCCCGGGACGGAGGAGTCCTGGGCGCACCCGCCGTTCGCCGGCGTGGTGGCGGACGGGTTCGTGTGGGGGCGCGGCGCGCTGGATGACAAGAGCAGCGTGCTGGCGCAGTTGGAGGCGGTGGAGGCGCTGCTCGCCGCGGGGGAGAAGCCCCGGCGCACGGTGATGTTCGCGTTCGGCGGGGACGAGGAGGTGGGGGGCCTGAAGGGCGCTGTGGCCATCGCGGCGCTCTTGAAGGAGCGGGGCGTGCGGCTGGAGTCCGTGCTCGACGAGGGCGGCGTCATCATGTCCGGGACGGTGCCTGGGGTGAGCGCCCCGGTGGCGTTGGTGGGCACGTCCGAGAAGGGCTTCACCAGCGTGGAGCTGAAGGTGAAGGGGGAGGGAGGGCACTCGTCCATGCCGCCGCCGCGCAGCGCCGTGGGGGTGTTGGCCCGCGCGGTGGCGAAGGTGGAGGACTCGCCCATGCCCGCCCGGCTCGAGGGTGGCAGCCGCGAGCTGTTCCTGCGCGTGGGCCCGGAGATGCCCTTCGGCATGCGGCTGCTCTTCGCCAACCTGTGGCTCACCGAGCCGCTCGTGGTGCGCCAGCTCACCCAGAAGCCCACCACCAACGCCGCGGTGCGCACCACCACCGCGGTGACGCTGTTCCAGGGCGGCGTGCGCGACAACGTGCTGCCCGCCAGCGCCCGCGCGGTGGTGAACTTCCGCATCCTGCCCGGCGACAGCGTGGACGGGGTGCTCGCGCACGTGCGCTCGGTGGTGGATGACTCGCGCGTGGAGCTGGGCACGCTGGCGTTCCAGAGCGAGCCGTCCCCCGTGTCGCGCACGGACACGGAGGCCTTCGGCCACCTGGAGCGCACGCTGCGGCAGGTGTTCCCGGAGGTGGTGGTGTCCTCCTACCTCAACGTCGCCGCCACCGACTCGCGCCACTACGTGGGCTTGAGCGACAACGTCTTCCGCTTCTTCCCCGTGCACCTGCGCGCCGAGGACCTGGCGCGCGTGCATGGCAAGGACGAGCGCATCGCCGTGACGGCGCATGCCCAGGCCGTCCGCTTCTACGCGCAATACCTCCGCAACGCCGCGCGCTGAGACATGGCTGAGACAGGGGCCCTCCCCTCGATGGGGGCCTGTATCGCGACATGGACGCGGATGTGTGTCCGAGACACGAAATCAGGCGATTCAGTCCGCTCTTCCTGCACATCTGCGCAATTCCTGCATTTTCACGCGCTGTGCGGGAGTGAGAAATCGCAACCGCGTTGACACGCACCGCGCGCACTTCCAGCATCGGGGGTCATGGTGACCGTCCCCTCTGCTGGAAAGCGCCTCGCGGGTCTCGTACTCGCCTCTCTTCTCTTCTCGTTGATCGCATCCTCATGTGGAGGCGGTGGTGGTGATGGCAAGCCGGATGGCGGCGGTGGGGGCAATGACGATGCCGGCCCCACCCAGCCGTGTGACGGAGGCACGTGTCCCGTCGAGAACTGCGGCAACGGCACCCTCCAGTCCGGGGAGACGTGCGACGACCGCAACCAGGTGAGCGGCGACGGGTGCTCGGCCACGTGCACCCTCGAGGAGGGTTGGGCGTGCAACACGCCGGGCGAGCCGTGCGTGAAGGTGGTCGGGTGCGGCAACGGCAAGGTGGAGGCGGGCGAGCAGTGTGACGACCGCAACGTGTCCAGCGGCGACGGCTGCAGCGAGACGTGCACCGTGGAGCAGGGCTGGAACTGCCCGTCGGCGGGTGGCCGCTGCCACGCCGCGCAGTGCAACGACGGCTTCAAGGTGGGCGAGGAGGAGTGCGAGGACGGCAACACCAATAACGGTGATGGTTGCACCGCGGAGTGCCGCCTGGAGGAGGGCTGGAAGTGCCCGACGGTGGGCGCGGCCTGCTCGAAGACGACCTGCGGCGACAACATCGTCGAGGGCACCGAGGAGTGCGACGACGGCAACAAGGACATGGGCGATGGCTGCTCGGCGGCGTGCAAGCGCGAGCCGCGGTGCCAGAACGGCCAGTGCCAGGCGACGTGCGGCGACGGCATCATCCTGCCCAACGACACCTCCGAGGAGTGCGACGACGGCAACGCCCGCTCGGGCGACGGCTGCTCGGCCACGTGCAAGCTGGAGACGGGCTACGTGTGCCAGGTGGTCCAGACGGATCCCCCGGCCTCGCTCGACCTGTCCGCCGTCTTCCGCGACTTCCGCGGGTATGACCTGCCGGCGGATGGCGCGCTGCCGCGCGGCCACATCGACTTCGAGAACGGGAACGCCGGCGAGCGCGGCATCGTGAAGGCGCAGCTGGCCACGACGCTGGAGGGCATCCCGGGCAAGACGTTCCCGGGTGGCAAGCCGGAGTACGCCAAGACGGGGCAGTCGTCCGCCACCACCCACGGCGCGACCGCCTTCCACCAGTGGTACACGGACCACGCGAACATCAACAAGACCATCGTCGGGACGCTCAAGCTCAACCGCCAGGCGGGTGGCTCGTACGTGTTCGACAGCGACCGGTTCTTCCCGCTGACGAACCACCCGGACAGCTGGGTGGCCGCGGGCAAGGAGCCGCTGCGCGGCGACAACGGACAGCCCTCCCAGCAGCACAACTTCAGCTTCACGAGCGAGGTCCGGTACTGGTTCCAGTACAAGGGCACCGAGGTGCTGCTGTTCCGCGGTGACGACGACGTGTGGGTCTTCATCAACGGCAAGCTCGCGCTGGACCTGGGCGGCGTCCACGGTCCGGAGAACGGCACCGTCACGGTGTCGCAGCAGGCCGCGGCCCTGGGCCTGACGGTGGGTGGCATCTACGAGGTCGTGGTGTTCCAGGCCGAGCGCCACACCTCCGGCTCGTCGTACCGGCTGACGCTCAACAACTTCGAGACCCGTCGCACGGTGTGCAACGCCACGTGCGGCAACGGCGAGGTGGACGAGGGCGAGGAGTGCGACGACTTCGTCAACGCCGGTGGCTACGGCAAGTGCGCGCCCGGCTGCGTCTGGGGTCCGCGCTGCGGCGACGGCATCCCGCAGACGGCGCCTCCGGCCAACGAGGAGTGCGACGACGGCAACACCACCAGCGGCGACGGCTGCAGCGCCACGTGCAAGTCGGAGATCGGCTGAGTCGTCCGACGTGACGGGCCGCTCCGGGCGCGAGTGCCCCGGAGCGGCTCACCGCCTCGCGGAAGAAGCTCCCGCGAGGCGGCTGTCGCCGGGGGCGAGTCGTCCCCAAGGCCCTGGGGCCGGGATGACCGCGCCGCCCGGTGGGGAAGCAGGCAGGCCCGTGCTCCCAAGTGGGATGCTCACGCGAGGCCGTCTGGTATCTTCGCGCCCGACTTCATGGCGCCCTCCGTCCTCTTCCGTCTGTCGCTGCTGCTGTCGCTGGTGCTGGCCGTCCCGGCCGGGGCCGCGAGCGCGCGGAGCACACCACCTCCCGCCGACGAGGTGATGGGCGTGCTGCGGCGGGTGGAGACGGCGCGGGTGCGTGGGACGCTGCGCGTGCTCGACAGCGAGTTCGAGGAGCTGACGCGCGCCCAGCCCAGGAGCGTGATGCCGCGCGTGTACCGCGCCTGGCTCGCGTTCCCCGCGGACACCAGCTGGAACGAGCTCAAGGCCCTGTCCTCGCTGGAGCCGGAGAACCCCTGGCCGCACCTGGGCATGGGGCTCATCTACATCCGCTGGGGGCTCCTGTCGGAGGCGCGCGCGCCGCTGGCCGCCGCCCGGCGCGTGTCCCCCGACTTCGCGCCCGCCCTGTGGGGGGAGGGGCTGCTGCTCCAGGCGGAGGGCAAGCCCGCGGAGGCCGAGGCGCGGCTGCGCGAGTCGCTCTCCAGGCTGGACGCGCCCCAGGCCCGCACGGCGCTGGGGCTGCTGCTGGCCGCGAGCCCGGGGCGCGAGGCCGAGGCCCGCGCGGAGCTGACGCGCTCGGTGGAGGCGTGGCCGGAGCAGCCCGAGGCCCTGCGCAAGCTCGCCTCGCTGGCCCAGGCGGCCAAGGACGTGCGCGCCGCCGCGGCGGCGGGCGAGAAGCTGGTCGCGCTCAAGCCCGCGGACCGCGAGGCGCACCGGCTCCAGGCGGAGCTGTGGCTGTCCGCGTCGGAGAAGGACAAGGCCGCGCGCTCGCTGGAGCGCTACGTGGAGCTGGGCGGCGCGGACGTGGCGCCCCTGGCGCTGCGCGCGCACGTGTACGCGGAGCTGGGGCGCGCGGCGGACGAGGAGAAGGCGCTCGCGCGGCTCATCGAGGCGGAGCTCAAGGACCCCGAGCCCCTGCTGCGGCTGTCCGAGCTGGCCGAAGCGCGCGGGGATGCGGCCGCGAGCGAGGCCTTCCTGGTGAGCGCCTCGGAGCGGGCGCCGGCGCGCTCGGACATCCACGTGCGCCGCGCGCGGCTGTGTCTCAAGCAGGAGCGCTGGCGGGAGGCCCTGGTGTCCTACCGCGCCGCGCTCGCCGCGCCGGAGCGCAAGGTGGCCGAGGCCGAGGCGGAGACGGCCGAGCTGGTGAGGCGCTTCCGGCTGCCCGCGACGCCCGCCAAGGGGGTGCCGGATAAAATCTACGCCCGCGTGTCCCTGGGCCTGGTCGCCATCTACATGGAGCGGCTCAAGGAGTCACCGGAGCTCAAGGGCAACCTGAAGCTCCAGGTGCAGGTGGACGAGACGGGCAAGGCCACGCAGGTGAAGGTCCTCTACGACAGCCTGGAGGACCCGCTCGTCGCCGGCCACGCCTACTTCGCCTTCCTGGACGCGCAGTACCCGCCCGCGAAGGACGAGCCCATCTTCCAGTACGTCTTCCGGCCGCCGAAGTAGCCGCCGGAAGACGCGGGCCTGGAATCAGGGCGCCACTCACTCGTCGTCGTTCATGCCGCTGCCGCCGTAGCCCTGCGAGGAGCCGCGGGCCTTCTCGAAGTCGGCGCGGGCCTGGCGCTCCTCACCCAGGCGCACGTCCACCTGGCGCTGGGCCTCCTCCGTCTTGCGCTGGGCGTCGGCCACCGCGCGGGTGAACTCGGCGTCGGACATCTCCTTGGCGCGCACGTCATCGCTGTTCTTCAGCGCCTGCAGCTCCGCCTGGCGCAGCTGGGCCTCGGACAGCTCCAGCTCCGCCTGGCGCAAGTCCTTGCGGGCCTTCTGCGTCTCCACGGCGCGCTGGCGCCACGCCGTCTGGGCGCGGGCCGCCTGGAGCTTCGCCTCGGTGGTCCTCAGGTCCTTCTGGGCCTGGGTGATGTTGGCTTGCTGACCGGTGGCGCGGGCGGCCTCGAGCGCCGTCTGGTTCGCCTCGTGGGAGAGCCTGGCCGCCTCCTCGTTGCGCCGGGAGACCTCCACCGCGCGCTCGGCGTCCTTCACCGCCACGTCGGCGCGGGTGACTTCGTCCTGGGCCTTGGTGCGCTCGGACTGGGCGTTGCGGACGTCGCCGAGCTGGCTCTCGGGGACGCGCGCCAGCCAGGACTCGTCCACCTGCTTCTTCGCGGACTTGGATGAGCTGCACCCGCCGAGCACCAGCGCCGTCCCCAACACCACTCCCGCCAGAACCCGATGCTTCCTCGTCGACTGGAACATGAATTCCTCCTGACCGTGCGTATCGTCGCTTGCTCGACACGGTAGGCACTCGGCGACGGCGAGGCAGGAGGCGCGGTGCGACACCCGACGCTGGCCTTGACGCGCCCGCTCGGGGGACGGGCGTGGAGGAGGGCGGCTCGTGTGGCCGCCTGCTCAGTGCTTCTCGAGGATGACGGCGTAGAACTCGATGCCCACGCCCTCGCGGTCCTCCTCGGTGATGTGGCCCACGGGCAGGCCCAGGAACTCCCGCACCGTCATCACCCCGCCGGGCCCGGGAGACCAGGGGCCGCACAGGTCCAGGTACTCGCGCAGCGAGTAGAGCTGGAAGGACTCGCCCATCTTCTGGAACATGCCGACGAACTGCTCCCACTTCGGCGTGCTCAGCCCGGGCGCCTTCGTCTCGAAGGTGGCGAAGAGCTTCGAGCCGGGCGCGGCCCAGTCATACAAATCCTTGAAGAACCTCCGGTTCTCCTCCGAGGAGAGGAACACGGTGATGCCATTGGCGCCGAAGGCCACGCGCCGCTCGCCATCCAGGAACGCGCGCACGTCGGGCCGCCGCAGGAAGTCGCCCGCGGAGCGGATGTCGCATTCCATGTAGCGCGTGCGCGGATTGTCGCCGAGCAGGTGCTTGCCGGTGGCGATGGTGAGCGGGTTGATGTCGGTGTAGAGCACCTTGGCGTCGGGCAGCACCGAGTGGATGTGGTCGCTCGTCGGCAGGCCCGAAGCGAAGTCCACCCAGTGGTCGAAGCCGTCCGCGGACAGGCGCAGCGCGGCGGTGCGCAGGCAGCTTCGGAGCATGCGCAGCCACTTCCGGGTGGAGGGCACCAGCGAGAACATGAACTCGGCGGCCTGTCGGTCCACCTCGAAGTGGTGGGTGCCGCCCAGCGTGTAGTCGTAGATGCGGGCCGCGTCGGGCACGTGGGGGTTGACGCCCGGGATGCGGGAGAGCTCCTGGTTGTCCATCCTTCGCTCGCTCCTCGTGGGGTAGGGGGTTGCGCGGCTCTCAGGGGCGCCAGACCTCGGAGGTCGTCTCCGGCGGGCTGTCCGGCGCGGCGCGGGTGGTGCCCACCACCAGGTAGGCGCCGTCGCCCAGGGGCGCGACGCGGTGGCCCGCGCGGCCGAGGGCCAGCGGTGTCCCCGGGCTCCACAGGCCCGTGGCCGGGTTCCACAGCTCCACGTCGGGGGTGGCGCCGTACGTCGTCGACTCCAGGCCTCCGGACACGGCGGCGCGACCGTCCGGCAGCGCGGTGAGCGCGAAGCTGGAGCGGCCCAGGGCGAGCGGCGCCGTGGCGCTCCACTGCTCGGTGGCGGGGTCGAAGAGCTCGGCGCTCGTGAGCAGCGTGCCCTGGTGCCAGCCGCCCACCACGAGGATGCGGCCGTCGGCGAGCGTGACGCCGGCGGCGTCGTCGCGCGACGCGGTGAGCGGATGGGGCGCGGTCCTCCAGGTGCGGGTGGCCGGCTCGTAGACCTCGGTGCTCATGTCGAGCGGCGGGGCCAGGTGCTGCCCCTCGATGATGGCGAAGCCGAAGCCGTTGTCGCGCCCCCCGGCGATGACGACGCGGCCCCGGCTCACGCAGACCGGGCCGATGTGGAAGATGCGGACCGTCTGGCCCGCGGGCTCCCACTCCGCCGCGCCGGGCCGCAGCAGCTCCGCGCGCGTTCCGCGCTCGAGGTCGTCGTCGTGGTCCGAGCCCAGCACCAGCACCGCCCCGTCCTCGAGCACCAGCGCGACGGGGTGTGAGCGCGAAGCCCGCATGGAAGGACCGGGGACGAAGCGCAGCGCGTCCGGCTCCCAGACCACGGTGCTGGCCAGGTCCGGGTGGGCATTGTCGCGGCCGCCCACGAGCAGCACGCGCCCGTCCGGGAGCGCCACCGCCGCGTGGTCGTGCCGGGGCTCCGGCAGGGGCGCTGCCTCCCGCCATTCCTGACGGAGGGTGTCCCAGAGGAAGGCGCTGGCGGAGGTCCTGGGCGTGGAGCCGCCCCCTTCTGCGTGCCAGCCCTGTCCGCCGGTGAGCAGCGCGCCGCCGGCCACGGGCGTCAGGCCGAAGCCCTCCAGCCAGAGCCCGGGGGCGGGAACACGTCGAGTCGCCGGGGACGGAGGGCTGCCGGTCATGGCGCCATCGTACGCCGTCCGCGCCGCGCCGCGCCTGCCACCGGGGAGGTCCACGGTGACCTGGAGACAGTCGCCGTCCGGGGGCCCGGCCCTGGGAATGACAACCTGGGAGGGCGGCCGGGACGAGGGTGTCCTGGGCAATGGCTTGTTCCGCATGCGTGTCTGGTGATTCTCTGGGGCCCGCATCGTTCCGAGGGGGGAAACATGCGCCGTGCGCCACGAGATTCCGCCGAGCCCGTCTTGCCCTGGCGGGGCGCGTCCATGTCGGGACGGGGCCCATGACAGGCATTGCGTGAGACGTCGTCTGGAAAAGGGGGAGTCATGCAACTCATCGGGAGACGTGTGTCGGGGCTGCTGGCGGGGTGCGCCTTGCTGTGCGTGGCGCTGCTGGGCGCCTGCTCGGAGCGGGGGGCCGCGAGCGAGGAGGGGCGCCTGGGCGCCGGTGCCCAGGCGGTGGAGGGGGTGGCCCGACAGGGGACGGTGCTGGCGGGGCGGCATCACACGCTGGCGATGCGCGCGGATGGCACGGCGTGGGGCTGGGGAGACAACGGCGCCAGTCAGCTGGGTGACGGCACGACGGCGTCGCGGTGGGCGCCGGTGCATGCGGTGGGGCTGACGCAGGTGGGCGCGCTCGCGGCGGGCCATGCGCGCTCGCTGCGCGCGGGAGGTGTGTGGGCCTGGGGCGACAGCGCCCAGGGACAGCTGGGCACGGGCCTGTCGACGGTTCGGGCCTCCCCCGTGAAGGTCTGGTAGCGCGCCGCGCCTCACGCGAAACGGGAGGGCGTCCTATGCGCCCTCCCTCGAGAACTCCGCGCCCCGGTGGGCCCGGATGCAGCGAGTACGTCGTCGGGCAGTCTGAAACGGGGGTGTCCCATGGAACGTGTCGCGAGGCGTGTGTCTGGGTTGCTGCTGTGCCTGTTGTGGTGGGCGGGCTGTGTCGAGCCCGGGGCGTCGTCCTTCACCGGCGAGCTGGGCACCGTGCGCGCCAGGGAGGGTGCCTCCCGTCAGGGCTCGGTGCTGGCGGGACGGCATCACACGCTGGTGTTGAGGACGGACGGCACCGTGTGGGCATGGGGTGGCAACACCTTCGGCCAGCTCGGCAACAACTCGACCCGCCCCAACCCGATGCCCTCGCGCGTCTGGCGCCTGTCGAGCATCCGCGCCATTGGCGTGGGGGAGCAGCACTCGCTCGCGCTGGGCGTGGACGGCACGGTGTGGTCCTGGGGCTGGAACAACAACGGCCAGCTGGGCGACGGCACGACGACGTCGCGCTCGGTGCCCGCGCGAATCCCGAACCTGACGAACGTGGTGGCCATCGCCGCCGGCTTCACCCACTCGATGGTGCTCAAGTCGGACGGCACCGTGTGGGCGTGGGGGCTCAACGCGACGGGGCAGCTCGGCGATGGAACGACGGTGCGCAAGCTGTCGCCCGTGCAGGTGCAGGGGCTGCCGGGCGCGGTGGCCATCGCCGCGGGCAACGTGCACTCGCTGGCGCTGACGGCGGATGGGCGGCTGTGGACGTGGGGGGGCAACGCCGACGGGCAGCTCGGCACGGGCAACCAGACGCCCCGCTCGCTCCCGGGCGCGCTGGCGAGCATGACGGGCATGGTGTCCGGGCTGTCGGGTGGAGGCTCGCATTCGATGGTGCTGAAGACGGACGGCACCGTGTGGGGCTGGGGGAAGAACGACGATGGCCAGCTGGGCCTGGGGAACACCACCGCGAGCCTGGTGCCGGTGCAGGTGCCGGGCCTCACCAGCGTGGCCGCGGTGGTGGGGGGCGGGCAGCACTCGGTGGCGCTGAAGGCGGACGGGACGGTGTGGGCGTGGGGCAGCAACATCCGCGCGCAGCTGGGGGATGGGACGCAGACGCAGCGGCTGTCGCCGTTCCAGGTGCCGGGGCTGACGGGCGTGCTGGGCGTGTCCGCGGGCGGAGGGCAGCACTCGGTGGCGGTGAAGGCGAGCGGCGAGGTGTGGACGTGGGGCTCCAACTCCGATGGGCAGTGCGGTGATGGGACGTACCTGATGAAGCTGGTGCCCACGCTGGCGCGCGGGCTGCTGGAGCGCGCGGGCGCGTCCGCGGGGGAGGGCTACTCGCTCGCCGTCAAGGGGGATGGCACCGCGTGGGGATGGGGGAACAACACCCAGGCCCAGCTCGGCGACGGGACGAATGTGTCGCGTCGGTTGCCGGTGCGCGTGGGGACGCTCACGCAGGTGGCGTCCGTCGCCGCCGGGGCGTTCCACTCGCTGGCGCTGAAGGAGGACGGCGCGGTGTTCGGCTGGGGCGCGAACGGCTGGGGCGCCGTCGGGGACGGGAGCGTCGTCAATCGCCCGCAGCCGGTGCGGGTGGGGCAGGGCACCCTGGTGGCCTCGGCGGTGGCGGCGGGGGCGTACCATTCGCTGGCGTTGGGCGTGGATGGAACCGTCTTCGCGTGGGGGGACAACAGCGTGGGGCAGCTGGGCGACGGCAGCGACGCCACGCCGACGCGGACCACGCCCACCCGCGTGCCGGACCTGGACGGCGTCGTCTCCGTGGCCGCGGGCCTGGAGCACTCGCTCGCCTTGAAGTCGGACGGCACCGTCTGGGTCTGGGGCCGGCAGGACACGTGCGAGGACCCGGGGGGCGAGGCGCTGGCGGTGCGCGCGCCGCGCCAGGTGCCGGGGCTGACGGACGTGGTGGCGGTGGGCGCGGGGCTCTGTCACTCGATGGCGCTGCGCGCGGATGGCACTGTCTGGGCCTGGGGGAGCAATGACCAGGGGCAGCTGGGGGATGGGGGGCTCCTCGCGCGGATGACGCCCGCCCAGGTGACGGGGCTCACCGGCGTGGTGTGGCTCGCCGTGGGGCCGCGCCAGGCGCTGGTGCTCAAGCAGGACGGCGGCGTGTGGGGGTGGGGGAGCAATCCCCTGGGCCAGCTGGGCGCGGGCCTGTCCGCTCCGCGCGTGGCGCCCGTGCAGGTGCCCTCGCTGGCAGGCGTGAGGACGCTGTCCTCGGGGGCCTCGCACACCCTGGCGCTCAAGGAGGACGGCACGCTCTGGGCCTGGGGCGGCAATGGCGACGGGCAGCTGGGCATCGGCGCGGTGGACTGGCAGCTGACGCCGACCCGCTCGGGGCTGGTGGCCTCGCGAGGCGTGGCCGCCGCGTCCCGCCACTCGCTGGTCGTCGCGCTGGATGGCAGCGTGCAGGGCACCGGCGCCAACGACTCCGGGCAGCTGGGTGACGGCAGCCTGCTGACGCGCGCGGACCCCGTGGCCGCGATGGGGCTGACGGAGGTCCGGGCCATCGCCGCGGGCCCGGGGCACGCGCTCGCGCTGAAGACCGATGGCCACGTCTACGCCTGGGGCGCGAACCTGGAGGGCGAATTGGGGGATGGCACGACGACGCCCCGCATGCAGGCCGCGCAGCTGCCGTCGCTCGCGGGCGTGCTGTCCATCGCGGTGGGCGGCCGTCACTCGCTGGCGCTGCATGGCGACGGCACGGTGGTGGCCTGGGGCTCCAACCTCCAGGGCCAGCTCGGCGATGGGACGACGGTGTCCCGGCGGCTCCCCGTGCGCGTGCTGAACCTGTCGGGCGTGGCCGCCATCGCCGCGGGCGAGGGCTTCTCGCTGGCGCTCAAGCACGACGGCACGGTGTGGTCCTGGGGCGCCAATGGCCTGGGACAGCTGGGGGACAGCTCCACCCAGCGCAGGCTGGAGCCGGTGGAGCTCACCGGCCTCACGGGCGTCACCGCGGTGGCGGCCGGGCGCACGCACGCGCTCGCGCTCAAGGCGGACGCGACGCTCTGGGCGTGGGGCTCCAATACCTATGGCGAGCTGGGGGACAACACCCAGACGCGGCGGCTCGCGCCCATCCTGGTGAACACCCTGACGGGCGTCACCGCGGTGGGCGCCGGCGAGCACCACAGCCTCGCGGTGACCACCGGCGGCAAGGTCTGGGGCTGGGGCCGCAACCAGCACGGCCAGGTGGGCAACGGCGTGAAGTCGAACTGGCAGAAGCTGCCCGCGCAGGTGCTCGGGCTCACCGGCGCGGTGGCGGTGTCGGGCGGCGGGGAGCACTCGCTCGCCGTGCTCGCGGACCGCGGCGTCTGGGCCTGGGGCAACGGCGGCCAGGGCCAGCTGGGCACCGGCATGGCGGGCTTCCGCGAGGCGCCCGTGCAGGTCTGGTAGCGCCCCCCGCGCGGACGGCGGCCCGCTCGCGTGAGTCCATCGCGAGCGGGCCGGGTGGGACGCGGGAGCGGGGCGGGACTACTTCGCCTTGCCGAACTCGCGGCTGGCGATGACGCCCTGCACCTCGGCGAGGGCGCGAGCGCCGGAGGCGGACTCGAGCGCCTTCTCCGCGATGGCCTGCACCTGGCGCTTGGCCTCGGCCAGCTCCGTCTGGAGCGTCTGGAGGGCCTGGGCCTGCTTCGTGCTGGTCTCCTTGAGGGACGCAATCTCCATGCTGGCCACCTTCTGCGCCGTCTCCGCGTCCTTGTTGGCGAGCGTCAGCTTCAGCTCCCAGTCCGCCTTGACGCGGTTGCCGGCAATCGCCGCGGCCGTGTCCGCCTCCTTCTTCAGCTGCGCGGGGAACTCGGCCACCTGCTTGCGCAGGTCCTCCAGCTCCTTCTCCCGCAGCTTCAGCTGCTCCTCGCGGCCGGCCCAGTCCTTCTCCAGCTTCTCCTTGCGGTCCCTCTCCGAGGCGGCCTGCACGCGCAGCCCTTCGGCGAACGCGTCCTGCTCCTTCTTGCGCTGCACCTGCACGTCGTAGGCGTACTGCTCCTCGGCGCGCGTGCGCGAAAGCTCCGCCGCCGCCTTCTCCGTGGCCAGCTCCGAGGCCGCCCGCTCGCGCGTCTCCGCGATGTCCTTCTGGAGCTGCTCCATCTCCTCCTGGAGCTTCGCCTTGCGCACGTCGTACTCGGCCACCAGCACGTCCACGGCGCTGGCCGCCACGTCCTTGCCATGCAGCTCCGTCAGCTCCTCCGTCTTCAGGCGGATGGCCTCGTCCAGCTGCTTCATCTCCTCCACCAGCGCGATGACCTGCTCGTTGATGCCCGCCAGCGTCTTGCCGATGGTGAGCCCCGCCTCGGTGACCTTCTTCACCGCGGACTCGGCCGACAGGTTGGACACGTCCGCGAGCACGCCGCGCGCGTGCGCGTCACGGGCCTCCTGCTCCTTGGCCGGGACGACGGGCTTGTTGCGCGCCTTGCGAGCCAGGTCCTCGAAGGCCGCCTTGGTGGACTCCGAGGAGCGGCTGCGGGAGGCGGACTTGCGGGACTTGGACTGGGTGGAAGCCATGTGACTCTCCAGGTAGGGCACGGCCAGGCGGGCCGCGTTGGCTCGCGAATGGCGTGAGGGTTTCGTGGGGTTTCTGGTCCCCTTCTCGGGCGACCATGTGAAAAGAGTACCTGGAGGGTCTGACACGGCTGGCCGGGTTCCAGGCGTGCTTCCAGGGGCCGGGAAAGGGCTCCTGGGAGCCCCAAGAAGCCACGCCGGGCTTGTGGTCGAGGCCGGGGGCCGGCTAACTCCCGGCCCAGACTCCGCTCAAGGGAGAGCGTCAATGCAGGTCGTCAGTGTGAAGCAGGTCCTCGCCGGCGCGGTGGAGGCAGGGACGAAGGTGGAGGTCCGTGGCTGGGTGCGCACCCGGCGCGACTCGAAGGCGGGCATCAGCTTCGTCAACGTGAGCGATGGCTCGGTGTTCGACCCCCTCCAGGTGGTCGCCCCCAATTCGCTGCCCAACTACGAGAAGGAGGTCCTCCGCCTCACCGCGGGCGCCTCCGTCGTCTGCCGCGGCACGCTGGTGAAGTCCCAGGGCAAGGGGCAGGCCTTCGAGGTCCAGGCGGACGAGGTCCAGGTGCTGGGCCTGGTGGACGACCCGGACACGTACCCCATCCAGCCCAAGCAGCACACGCTGGAGTTCCTGCGCGAAGTGGCGCACCTGCGCGTTCGCACCAACACGTTCAGCTCGATTACGCGCGTGCGTCACCGCGCGGCGCAGGCGGTGCACCGCTTCTTCGACCAGGAGGGCTTCTTCTGGGTCAACACGCCCATCATCACCGCGAGCGACGCGGAGGGCGCCGGGCAGATGTTCCGCGTGTCCACGCTGGACGCCGTCAACCCGCCGCGCACGCCCGAGGGGAAGATCGACTGGCACAAGGACTTCTTCGGCAAGGAGGCGTACCTCACCGTCTCCGGCCAGCTCAACGTGGAGGCCTACGCCATGGCCATGTCGAAGGTGTACACCTTCGGCCCCACGTTCCGCGCGGAGAACTCCAACACCACGCGCCACCTGGCCGAGTTCTGGATGATCGAGCCGGAGATCGCCTTCGCGGACCTCAACGCGGACGCGGACCTGGCCGAGCGCTTCCTCAAGTATGTCTTCAAGGCGGTGCTGGAGGACTGCGGCCCGGACTTCAAGTTCTTCGAGGAGCGCGTGCAGAAGGGCGTCACGGAGCGGCTGGAGAAGTTCATCCACTCGAGCTTCGAGCGCATCGACTACACGGACGCGATTGAGATCCTCAAGAAGGCGAAGAAGAAGTTCGAGTACGCGCCGGAGTGGGGCAAGGACCTGCAGACGGAGCACGAGCGCTACCTGTCCGAGGAGCACGTGGGCCGGCCCGTCGTCGTGATGAACTACCCGGAGGCCATCAAGGCCTTCTACATGCGCATCAACGAGGACGGGAAGACGGTGGCGGCCATGGACGTGCTGGCCCCGGGCATCGGCGAAATCATCGGCGGCAGCCAGCGCGAGGAGCGGCTGGACGTGCTGGATGCGCGCATGAAGCGCTTCGGCCTGGAGCCGTCGCACTACGAGTGGTACCGCGACTTGCGCCGCTACGGCACGGTGCCGCACGCGGGCTTCGGGCTCGGGTTCGAGCGGCTCATCGTCTACATGTGCGGCCTGCAGAACATCCGCGACGCCATTCCGTACCCGCGCGTGCCGGGCTCGGCGCAGTTCTAGGCCGCGCCGGCCCGAGCACGGGTGTCAGGGGAGCTGGGACTGGAGGGCGGGCCAGCGGGTGCGGACCCACTGGCGCACGTACTCCAGCTCCTGCTCGTAGGTGTTGAAGTCGGTGCGCTGGTACCAGTTGGGGAAGTTGCCCTCGCCCACGGTGCCGGGCGCGCCCAGGGCCCGGTACTCCAGCTCCCACTTGGCCCAGTCGCGCTTCGCCACCGCGGAGGTCTCGCGCTCGTAGACGTCGATGAGGGCGAGCACCGTCTCCAGCTTCACCTCGTTCTTCAGGAGGGCGCGGTAGCGCTCGCGCATGGGCCCGGAGAACGTCGGGTCCGCGAGCAGGCGCGCGAAGATGCGGTTGGTGTTGGCGAAGTTGGAGCGCGTGGTCGGCGACGTGCGCGTGGTGTCGAAGTTCTGCCCGAAGCTCGCGTCCAGATCCCACGGGATGAAGCGCCAGGGGCCCTGCGTGTTCGGGTCATACGCGTGATAGGCGTTCTTCGAGTGCGAGTCCGTGCCGTGGATGAGCGTGTTGAAGATCCACCAGTTCTCGTAGTCCCTCAGGCTGGCGCGCTGGGGGAACTGGGCGCGGAAGGTGGCGTCATCGGAGTCCGCGACGAAGCCGATGAAGGCCTCCAGGGTGTCCCAGGCGTGGGGCTGGCCCATCTCCGGCTCGCCGACCTTCTTCTCGAAGCCCTCGCGCAGGGAGGCCTTGGGCGTGCCGTCGCGGCGGACGCGGGAGAAGTTGGCGTCGTTCTCCACGGCCTTGAACAGGTCGGAGTCCTTGTCCAGGCCGTGGTCGGCCATCAGCCGTTTGTGGGGCAGGTCCGCCACGGTGTAGAGGCCGAGGTAGCGGTTGTTGGCGTACAGCACGGCGCTGTAGGTGCGCACGCGGATGTTGTCGGGAGAGATGCGGCTCCACAGGTCGAACGCGAGCCGGGTGCGCACGTACGAGTTGTCATTGAAGGTGGTGACGAGCGCGATGCGCTTCTTGTCGACGAAGCCGTCGCCGTAGACGGTCTCATCGAAGAGGTCCTCGTCGGGGAACTTGAAGGTGAAGCTGCGCTTGGGGAAGGCGCCGGAGGTGGCGCCGCGGTACTTGGCCTCCACCTGGTAGGTGCGGCCCCGGTAGATGAGCCTGGCGCCCTTGTAGCTGCCCGACGTGAGGGGCGGCTCGTAGGTGAGGTGGAAGACGGGCAGGCCGTACTCCTCGGTGTACTTCGAGGGGTCGACGATGGCCACGTTGCCCGGGCCGCCGTTGTTCTCGGCGACGCCGACCTTGAGGGTGCCCGTCTCGTTGGTGGAGCGCTCGCGCAGCACGAGGTTCCACACGGCCGCCTGGTCCTTGCCGGTCGTCCAGCGCAGGGTGGCGGTGGCCTCGTCGAAGGTGGCGCCGGTGGGCAGGTTGTCCACGGTGAAGCGCACGGCGGCCCCGGTGTGGCCGGTGGAGCACGTCACGGTCGCGGTGACCTGTTGTCCCTCGGTGACCCACTTCGCCTCGCCCGCGGTGGGGGCGCAGACGGTGGGCGCGGGGCCGGCGTCGGGTGTGCCCGCGTCGGGAGCAGGAGGCTCGCCGGCGTCGGGCACGCCCGCATCCGGGCCGGGCTGTCCGGTGGGGGGACCCGCGTCGGGGTCACCCGAGGGCGCCCGGTCGGGCGGCTGACCCTCGGGACCGGGGGGACTGTCGCCCCCGCAGGCCACCAGCACACTCACGACACACGCCAGTACGACGCTCGACACGCTTTTCCGGGCCACCGTGTTGCTCCTCCGCCTCCCGCCAACCCCGTCGGACTCGAAGGAATAGGCATCCGGAGGAGCGCTGACAGGCCCCCTGCCACGGACAGGTGTCATCCGGTGGACGGGGGGCCTCATCTCCGGCCCGGTGTGCGTCGGGCCGGGGTGGTTCGATGAAGGTCGAAGTGGCCGCTTGTCAGTCGAGGATCAACTGATAGGGGACGGCCAGGTGAGGACCGCCATCCAGCCTCATCAAGAGGTGATGGACGCCCGAGACCTGGGGCGTGAAGCCACCGCTGAAGTCGACGGGAACTGGCTGGCCCGTGGGGTCCAGGACCTGGATGGCCTGCGGGGAGCCCGGTGAATTCGTCCGACGTGGCTGACCCGCGGGGAGCGCGACCGCGAAGACATCCACGTCGTGGAGTGACTCCAGCATGCCCATCAGCCGCAGCGGATAGGTGATGGGCGTGGCATGTCCCACGTCATCCCCATGGTCATCGACGCCGACAATCTCCAGGAGGACTTCGTAGGTGAAGCCCTGATTGACGGTGACGTAGATGGGGCCCGTGGAGAGAGGGTCGATGAAGATGCGAGCGGGATTGGCGAGGTGGAGACGGCGCACCCACCCCGTGGGGGACTCCAAGGTGACTTCGCACCCGGTGCAGTACAGCTGGTAGAGCGTCTGCTCCTGGGCCTGGAAGACGAAGACATCCTTGTCCTCGCTGCGATGCCGCCAGCCGGAGGCCGGCTGTCCGGGGACCAGGAGGGTCGCGGAGGCGGGCGTGTTGCCATGGTCATCCGGTCCCCTGTCGACGGCCTGGATGACGAACGTTCCGGGTTCGCGAGTGGAACTGTCGAGTCGTACCTCGAACGTGTACACCGCGCTCTCGGGGGCCTCGTAGATCAGCGCCCCGTAGCCTCCGGTCTGGACGAGCTGCCCCTGGGCATTCCTGAGCTGGAGGAGGATGGAGCTGGCCGTGCTGCTTGTCCGCTCGAAGTGGTAGATGCGACCCGCCTGGACCTCGAAGGCGAAGGCATCCACGTCCGCGCGCGTCTCCAGGTGGCCCGTGAGCACCGTGGGGAGAGACACCGGGGTCGCCGCCATCGCCGAGTCCCCATGGTCATCGAACCCCAGGTCCTCGAGGGCGCAGGAATAGGGGCCATCGTAGCTGCCATGGGAGAGCTCGACGAAGTAGGCGCCCGTCACGGGCGTCTCGACGGAGACCGTGGTGCCCCGGTTCTGGCTGGAGCTGGAGCCGTCGACGATGGTGCCCCCGGCGTTTCGCAGCAGCAGCGAAGGTCCCGATGTCCTGCCCTGGAGCACGTCGCAGGCGAAGCGGTACACGCGCCCCTGCGTCGCGGTGAAGGTGAAGACATCCTGGTCCAAGGCCCCCGACAGCTTTCCCGTGAAGGAGGTAGAAGAGGGCGTCAGCGCCGTGGCGTGCTCCAGCGTGTCCGCATGGTCATCGGTCTCCAGCAGGTCCAGGTGGAGTGTGTAGGCAGTCTGGAGCACCGGGGTGCTCGTCCAGTTCATGGTGACCTCCACGAGGTACGTCCCCGAATGGATGGCATTGAAGGACGCGGTCTGGGTGGGCATGCCCGGCGGGGTGATGGTCCCCACCGGACTGGTGACCCTCACCTGGCACTCGTTGGGCACCGCCGACTCGCAGCGCACCCGGTAGAAGGCTCCGCGTTGCAAGGGAAGGGAGAAGACGTCGGTGTCGATACCGTACTCGATGGTCCCCGTGGCCACGTTTCCAGGAGCCCAGGCAGAGGCCGAGGTCGCGGTATCCGCATGGTCATCCATCCCCAGTTCGGTGATCTGGCAGGAGTAGGGACCGACGATTTCGGGCATGGGAGAGCGAATGCTGACATAGGCGGTCTCCGTGGCCCTGGCCTTGAAATACAACCCATGTCCTGGAGGGTCGAAGACCACGGCGGTGCCGCTGGGCACCTGCTGTGCATTGTAGTAGTAGAAGACCCAACCCGTGGCGGGTGAATCGACGACGCAGTCGAACCGGTAGTAGCGCTGCGCCTGGGCGGTGAAGGAGAAGACATCCTCGTCGGCGCGGAAGTCCAGGGTGCCTGTGATGAGGGTATGCGGGAGGACCGGGGTGGCTTCGCTCGGCGCATCCCCATGGTCATCCTCATACAGACGGGAGTGCTGGGTGGACACCGGGTCTGGGGGGCTCGAGATCGGCTCGACGGAATCGCTTCCACAAGCAGCAAGGAACAAGGCGCCGAGCCACGGCAAGACGCTTCGTGATGATGGGGACAAGGGGCTGTCTCCGAGGAGAGGCTTCACCTCTCCGACAACGGTTGTGTCCGGCCCACTGCCAAAACCATACAGGAAGGGATTGGAGTGGTGGTTGAGAAATCGCGGAATTGCATGTCAAGGCGCTTTCAGGAGCGCCTGGAGATGATTGCGCCGTGGGCCGGCCCCCGATTCCGACACCGGTACGAGGTGGACAGTTTCACCGAGGCATGAATGTGCCGCGGCGTGGAAATCTTCCAGCCAGGACAGGGGGCTGCCCTCGTATCCCTCCCATGAAGGACTCCCCCCGTCCCTCCCTCGCCCTGTTGCTCTGCATCCTCTGGGTGCCGCTGGCCTCCTGGGCTCAAGCGCTCCCCACCGCCGGTGGCGAGGCCCGCGCCGTCGAAATCGATGTCCAGGCCACGGACGCGGGGACCACCATCGCCGCGGAGGACGCCACGCGCCTGGGCCTGACTCCGGATGGCGGCGCCGTCTCCCTGCTGACGCCTCGTCTGCTGACCGAGTCCCCCGTCTCCTGGCCCGAAGGGCTGCAAGGTGCCCCCAGCGACGTCGGCCTGCTCCTGCGCATCGACGAGCAGGGCGCCGTGGCCGAGGTCACCGTGGAGAAGCCCGCCACGCACCCCCAGCTCAACGAGGCCGCCATCCAGGCCGCGAGAGGTCTGCGCTTCACCCCGGCCACCCTCGGCGACCGCGCCGTGTCGGTGCGTCTGCCGTACGCCTACCACTTCGAGCCTCCAGCTCCGCTGCGCTTCACCCAGTCCCGCCTGCGCGGCGAGGTCCGCGCCCGAGGCACCCGCGAGCCGCTCGTGGACGCCGCCCTGTTCCTCGCGGACGGCGAGGAGCCCGTCGCCATCACGGACCTGGAAGGCCGCTTCGAACTCGAGCTGCCCCCGGGCACCCACTCGCTCCGCGTGCGCGCCCCCGGCCATCAGCTCGGTACCTTCGAGGAGTCCCTCACGTCGGGCCAGACGCTCGACGTCATCTACCGCCTCCAGCCCGCCCGCGTGAGCCCGTACGAGACGGTGGTGCGTGACACGCGCCCGCGCACCGAGGTCTCCCGCATCACCTTGCAGGAGCAGGAACTGCGCGAGGTGCCCGGCACGCAAGGCGACCCGTTCAAGGTCATCATGCTCATGCCGGGCGTGGCCAGCGTCGCCTCCGGCCTGGGCTATCCCGTGGTGCGAGGCGGTCAGCCCGCCGCCACCGGCTACTACATCGACGGCGTGCGCGTGCCCATGCTGTACCACCTGCTGCTCGGCCCCGCGGTGGTGCACCCCGAGTTCATCGACACCATCGACTTCCATCCCGGCACACCGCCCGTCCAGTACGGACGGCTCCTGGGGGGCGCGGTGGAGGGCCGGCTGAGCAAGCCGCGCGAGGACCGTCCGCACTTCGCCGCGTACGCGGACCTCCTCAACGCGGGCGGCTTCGTCGAGGTCCCCTTCGACAGCACCGGCACCTCCCTCACCGTGTCGGGCCGCTACAGCTACACCGGGCTGCTCATCCCCCTGGCCTACGCCATCTTCAACGACGAGGAGGACAACCCCATCCACGCGGCCTTCTGGGACTACCAGGCCCGCATCGAACAGAAGGTCGGCGCCGGACGGCTGCGCCTGCTCGCGCTGGGCAGCTCCGACGACGCGGGCGAGGCCACCGCCGGCTACGAGGACAGCATGGGCGCCACCATCGTCTCGCGCTTCCATCGCGTGGACCTGCGCGGCACCCATCCCCTCGCGGGCGGCGAGGCGGAGCTCGGCTTCACGGTGGGCCTCGACGAGGTGGCCCTGCTCGGCTACCGGCGCATCATCCTCCGCGAGGAGCGGGGGCCGGAGGAGGTCCTCGCCGGCCGCTACGGCCTGGACCAGCTCACGTTCTCCGCGCGCACCGGCTGGAAGCGCGAGCTGTCCACATCCCTTGCGGTCCACGTGGGCGCGGACGTGGAGCACCGCCGCGTGGCCACCGGCATCACCGGCTCCGCAAGACCCCCGGGCTGGCGTCCCCAGGATGATGCCCATCCGCTCAAGCAGCCCTCCGCGCTCGCCACCTTCACGGGCGTGTTCGCCGGCGCGACGTGGCGTCCCGCGGAGAAGTGGCTGGTGTCACCCGGCCTGCGCGTGGATGGCTATCACCTGGTCCCCGGCATCCAGCACTTCGTCATCGAGCCGCGCCTGGCGGTGCGCCACACGCTGACGTCCTCGCTCACCCTCAAGGGCGGCGCCGGGCTCTACCACCAGCCGCCCACCGTGCTGCTCCACCTGCCGGCCATGGACGTGTCGGGCCTGAACCACGGCGTCCAGGAGGGCGCCCAGTTCGACGTGGGCGCGGAGTGGAAGCTCGGCTCGGGGCTGGAGCTGTCGGGGGACGTCTACTTCAACCCGCTGTTCCGCACGGTGGAGTTCGAGGTGATGGACGTCCTCGAGAACCGCAAGCGCCGGGGCCAGCCGTACGCGGACCCGAAGGCGCGTGGGTACGCGTATGGGTTGGACCTGATGGTCCGCCACCCGCTGGGCCGCGACTGGTTCGGCTGGGTGACGTACAGCTTCCTGCAGAGCAAGCGCCACCGCCGCTTCGCGCGCTACAACGATGACAACAGCATCCGGGAGGTCGCGGAGGGAGAGCTGCCCTTCGCCTTCGAGCAGGCCCACGTCTTCAACGCCGCCGTCAGCTACAAGTTCGGCGACAACTGGACGGTGGGCTCGGTGCTGCACTTCAACACGGGCAGGCCCGAGTCCGGCGAGGTCTCCTCCGTCACCCAGCGCGAGTCGCGCACGCACGATGGTTATCGGCTGTGGGTGCGTCAGGACGCCGACCGCGTGGAGCGACTGCCCGCGTTCTTCCGCGTGGACTTCCGCGTCGCCAAGGCCTGGGCCTACGAGGAGTTCAACGTCGAGGCGTACCTGGACATCCTCAACCTCTCGCTGCAGCAGGAGGTGTTCGCCTACGAATACAAACGGAAGGCCGGCAAGCTGCAACGCAACGCGATGGGGTTGCCCGTCATCCTGCCGATGTTCGGCCTGAAGGGGAGCTACTGAAGATGCGCCCATCTCTTCCGAGTCTGGGGTTGTCCGCCGTGCTGCTGCTGCTCGCGCCGGGGTGTGATCGCTTCCAGGATGACCTCATCTTCGTTTACGGCCGATTGGAGCGGCGCGACGGCTCGTCCGTCACCGACGGCGTGGTGCCCTATGCGAGGACGGCCCACCACGAGCCGCGTGGCGAGGCGAACGTGGAGTACGTCATGCCGGAGTTCATCCACTACGGAGAAGGCGTCACCGACGGCTACGGCGACTTCTTCCTGGAGATGCGCTACGGCGACGTGCAGTCGGCCAACTCGCCGGACCCGGACCTGCACCAGCCCTTCCGCTTCCGGGCGCAGTGGCGGGACGAGACGGGCGCGGGTGTCTTCGCGTCCTTCATCTTCCATGACGACGTGGAGCTGCCCACGCTGCGCATCTGGGATTCACAGCTCGCCGTCTCGTCGGGCGCGGAGGGCTCCGTCGTGAGCTTCGGCGCGCTTCCTCCGGTGCCGGTGCCGCCGCTCACCGGCGAGTACGCCATGACGTCGGACGAGAATCAAAACGTCATCCCGAACCTGCCCACCACACCGGAGCCCGCGCTCTTCATCGTCGATGGCGGCCAGCCCCTGTTCCGGGTGTGGGCGGCGTCGTCCGGGTGGGTCGCCAATCGCTTCGTGCTGGAGGACTTCGCCCAGCCCGCCGTCATGCTGCGGGCCCACTCCCTGGGCGAGTTCATGTTCTACCCGCTGGGAGGCAAGCACAGCCCGCTGGTCTTCCGGGTGGACTGGCGGACGGAGGAGCTTCCGCTGCCGCCCGCGGGGCTCCGGCCCGTGAGCCGCGGCGCGACGTGCCAGCCCGCTCCTTCGAGGGGCGCCTGTCCCTGGACGGACGGGAGGCTGGAGCGCGTCGCGCTGGGCCTCAAGCCGGTGGATGCCTTGACGCTCACGCTCGAGGAGCCTCGGAGCCTGCGTCACGCGGTGGTGCGCGGCGCGGAAGGCAACTTCCTGGGCTTCGTGGTGGAGGGGAGCCTGGACGCCGAGCAGTGGACGCGGATGGGCGTGCTGCGCAACTTCGCGAAGGACTATGTCCCGCCGCCCCTGAACCGCAGGGGGCCGCGCGCCTACAACGAGCAGACGCAGTGGGACAGCCCCTTCGACGGGCGGTTCTCCTGGTCCCAGGGACCGCACTTCCTGGAGGGCCCGCTGGAGCCGGTGGGACCGGTGCGCTACGTCCGGCTGCGACCGGCGGGCTTCGACCACGCGGGTGAGGCGCAGGTCTCCGGAGAGATACAGGCCCTGGGCGAGCTGTCCGTGTTCGAGTAGCCGGGCCTAGCCAGCACGCAGGCGCGCGGAGTCCTCCGCGTGCTTCTCCAGCGCCTCGGCGATTCGCGGCGCGTTCCACAGCGGGTCCAGGCACGGGCAGAAGTAGCCCGGGCCCGCCTTCTCGCGCACGGCCCACTCGAAGAAGCCGCGCGCCGTCGCGTGCAGCTCCTCCGGGAGGAAGAGCACCGCCACGTCGTACTCGGTGAAGCGCAACAGGCCCGGGACGCGCCACTCTCGCTCCCAGTCGAAGCGGTAGTTGTAGGGCGCGTTGTGGGAGTCACCCTGGATGTCCACGAAGGGCGTCATGGACCACAGGGGATGCGCCCTGGATTCCGGCGCCGCCAGGGCCTGGTCCACCTGGTGCTTGAGGGACAGGTGCGCGGGCGACGCGTACTGGACGTACCAGACGGGTCCTCCGCCCTGGGAGAGGATGAAGCTCTTGCGGAAGCCGATGCCGTACAGGCTGCGGCGCTGGACGAGCCGGGCGAGCTGGTCCAGGGGGATTTCGCTGAAGCACACCGCGCGGTGACGCTCCGCGACCTGGGGCTCCTTGCGCGCGAGCCCGAAGCCCTGGGCTCCGGGGATGAGCGTGCGCGTGCCCAGGATGTTCATCATGTTCTGGTAGGCGTCATGGAATGGCGCGCCCGGCTTCGTGAAGTGCACCACGAAGTCAGACATGTCCCGCCATTGTGCATTCGCCTGATAGCCCAGCATCGTCCTACCCCCGCGGTACTGTTCCGGAGCGGGGTGGGGCGCGCAACCCGAGTGCAGATGCCTCCCAGATGCCTGTCTGCCCTCCTGCCGGCGATGCGCGATGGGTGGGGACCTCCGTGCGCCGCCCTCGTCGCCTGCTCGGGGTGTCGGGCAGCGGCGTGCATCGCAATCGTTCCCAGGCACGTGGCCGACGGAGCGGTCAGCGGGAGAGCGAGCGATGCGCAACGGAGGATGGTTGTCGCCAGTGGAGCGGGTGCGGCGTCTCGCGTTGTCGCTGGAGCGGCTGGCCGCCCACGGGCTGGCGAGCGGCGCGGTGAGCGGCGCCACCGAGGGGCTGCAGGAAGAGCTGCCGGCGCTCGACGGCACCCTGAAGGAGCTCATCCAGGACACGGTGCTCCTGCTGGCTCGCACGGTGCACGAGGCGAACGAGCATGCGCCAGGTGCCTGGACGCACACGCTCGCGGAGAGCGCGGTCCGGAGCGCGGTGGAGGAGCTGCGGCGCTCGATGCCAGGCGTGGACCTGATGTCGCGCGAGCTGGTGGAGCGGATGAACGGGTGGCTCGAGCGCACGGCGGAGACCGAGGCGCTGCGCCGCAGGGAGCTGCGCAAGCCTGGCGCCCGGGCCCGGACGATGGCGACGGGGGCGGTGCGGGGCGCGGTGAAGGAGCTGGAGCATGACATGGAGATGGTGGCCCCCATGGCCGCGCACCTGGCGTCACGCGCGGGTCAGGGGCTCATCGAAGGGTTGAGCCACGCGCTGGAGGCGCGGTCCGAGCGGCTCGACGAGGTGCTGGAGCGAGCGGGCCGGAGGTTCGTCCACTCCGTGGTGGAGCAGTTGGCGCTGGAGCTGAAGGCACGACGAGAGGGGACGGACCTGGGCGGAGCCGTGGCGGCGATGGCCGAGCGCACTGCGGTGGCGACCGTGAGAGGCGCGTCGGAGGAGCTGCGGCGGCAGGGCAGGGCGGCGCGGGACGAGCACTCGGGCTCCTCGTTACGGGCGGCGAGCCGGGACGTGACGCTGGGCGTGCTCTCCGCGTTGTCGGAGCACCTGCGTCGGCCGTTCGCCGTCGTGGCGGGAACGGGCGGCGCGCTCATGCTCACCGCGCTCACCCTGAAGCGCTGGCGTTGACGCACGGGCTTCGTGCCCGCGTCGCGCGAGGGATGTGTCCGCCGCCGCGAGGTAGACCCGGTGGCTACGTCGAGGGGGCGGATGGGCTTCGGCTCCTCGGCGGAGAGGCCAGCTCCGGCGCCCACGTTGATGGCTGGATGAGGCGCGGCGCTTGCTTCGCGAGGCAGTCTCGGCTTGGCACCTCCGTCGATGACCGGGTGCGGCGCCGATGGGAATGCTCCCACGTGTCATCCGAAGGGGGCGCCCGGGTGAGTCGCGGAGGCCCGGAGGAAGCCCCTTGTGCGGCGACGCTCGGTGGCGACTA
Organism: Myxococcus sp. XM-1-1-1; assembly: GCF_020037095.1. Lineage (NCBI taxonomy): Bacteria > Pseudomonadati > Myxococcota > Myxococcia > Myxococcales > Myxococcaceae > Myxococcus > Myxococcus sp. XM-1-1-1. Next base: position 61,941 of record NZ_JAIQDH010000027.1, read on the forward strand.
CGATGGTCGGCCATGCTCCGCTCCCGCTCGCTGTCTCTGGTGGCCCTGTTCACGCTGGTCGTCGCGCCCTTGGCGCTCGCCGCCGCGGGTCCCCGGTTGCAGGCCTTCTTCCAGCCCGACCTCACGAACGTCGCCTACCAGCAGAAGGTCTATGCGCAGGTCGCCGGCAAGTGGAAGCAGCCAGGACGCAAGAGCGTGCCCGCCGTGGGGCGCAAGGCGGTGGTCCAGGCGGTGATTGGACGGGACGGCAAGCTCGTCTCGGCGGTCGTGGGCGTGGAGTCTGGCTCCAAGGCCTGGGACGCCGCCGCGCTGTCGGCCGTTCAGAAGGCCGCGCCTTTCGCGCCGCTGCCGGCGGACTATGTCCTGCCGACGTTGGATGCCCACTTCCACGTCGAGTGGACCGCCTCTCCTTGAACATCCAGCCACGTCGCATCGCTTCGGAGCCATCGATGACCCTCGGGTTGCCGCGCTTCGCCCTCGTGGTCGTCCTGTTCCTGTTGGCCGCGCCGCCTGTCGAGGCGGCCCGTGCGCCTCGACGCGTCACGAGCGCGACCAGCGTCATCGGCGTCTGGAAGGAGTCCCAGCACCTCTACGTGAAGGGCGACGTCGGCGTCACCGACGACCAGCTCGAGGACCTGGAGGCGTGGCTCACGGAGGAAGCGCCGCGCTGGACCGTGGTGTTGATGTCGGACGCGGAAGGGGAGCGCTACGTCGACGCCGAGGGGACGACCTTCCGCGACATCGACGCCGCGCTGCACGCGCTGGGCAAGGGCCTGTCGAACCGGACGGGCTTCGGCGCGCTGAAGAACCCCCGGACGAGGGAGCCCGATGGCACCGTGCTGTTGATCTCCCTGGCGGAGCGCCGCTTGTCGTACTTCGCCTCGGAGACCAAGGACCAACGCCGGCTGGGCGAGGACCGCTGGGCAGGCTCGCTGGACGCCCGCGCCGTCGAGGCCATGCGCAACGGCGGCCGCCTCATCGACGCGGTGAAGAACACCGTCGACTCCATCGAGACCCAACTGCGCGCCGCCCTGGACAGGGAGGAGCTTGAGCGGACCCGTCGCATCGAGGCGCTGAGGGCGAGTCTCGTGGCGCTCCAGAAGGAGCTCCCCGGGCTCGAGGAGCGTCGCGCCTCGGTCTTCAGGTCGGCGATACCGCCGGGATTGTCCGCGGCAGCCGTCGACCTCCAGGCCGCGGGCAAGACGCTCCTCCAGGCGCTCGCGCTGCTCACGCCGCCGGAGAAGGCGGACCTCGCCAGGGCGACGTCCCTGTATGACGGGCTGCGCGCGGACCTGGAGGGGCTGCGCGCGGCGATGGAGTCCCATCGGCTCGCGAGCGACCGATTGAAGGTCCTGGAGGCCGCGCTGGAGAGCCTGCCCGGGCACCGCTACGCGGGCTTCGCGAAGCCGCAGCTGGAGGCGCTGGACACGGCGGTGGAGAATGCCAACGCCGCGGTCCGCGACATGTCGCCGTCCCATCGCGACGCGCTCGTCGCCGCCGAGTCCGCTCGCGTGAAGGTCGCCGAGGCCCTGACGTCCGCCGAGAAGGACGAGCGCCGGCTCGTGGAGATCGACGAGGCGCTCAAGGCCCTCGAGGCGCTGCCGACCGCGGAGGCCGTCCAGGACGCGCTCACGAGGGCGAGGGCCGCGCAGAAGAAGGCCCGCGAGACGTTCGAGTCCCGCTCGCAGCTGCATCGCCACGCGATGGACGAGAGCGAAGAGGCGCTCCGGCGGGCGGAGCGGGAGACCCAGAAGGCGCGGAAGGCCCGGCGGATGCGGGACACGGGGGCCACGGCGGGTGGCGCGGGGCTGCTGCTCGCGGGCGTGCTGGCGCGCCGTCGTCGCAACGCGAGCCGACGCACGGCCATCGAACAACACGAGCGCTTCCGCACCGTCGTCGACGAGAAGACCCAGGCGCTGTTCGACCTGCTGGAGCGCACGCACCTGGTGGCGGGCAAGTCCCGCGACGACATCGCGCGGCGCTTCGAGGGGCTCACGCGCGAGCGGGGACAGCAGCTCGCGTCCAATGTGGACGAGCTCTTCCTGCTGGTGACGGCCGCCGCGCGGGTGCTGCACCGGGCCGAGGACCTGCTCGCGGGCTCGGGCCCGTTGCACGGGCTGGGCGCGCACCTGGGCACCTCGCGCTACGAGAAGGTCACCGAGCTGCTGCGCGACGCGCCCATCGTCTTCCACCCGGATGAAGGCGTGGAAGGCGTCCTGCGCGGGCCGCGCTCGCACGCCCAGCGACTCATCGGAGACGTGAAGAGCTATCAGCCGTTCTCGCTCTCGTTCCTGGACCTGCTGGAGGCGTTCAACTCCCACGCGGAGCGGGGGCTGCGGCTCGTGGAGGCCCTCGAGAGTGTCCCCCAGGTCGCGCTGGACGCGGTGAACGCGCTGGAGACGTTCTGCGCCCGGCTGCGCTCGCTGACGCCCGGGGCGGAGGTGCTCCGGGTGAAGCAGGTGGTCGCGCTCGTGGCGCCGTCGCTGGAGACGCTCGTCGCGGCCGCGCGCCCGCTGCTGGCCAAGGACCCGATGGCCGCGGTGGAGGGACCGCTGACGGAGGGCGGACGGCGTCTGGAGGACGCCGAGGCGCTCGTGGCGGTGATGGAGGCGGCCGTGGGGCAGGTGGCTCCCGCGGTGGAGCGCGCGGGGGCGGCGCTGGTGAAGGCGGGCCTGTCGCGTCGGTGGCTGGAGGATGCGCTCGCGGCTCGGGGCGAGGCGACGGAGGAGGTGGCGCAGGCGCTGCTCCAGGCTCCCGCGGGGGACTCGGTCGCGGTGCTGGCGCGGTCCTTCACGGCCCTGGCCGGCCAGGCGGCGGAGACCTCCGAGCTGGTGACGCTCGCGGCGCGCGCACAGGACGAGCTCGGCCGCGCGCAGAAGGAGACGGCGTCGGCGCGCGAGGCGCTGGGGCGTGAGCTGGACAAGCCCGCGTCGGCGCTCTTGAACGAGCCGGAGTCGAACCCGACGGACCGGCACTCGGTCGGCACGAACCTGCTGGCCACGGGGCGCGAGGCGCTCGCCGAGGGCCGGCTGGAGACGGCGCGCGAGGCGCTGGACGCCGTGCTCGCCCGCGTGGACGAGGTGCGCGCCATCATCGCGAGCAGTCGCGAGGCCCGGAAGACCTTCGCCTCCCGACGGGACGCCTGTCGCGAAGAGGCCCGGCGACTGGAGACGCGGGTGGCGGAGGGCACCGTGCTGCTCGAGTCGCTGCTGAAGCGCTACCGGCCCACCGCGCTGCGCCTTCGCCCCGAGGACCCCGTGCACCCCGAGGCCAACGGCACCGTCCAGGACAACCTGACGGAGGTCGTCCGGCACCGCCTCGACGCCGCGAGCAAGCTCAAGGCCGCGGAGCTGGCCTTCGCCGAGGCGCGGCTGCTCGCCTCCGCGGACCTGCTGGGCCAGGTGGAGCGCCTCCACGCGCTCAGCCATGCCCGTCTGCTGGAGGTCGATGAGAAGGCGCGACGACTCCAGGCCGCGGAGGAGCACAACGCGGGCGTCCTGCTGGCCGCCCGGGGCCTGCTCGCGGCCTGCACCGCCGATGTCTCCGACGCCCGGGTGAAGCGGTCCACCGTGAAGGCTCGGGACGCGGCCCAGGGGCTCCTCCAGGCGGCCGTGCAGACCACGGAGGCGCGGCCCGCGGACCCGTTCGCCGCCGGAGAGAAGCTCGCCGCCGCGTGTCTGTCATTGGAGCAGGTGCGCCAGTCCGTCGCCCGGGACAGGGCCCAGCACGCGCAGGCCCAGGACAGCCTGGCGTCGGCGGAGCGGGCCGTGTCCTCGGCGGACGTGTGGATCCGCCAGGCCGCCAACGACGGCATCGCCGACAGCCGGGCGACGGTGGTGGCGGTCAATGCCCTCCTGTCCCTGGGCAAGGACCTGTCCAAGGCCCAGGCGGAGTTCGGCAAGCCCCACAACGACTGGGCGGCGGTCGACACGCTGGCCGGACGCATCGCCGCCGACGCGGCCCGCAGGACGGCGGACCTGCGCGGAGAGCTGCGCTCCGCCGAGCAGGCCGCCAACGCCATCTCGGGCGCCGCCGAACTGGTGCTCCAGGCGAGCTCGTGGCGGGGGCGGCCCGGAGGCTCCTACCTCGACGAGGCCCGGCGCTCGCTGGACCGGGGCCTGTACGTCGAGGCCGAGCAGTCCGCGGGCAGGGCCTCCCGCGCCGCGTCCGACGCCATCGTGGAGGCGGAGGAGGAGCGCCGCCGCGAGGAGGAGCGCTCCCGCGCATCGTCGTGGTCCTCGTCCTCCTCGTCCTCTTCGTCGTGGTCCTCGTCCTCGTCGTCCTCCTCGTCGAGCAGCGGCTCCGGCTTCTCCAGCTCTTCCTACGGAGGCGGCTCTTCGGGGAGCGGCTCGGGTTTCGGCAGCTCAAGTTGGTAATCCCGGGCTATGGTGCGCGCCCATGGCAACTCCTCATATCTCCGCCGCACCCGGCGACTTCGCCGACGTGGTGCTGATGCCCGGTGACCCCCTCCGGGCTCGCTACATCTCCGAGCGCTTCCTGGAGGACGCCCGGGGCGTCACCTCCGTGCGCAACATGTTCGGCTTCACGGGCACCTATCAGGGCCGTCGCCTGTCGGTGATGGGGCACGGCATGGGGGTGCCCTCCATCTCCATCTACGCCACGGAGCTCATCAAGGTGTACGGCGCCCGCACGCTCATCCGCGTGGGCAGCTGCGGCGCGCTGCGTCCGGACGTGAAGCTGCGCGACGTCATCGTGGCCACCGGCGCGGGCACCGACTCCAAGGTGAACCGGATGCGGCTGTTGGACCATGACTTCGCGGCCGTGGCGGACTTCGAGCTCGCCCGCTGGGCCGTGGAGGCGGCCGAGCGTCGCAACAAGCCGGTGCGTGCGGGCTCCGTCTTCACCTCCGACCTGTTCTACCACCCCCAGGAGCAGCTCAACGCCGCGCTGGTGCGCATGGGTGTGCTCGCCATCGAGATGGAGGTCGCGGGCCTGTACGGCGTGGCGGCCGAGTTCGGTGCGCGCGCGCTGGGCCTGCTGACGGTGTCGGACCACCTGCAGACCGGGGAGCACCTGTCGCCCCAGGACCGGCAGACGACGTTCGACGAGATGATCGAACTGGCGCTTGACGTCGCGCTCAAGGTCCCGCCGCCGGCCCCCTGACGCCTCCCTTCCTGCTCGGCAAGTGTGGTGGGGGCCACTCCAGGTGGCCCTCTGGGCCGGGAGGGCGCCAAAAAATCCGGGGAGGGGCTTTGTGCTCGAACGAATCTCGGGCAATCCTTCGCCCCGGTGCGTTACCCCCTTTGGCTCCTTCTGGTCTGCGCCGGCTGTGCCGGGCGCGTGGTTCCCCACTCTGGCGGCGAGTCCGCCCTGGCCTCCGTGCGTTCAGAAGGACTGACGCAGGGGAGTCAGGAGGCGCCGCCGGCGGTCGTGCCGTCGCCGGTCGCCGTCGAGACAGCCGCCGTGCCTGTCGCCGCGGAGGCTCCGGCCGAGGGCTGCTCCTTGTCCGAGGAGGACCTGGAGGGCGAGGACGAGACGGCGGAGGCCGGCGAGGGGGAGGGCGACGACGGCGAGGGTGAGACGCCGGTGGTGGGCGGCGAGGTGCCCACGGGGCCGCTGTACACGGCGGACATCTCCGACGAGGAGCTGGCGCGGCGCTGGAAGGACGACATCGCGTCGCTGGGCTCCATGGCGGTGGGCTTCGCGCACAGTGGCCGGCTGGTGAACTCGGTGCAGTTCCCGAAGGGGGAGGGCGCCGACTGGCTCGTGGTGCAGCCCGAGATCGCGTGGGGCACGCAGGAGAGCATCGACTACCTCATCACCGCGATTCGGGAGGTGCGCTCGCGCTTCCCGGAGGCGCCGCCCATCCGCGTCAACGGCATCAGCAACAAGGAGGGTGGCTACAAGCGCCCCCACAAGAGCCACCAGAACGGCCGCGACGTGGACGTCGGCTTCTACTACCCGACGGTGGACCCCATCCGTGAGCGCGAGCGCGAGAAGTACATCAACGTGCCGCTCAACTGGGCGTTCATCCGCGCGGTGGTGACGAAGACGGACATCCAGCTCATCCTCGTGGACAAGCGCGTGCAGAAGGTCCTGTACGACTACGCGCTGTCGGCGGGCGAGGACAAGGCGTGGCTGGATTCGTTGTTCCACCCGGCGGGCATCATCCGGCACGCGCGTCGGCACCGGGACCATTTCCACCTGCGCTTCCACAACCCGAAGGCGCAGGAGCTGGGGCGCCGGGTGCAGCCGTTGCTGTCGCTGCAGCCCGAGCACAACGTGACGACGCACCGGATCCGCTCGGGTGACACGCTGGGTGGCATCGCGCTTCGGTACAACTCGTCGGTGGCGCTGATTCGCAAGGCGAACCGGATGAAGGGCAGCTTCCTGCGCGCCGGTCAGCGCCTGGCGGTGCCGCTGCGAGGGCCGTGCACGCACTGCCCCGTGCCGCCGCCCTTCGTGTTGCCGCCGCGCATGCTGCCTCCCGAGCCGAAGGCCCCGCTGGTCGCGTCGGTGGGCGCGGTGGCGGCGACCGAGGCGAAGGCCGTGACGGATTGCGCGAAGCCCGTGCTGGCTCCGGCGCCGGGCACGCAGGTGGCGAAGTCCACCGCGTCCGCGCAGCCCGCCGCGGTGGGCGCCGAGTCGATGAACGCTGCCGCCGTGCAGGCCGGTGCCGCGTCCGTGAGCAATGCCGCCGCCGTGCAGGCCGGTGCCGCGTCCGTGAGCAATGCCACCGTGCAGGTGGCGGGCACGCCGGTGAACGCCGCCGCGGGCCCTGTGGCGGGCACGCCGGTGAACGCCGCGGTGCAGGCGGGTGCCGAGTCCGTGAACAGCGCCGCCGCCGTGCAGGCCGGTGTCACGCCGATGAACGCGGCCTCGGTCGAGCCGGCTCGGGCCGTGGTGGCCCCCGCGGGCGCGGCAGCGCCGAAGCCGACGGTGATGCCCGCGTCCGCGCGCGAGCCGTCCGAAGGCGCGTCCGTGGGAATCACGCACGGACGCTGAGCCGGTTCGAGGTGCCTCGACGTGGGGCCAGTGCGGTGGCCCCACGTGAGCCCTGCTCGAGTCGCCAACTCGCGACCGACAGTCTCCGCTAGAACGGAATCCGCAGTCCCACGTCCGCGGCGGGGATGAGCTTCCACTGGGTCCGCTCATCCAGCCGGACGACGACCACCGGCAGGCGCCCGCCCACCGTCACGGCCATCTGCGGCACCACGTACAGCGCGAACGACGCGACGGGCGCGGCCGACGGGCCCATCGTCCAGCCCGAGTCTCCGTCCCCCGTCTGCACCACCACCTGCAACCCCGCCTCGACGCCCAGCGCCAGCTCCGTGTAGCGGTAGCGCTTCTTGAGCGCATAGCCCACCGTCAGGCCCGTGGTGAACTCACGGTTCTCCTCGTGCGGCCCCTGGCCCACCTCCAGCGCGAACGTCAGTCCCTGGAGCGCCTTGGACAGCTCCGCGCGGAACGCCAGCAGCGCGCCCGCGGGGTCCACCACCGTGTGGCGCATCCCCGCCGTCAATGTCAGCTCCCGGTCCCCGGGCGTCGCGGGCACATACGGCGAGATCTCCAGCGGCGCAGACGCGCGGGCCGAATCAAGCGTGCGCCCCTCGGTGACCGGCTCGGGAGAGCGGGCCACGAGGGGCTCGGGGGCGTTCTGATTCTCGGTCAGCGCGGCGGCGGCGACACGTTGCTCCACCGAGCCCCAGGGCCTCGGCTCCTGGGTCGGGTCCGGCTCCGGTGGCGGTGCCTCCTCGGGTGGGGCCTGTGTCTCCTCCGGCGTCGGCTCCAGCCACTGCCACTCCTCCGGTGACGCGATGACCACCTTGCGCGAGATGGGCACCGGATGGCTCCCCTTGAGGCCGGCGAGGGTGGGCGATGGCGGCGCCAGCTTCAGGTCGTCCCAGCGCACCTTGCTGACCTGTCCGGCCGCGGCGTTCACCGCGCCCACGTGCTGTCGTCCCGCTCGCCACGCTCGCAGCTCGTACTCGCCCGGAGGCACGGCGAGCCGAGGCACCGCGCCCGGCCCCAGCTCCGCGAGCACCTGTCCTCGCCCCGGCTTCAACAGCAGCGCGCGCTCGAAGTCCGACGGCAGCTCCAACGCCGTGCCCGGGCTCGGAAGCTGCGTGAGCACCAGCTCCCCCTTGCCCGTCAGCCGGTAGTCGTACGCCGGATGCTGCGCGCCCGTCAGCACGTCCGCGGTGGACGAGACGGTGTGCGCATACGCGTATTGATACGCCTCCGCCAACGTCACCAGCCCGTCTCCGGACGAGTCCGCCGCGCCGCGCAGCCCCGACACCAGATGGTGCGTGAAGAGCGAGCCGCCCACCTCCCGCGACTCCAGCGCCAGCTCGTCCTCCGCGCTGGACGTCAGCAGCGCGTGCCCGGTGCTGTGCACCTCATCCGTCAGCCGCAGCTCGAATGAGGGACCCGGGCGGCCTCCCTTGAAGCGCAGCAGGGCGCCGCTGCGGCAGCTGTCGACGATGGCCAGGCGCACGTCCGCGCGCGTCGCGTCCAGCCAGCGCCGCAGCTCCGAGTACAGCAGTCGCTCCGTGCCCAGCTCCAGCGCCACGCCGTCCGAGTGTCCGGAGAAATAGAACAACAGCACCACGCGCGTGTCCGGCTGACGGCGCAGGGCCTCGACCTTGCGAGCCGCCTCGTCCAGCGCGTACCGCACCGGCGCCAGCCCCTGACCCTTCAGGATGATGAGGTCCGAGGGCGCCACGTCCCCCAGCTCCGACAGCACGCCCGCGAGCTTCGTGGCGTCGGCCTCCGCGTAGCGCAGGGGCGGCCGCTCCCCGCTGCCCACGTTGTGGCCCACCAACACGGCGATGCGTCGGGTACCCGCCTCGACGGGCAGGGACGCGCACAGCACCGCGGCGACGACGAGGCAGCGCAGAGAGGTCATCACGGCTGGGTCTTCTCGAAGAGGAAGGTGGCTTGTGCTCCCGCGGCGACCGGCAACCGCCTGCGGTCCCGGATGACTTCCGCGCCTCCGGTGGAGAGCTCGCGCAGCGCCGGCGCGACCGACTCGAACGACAAGGGCTGGCGGGAGAACAGCGCGAACAGTCGCTCGGGTCCCGGGGCGTTGTCGAGCACCACGCTCCCCGGAATCTCCACCGGCAACCCCCGCGACGGCAACTGCACGCTCTCATGTCCACCGAAGGGGTAGTAGGTGTTCACCTGTCCGGCGCCATCCACCGACACCACCAGCACGTAGGGCAGGCCCAGCCCCTCCACGACGAAGCGCACCTGGTCCCCTGGGGCCAGGGCCTCGCCTTCCTCCACCTTCCACGTCCGCTCGCCCCGGTGGGCGAAGAGCTGGAGCATCGCGCCGCCCTTCACCGCGAGCTCGGGCTCCTGGGGTGAGGGCACCGCGACCAGCGCGAACAGCAGCACCACCGCCGAGGCCAGCGCGAGCGCGGGAGCCCACCAGCGCCAGTTGCTCCAGGGCATCCCGCGCGGGGAGGGGAGCTGGGCGCGGGGGAGCACGTGGGCGGTGAAGTGCCGGCGGTGGGAGGCGAGCTCCTCGGAGCGGGCGCGACAGGTGAGACAGGTGTCCAGGTGGGCCTGCGTGGTGGCGCGCTCCGGAGGGGGAAGCGCGTCCATCGCGAGGGCCTCCAGCTTGAGGCTGGAGACGTGAGGGGGGGCGTTCATGAGGGGGGCCTCCCGGCGAGCGCGTGGGCGTGCCGGTGGAAGTCTGCGAGCCGGTTGACGACGGTGCGACGGGAGATTCCGAGGAGCTGGGCCACCTCTTCCTGCGTCATCCCGTCGGCGAGGTGGAGCCAGGCGACCTCGGCCACCTTGGGGGGCGCGGTGGTGATGAGGCGGCGGGCGAGGTCCCGGTCTTCCAGCAGGCGCTCGCTGTCGACGCCGGGCACGTCGGGCAGCTCCTCCACGGGCACCGCGCGGCGGCGCCTGTCTCGGGCCTGGTTGAGGCAGTAGTTGGTGGCCACGCGGTAGATCCACGCGAGGGCGTGCTGGGCATCCGGGGCGCGGTCCAACTGGCGGTGCAGCCGGAGGAAGGTCTCCTGCGCCGCATCGGCCGCGGCGGCGTCATCGCCCAGGATCTGGCGACAGCGGGCGTACAGGGAGGGCCCGTAGGTGCGGTACAGCGTGTGGAGACGGTCTTCGGACATGGTGGTTTCGCGATCCGGCCTCCCTACCAACACCGGGGGTGGGCGGATTGCGCAAGGGCCCCTCCGGACGCGGCCGGTGTGGTACCACGGGGTCGCCCATGGCCCTCCCCCCCCGTCGAGGCCCCTCGCTGGCGCACAAGGCCCGCCAGCGCACACCCGGCCACCACTACAACGCGAGCTTCCTGTCCGCCCTGGACAAGGAGGCCATCCTGACCTGGCTGGGAGGGCTGCACCCGCTGTGGGAGGAGCGCTTCTCGAAGCACTTCCCGCCGCCGCCGGGGCAGCAGCAGCGGCGCCTGCTCCGACCGGTGTACTGGCTGGGCAACTGGCAGTTCGCGTGCCTGGACTACTACCGGCCGCCCAAGGGCGTCTGGAACCGGTGCGTGAAGGCGGAGCCGTTCCCGGAGGTGCTCCAGCGGCAGGTGACCAAGATCGAGGAGCTGGCGCGGCGCATGTTCCGGGGGCCGGACATGCCCAAGGGCTGGCACCTCAATACGTGTCTGGTGAACTTCTACGGCAACCGGCTGGAGGAGGACCGCTGGGTGGACACGGCGCGGGTGGGCGAGCACAAGGACTTCGAGCCCGGCCCGGTGGCGTCGCTGTCCTTCGGCGAGCGGGCGCTCATCCAGTTCGTGACGTCCTCTCGGCCCGGTGAGCGGGACGCGGTGGTGCTGGAGCAGTGGCTGGACGACGGGGCGCTGGAGCTGTTCGGCGGGACGCGGTGGAAGGAGGAGACGTTCCACCGGGTGCAGCGGGTGGACACGCGCGCGGGGCATGACCTGGCGCCGAAGCTGCCGGACTTCCGCACGCGCCGCATCAACCTGACGTTCCGCTACGTGCCCGACGAGCACGTGACGCCGTTCTTCAAGCTGTCGCCCGAGGCGCGCGAGGACGTGCGCGGCTACATGCGCACCCTGGCCGAGGGCAGCGCGTTCTTCCGCGCGGAGCTGGCGCGGGAGCAGACCGCCACGCCCTGAAGGCCGTGCGCCGTCGAAGCCGCGCGTGCGCGGCAGGGCGAGCGCCACGCAGGCGCGCCCGGGGGCTCCGAGAGCCTCCTGCGGCGGAGCGGCGGATGGGGGCACGCTCGAGCGGTGGTGCCGCTCAGCGGGGCCTGCGCTTGCCGTGGGTCCGGGCGTGGCGACCCTGCTCCTTGCCGGGGGACGCTCCCGAGTCCTTCTGCGGAGGACCGGGGTCCTTCTGGGATGCGAGGAAGCGCGTCCACGCCTCCTGGAACACGGGGTCCTCGCGCGGCACGGGGACGCGGGGAATCTGTCCGCGCATGATGCGTTCGATCTCCGCCACCACGTGCTTGTCCCGCGACGTGGCGAAGGTGGACGCGACGCCGCTGGCCTGCGCGCGCGCCGTGCGGCCGATGCGGTGCACGTAGTCCTCGGGCGAGTGCGGCAGGTCGTAGTTGATGACCTGTCCCACGTCCTCCACGTCCAGGCCGCGCGCGGCGATGTCCGTCGCCACCAGGCACCGGTAGGTCCCCTCGCGGAAGCCCTCGAGCGCCTGGCGCCGCTGGTTCTGCGTCCGGTCCGCGTGCAGCACCGCGCTCTTGTGGCCCTCGCGCTGGAGCAGCCGCAGCACCTTGTCCGCGCGCTCCTTCGACTTGGCGAAGACGAGCGCCGTCGAGTCGCTCTCCGCGAGCAACGTGAGCAGCAGCGCCGACTTCTCCTCCGGCTTCACGATGTAGAGCCGCTGCTCGGCCCGCTCGGCGGGAGTCCCGCTGCGGGTCACCTCCACGCGCACCGGCTTGTGCAGCCGCTCCCGCGCGAACCTGCCCACGTCGGGGCCGAGCGTCGCGGAGAACAACAGCGTCTGCCGCTTGCGAGGCAGCGCGGCGAGGATGCGCTCCAGCTGGGGCAGGAAGCCCATGTCGAGCATCCGGTCCGCCTCGTCGAGCACCAGCCCCTCCATCCGGTACAGGCTCACCGAGCCCGTCTCCAGCAGGTCCACCAGCCGGCCCGGCGTGGCGAGCACGAAGGTGGGATGGGCCTTCAGCGCCTCCACCTGCGCGGACATGTCCTCGCCGCCGATGACCACGGTGTGCGTCAGGCCGCGCGCCTCGGCGAAGACGCCCAGCGGCTCGGCAATCTGCCGCACCAGCTCCCGCGTGGGGGCGAGCACCAGCCCCAGCGTGCCCTTCCGGCCCGCGAAGCGCTCGACGAGGGGAAGCACATAGGCGGCCGTCTTGCCGGTGCCCGTGGCCGCGCAGCCGATGACGTCCTTGCCCGCGAGCGCGGGAGGGATGGCCTGGACCTGGATGGGGGTGGGCCGGGTGAAGCGCACCCGGCGCAGCGCGCCGAGCGTGTCCGGAGACAACCCGAGCCGTTCGAAGGAATCACTCACGGCCTGGGGGTATCACGGCGTCGGGCCCCGTGGGAAAGGGCCTGACGCCGGCACTGTCCTATGGCGTGTCGCGCAGCTTCTGGGCCCAGGGCTCCACGGCCCGCAGGACGCTCTTCACCCGCTCGGCGGGCTTGCCGGCGTCCCTGAGCCGCCTGCCCAGCGCGTCCAGGTGCGGCACGGCGCGCTCGGTGAGGGCCACCAGCGCGGCGGCCACGTCGCAGGTGTCCGCGGCGTCGTCCATGCAGATGACCCGGTCCTCCAGGACGATGCGCCAGATCTCCTCGCAAGAGCCTCGGCGGCGCTGGTCCGGGATGAGGAAGAACGGATGGAACGTCCGCTCCAGCCGCTTCACCGTCTGGTAGATGGGCTGGTTGTCCTTCATCGAGTCGCCGATGAGCTTCGTCACGTGGCGCGCCGCCACCTCCTCGGAGGGCGGCTCGTCGCCCGTCATGAAGAAGTATCCCTTCTTGCCGCGCTTCTCGAAGCAGTCCATCGCGGTGTGCTCGGCGGCGAAGTACATGCCCAGCTCGTAGGACTCGGAGGGGTTCGCGCCGCCACCGCGCTCCAGGAACATCCACGTGAGCCACTGGTCCATCTGCTGCTCGGAGGACTCGAACTGGCCGACCTGGAGCGGGGCCCTGTCGTAGTCCGCGTCACCCACGGCCATGAAGAGCACCTGCGGGTCCGCGATGCCCGCGTCCATCAGGTCCTTCATGAACGAGGGGAACGTCTTGCGCGCCAGGATTTCGGGGATGTTGCCCATGGAGCCCGTCACGTCGAGCGACATGACGACGGCGAGCGAGTTCGGGTGGGCCGCGCTGTCCCGGCTCTCGCGGAACTTCACCCCGAACGGGTCCATCCTGGGATGACACGCGCGCTGCTTGAACACCTCTTGCGGCGGCAGCTCGCTGCGAGCCTCCGTCATCGCCCTGTGCGCTTCGTGACTGTAGGACCCGTACCCCATGTTGGCTTGACCCCCTCGTTCGAGACACCGCGACGCTAACGCGGAGGCATGGGTGGCGTCAGCCTCGGGGCTGCTTGTCCCCGGCCGTCGGCCCCCGGGACGCCACGGTGACGCGCGCGCCCAGGGCGGCTTCCACCCAGCCGAGGAAGCGCTCGACGCGAGCCTCCGGGGCCCCACCCAGCTCCAGGGGCCTCCGCTCGGGCACGCAGCGCGCCAGGGCCCGCGTCAGGCGCGCCTGCCAGTCGAGGTCCCGCTCGGAGTCACTGGGACGCAGCGCGGTGATGCGCTCGGAACCCGGCGCTTCACGCACCAGGGTCGAGTCCTCGCCGGAGCCGACCTGCCCGGGCGCGGCGCGATATGCGTCGCACACCGGCCAGCGCGAGGTCAGCCGGTCCAGGTGCGTCACCGCGAGCGCATCCACCCCACCGCAGACCGCGAGCGCATAGCGGCCGAGCACCGCGTCGAAGGCGCCCACGCGAAAGCCGCCCTGCCAGCCGTCGGCGCCATTGTGCGGCTCGGGGAGAGAGGGCGCGAGGCTCGCGTCCTCGGTGGGGAACGGGCCCTCTCCGTGGCGCGTGGCATACGCGCGCAGCACGCCCAGCCGGTGCACCTCGCCATCGAAGCCATGCTCGCGCAGCAGGGCCAGCGCGGGCTCGAAGGTGCACGTGCTCCAGGTGGTGTGGGGATGGAAGCCGCGCCACTCGTCCAGCAGCACGCCCTGCGCGCCCTCGAAGAGCGTGGTGCCCGCGCGAAGCCGGGCCCCGAGCCATGCGTCGTCGACGACGCGCTGAAGAGGCTCGATGCTCCGCACGGCCTCCGCCCAGCGGGCACTCACGCCGGAGTCCTCCAACAGGGCCCGCTCCGGCGCGGCGTCGGAGAGTCCCTCGGTGAGGCGCAGCACTTCCTCCAGCGCCCCTCGCAAGCGCTCCTGCGCCGCGCGGGCCTTGCGCACGAGTCCGCCCGCGTCCCTCAGGTCGCCCGCGAGCACGGTGTCCTCGGGGTGCGCGAGCGCATCGCGCACCGTCTCGCCCACGCCCACGCCGCAGGTGCCATGTCGCGCATCGCCCCGAGCCAGCTCCCGCAGCCGCCCCGCCGCTTGATGGAACGGCGTGATGACGCGGGCCCGCTCGCTCACCGTCACGCGCGACAGGGCCTCCGGCACACCGCGCTCGGCGAGGTAGCGGGCCTCCACGCGCAGGGCCAGCGGATGGAAGACGGTGGAGTGCGCCAGGTGCGTCCACACGCCAGGCACGAAGGTGCCCGCGCCGAACTGGGAGAAGGTGTGGTGTCGGCCGTCCTCGGTGACGACGTTGTGCCCCGCCTGCGCGCCGCCGTTGAAGCGCACCACGAGCCGCGCGTCATGCCGACGCGTCAGCCAGTCCGTGAGGGTGCCCTTGCCCGCGTCGCCGAAGCCCAGGTCGACGACGATGTGGGCCGCGCGCGAGGCGCTCATCGCCCGTCGCGAGGGACGATGCGCCGGTGGCCGGAGCTGGCGTCGTCGACGGGCAGGTGCTCATCCTCCAGCCGCGGCTGAGGCGTGCCGTCGCGTCCCAGCGTGGCCGCGAAGGGCGTGAGCGCGCGGATGACGGCGCCGCGTCGGGAGCGATCCCTGCCCTCGCGCTCCAGGTGGCGGGCCAGCGCGTCGATGTCGGCGATGGCGCCCTCGCACAGGCCGACGAGACTGGAGGTCACGTCCACGCAGTCTCCGGGCTCCTCCAGACAGATGACGCGGTCCCCGAGCAGCTCCCGCCAGTACCGCTCGCAGTTGCGGCGGCGGGCCAGACCGGGGATGAGGAAGAAGGGCTCGAAGGCGCGCTGGAGCTCGTCCACCACCTGCTGCACGGGCAGGTCCTTCTCCAGCCCGTCCCCCATGAGCGAAGCCACCTGCGTGTGCGAGACGAACGGGTAGGGCCGCTCGTCACCCGTCATGAAGAAGTAGCCCCGGCGGTTGCGCTTGCGGAAGCAGTCCAGGTCCGTGTGGCGCGCGGCGAAGTACATCGCCAGCTCATACGACTCGTGGCCCGGCGTGCCTCCGCCGCCTTCCAGGAAGGACGAGGTGAGCCACTGGTCCATCTGTCGCTCGTTGGACTCGAACTGGCCCACCTGCAGCGGGGCGCGGTCGCTGTTCGCGTCGCCCACCGCCATGAAGAGCACCTGTGAGTCCGTCACGCCCACGTCCAGGAGCGCCCGCATGAAGCTGGGCAGCCCGCGCCGCGCCAGCAGCTCCGGGATGTCGCCCATGGAGCCCGTGACATCGAGCGCGAAGACGATGCCCAGCGAGAGGGGATGCTCCTCGCTGTCCCGACTCTCGCGCCAGTCCACCCCGCGCGGGTCCATCAACGGATGGCAGCGCTCCTGCCGGAAGAGGACCTGCCGGGACAAGGTCCCCCGGGTCTGGATGAGCGCCTCGTGCGCCTGGCTGCTGTAGCTCCCGTAACCCATCGCTCGACTCTCCTTCCACGCCACGGCGTTCCGCCGCGCTCAACGCCACCCGGGCAGGGTGAAGGGAACGAAGCGCGGAGGTCCGAAGGCCTCGAGCGCCGCCCGTGACACCTCTTCCTTCACGCTCCACGCATCGACCCGCGCTCCGCCCTGGAGCCGGGCCTGGTCGCGCAGCAGCGCGATGAGTGGCGCCGGCACCTTCGATGGCGCCAGGCCCGTCGCCGCCGTCCCACCGAGCACCCAGGCGAGGCAGCGCGCGAGCATGGCCAGGTCCGTGGCGGGCGAGGGCGTCGCGCCGTCCAGCAGCGCCTCCGGGTAGAAGTCCGGGTGGGCCACGCTGGCGGAAGGCAGGGCCAGGGTCGAGTGGTACCGCGTGGCATTGGCCCAGCCCACCAGCATCACGCCATGGTCCCTGGGGTGCACGAGCAGGTGGGGCGGCAGCACCGCGCCGTGGACGTAGCCCGCGCGGTGCACGAAGCCGAGCACCTCCAGCGCGCGCTTCCACATCCACACCGCCGCGCGCGGGTCGATGCCCTCCGGAGACACCTGACGCAGCTCCGTCAGCGAGTGCTGGAAGCCGCTCATCCAGCGATACACGGCCGCCGGGCGCGCGGTGCCCACCGGGTCCTTCACCTTGCCCCGCGCCACGGGCTGGGGGAGCAGCCGCGTGAAGTGCTCGGCGCCCTGGGCGCTGGAGCCCTGGAGCTCCTCGAGGATTTCGTACTCCCGCGCGACCAGGTCTCCATCCGACAGCGCGCGGGCGACCTTCAGCACCACCATCTCCGTGATGCGCGCGTCGCGCCGCGCGAGGAACACGTCGCAGCTGTCCCCCTGGCCCAGGCGGCCGAGCAGCACGTAGCGCGTGCCCGCCACGGTGACGCGAGGCCGGTCCGGAGCGAAGGGCGGGTCATCCGCGGGACGCGCGGGCTTGGGCCAGACGGCCACGCCCTTGGCGGACACCATCGCGCCGCAGTAGGCGCAGGTGAGGATGCCGTTCGCCGAGGCGGGGGGCGGTAGGTTCGCGCCGCAGCCCGGACACTTCAGAAGTTGTAGCTCCATCCGACCCCCTCATGCGATGCGGGGGCAGCATACCGTGCCCGCAGGAAACCCGAATGACTCCCGTTGCCCCCGTGCTGCCCGTGGTGCTCGACACCAATGTCGTCCTGGACCTCTACGTGTTCGAGGACCCGGCCCTGCGTGAGCTGCACCAGGCCCTGCGGGACGGACGCCTGGTGGCCTGGGCCGAGGACGCGACGCTGGCGGAGCTGGGCTATGTGCTCGCCTCGCGCCACTTCCTGCCGGGCCGGGCCCAGGACACGCGGAGCACGGCGCTGGCGCGCTATCGCGAGCACGCGCGGGTACTGCCGGCGGGGGAGGGAAACCCGGCGCTGGAGCTCCCCCGATGCAAGGACCGCGACGACCAGAAGTTCCTCGTCCTGGCCGCGCGGGCCGGGGCGTCGTGGCTGGTGAGCAAGGACAAGCGCGTGCTGTCCATGGCGGACCGGCACGGGATGCCCTTCCTCATCCTCACGCCCCGGCAGGCGGTGGCGCGACTGTCCGCTCAGGCATTGGAGGCGGGGCGGTAGCGCAGCACGCGCGCGGCCTGGGCGTTCACCACGAAGGCGGTGATGCTCTCCAGGCGCGACTTGCCCGCCTTCTCGCTCCACTCGAGCACGTAGAAGAAGACCGGGTCGTCCGAGCCCTGCATGTTGCCGTAGACGACCACCGAGTCGGCCCGCTGGTCCTTGTATGTGATGAGCGTCTGGCGGAAGGTGAGCCACACCTCGCGATTGCCGGAGGCCTCGGAGGTGCCGCGCAGGAACGCGGTGGGCTTGTCGAGCGGCCCCTGGAGGAACTCGCCGCCCGAGGCCCGGTGCTCCAGCAGCTCGCTCTTGGAGCCCGACAGCTCCGAGAAGACGCCCGAGCACTCCTCCTCGCAGGTGAAGTCCGATTCGGCGGGGGCCTCGCGGCGCTCCTTCTCGCACCGCTTCTCGCACGCGACGAGCTCGCGGCCCTCCTGGGCGAGCGCCTTCTGGATTCGCGCCTTCATCTGCGCCTGGGTGGTGTCGGCCTCGAAGAAGGTGGTGTCCGCCAGGTGGAGCAGCCCGGCCACGCGCACCAGGCCCGGGTCCTCCATCGCGGACAGCGCCGCGCTCGCCGCGGCCTTCTGGGGGCGCAGCTGCGCGGGCTTCACGCGGGTCCACGTTCCACGGGCCTCGGAGTCGGTGCCCGCGCGGTTCAGGTCGACGCGGTCGAACTCCGCGGCCATCTGCCGGGCGCGAGCGAGCGCGGCCTTGTACGCGGGCTTCTCCGGCACGGTGGCCAGGAAGTCGGAGGCGGCGACGCTCATCACCCCACCGGGGCGCGAGAGCATCTCCTTCTCCGTGAAGTCCTTCTCGAAGAGCGTCTCCACCTTGTAGCGCGGCGCCCACTCCACCTTCGCCTTCGTGTCGTTGCGCGCGGCGGCCATCTTCCGCTCGTACGCGTAGGCGCGCACCTGCTCGAAGGCCGCCGTCTCCGCCTCGGCCTTGTACGGGTCCTCACCCTCCACGTACACGCGCAAGTCACTCAGGCACGTGTCGTCATACGTCGCGCCCGGATAGGTGGACACGAGCGTGAGCCGCACGCCGCCCACGCGCTCCGGCACGGGCACGCGGACCTCCTGCCAGCCGAGCACGTCGCGCAGCTCCGCCTCCACCGGCGCGCCCGTCGTCTGCGGGCCCGTCTCGCCCTGGACCAGCGGCTCCAGCTTCACCTTCCGGGGACGCGCGTTGGCGCGGTAGAGCTTCTCGGACTTCTGGTAGCCGTTGCGCACGAAGACGCGGAACACCTTGGCGCGCGTGAGGGACGGTCCCCACCACTCCAGGGCCTCTCCCTCGCCGCGCCCCTTCGCGCCCTCCACCCACGCGGTGGCCGGGTCGTCGTCCGCGACGTAGAGCGGCAGGTAGTTCTGCGCGTGCTTGTTCCAGCCGTTCTCCAGGAACGTGGACGCCGTCACGCGGCGCGGATGCAGCCGGTGCGCGCCGCCCGCGTCGGGCTCGAGCAGGACGGGGGGGGCTGCGGCGAGGATGAGCGACAGGAGGATCATGGCTTGCGCTCCAGGGTGTGGCGGGGTGGCGGAAGGGGTGCGGCCCACAGGACGTGCCGTGAGAGGCCCGCGGGGTAGAGTCCCGAGTCTTCCTGCTCGCGGGACACCAGGTGGTAGACGACGCGCGCGTAGCGGGCCGTGGACGGGATCCGGACGCGGAGGGGGCGGCCTGGGACGAGTCGGGTGTCCTCGATGGCGCCCAGGTGGGCCAGCGGCTCCGGGGCCCACGGGCGGACCTCCAGGCGGCGGCCCAGCGTGGCCACGGTGGTGGCGGACTCGAAGAGCGGATTGTCGGCGACCTCCACGCTCACCCAGCGCATGACGTCGCCGGAGGGGAAGCCGTGGCCCACTTCGCGCGTGGACAGCACGAGCTCGCCATCGCGCGGCTCCACGACGAGCGCCGCCTTGAGCGCCTCGGTGCGCCGGGTTCCGCCGAGGCCGTGGTCACCCCGGGGCATGTGGCAGTCGGTGCAGTGGCGCGTGTCTCCGGTGGCCTTGCGCCAGGCGGTCCACTCGCCCACGGTGTCCTGTTGCCACTGCGTCTTGGAGAGGCGCACGCGCTGGCCATCGATGTTCAGGACGGGGAAGCCGAACTGGTGGCAGCCCGCGCAGGGCATGCCCGGGGCGGCCTGGGCCTTGTCGATGCGCGCGTGACAGGCCGCGCAGGTGACGCCGTGCTCCTCGGGGGGACTGTTCGCGGGCAGCGCGCCGCGCTCCAGGTTCCGCGCGAGGGGCGCGTGACACTGGACGCACCAGCCCGGACGGTCCTCGGTGATGGCGACCTGGAAGACGTCATCCGTGCGCGCCGAGGCATGGCCGCTGTTCCTCCAGGCGTCGACCTCGGGCGCGTGACACTCGGCGCAGCGCTGGAGGCTCCAGTCCGGCAGCCCGTGTGGCGCCGGGCCCACCTCCATGCGCGCGGTTCCCTGTGGGAAGCGGGCACTCGGCGCGGAGGCGAGGAGCGAGCAGGTGAGGAGGAGGAGCGCGTGCACTGTTGAACGTGGAGTGTATTCGCATGGGACTCGCGGACGCACCTCCCCCCGGGCGTGCGGGAGCGGTAGAACCGGACCCATGAAGGCCTACGAGATTCGGGACGGATTCGGGTTGGAGAAGCTGGTGTCGTGCGAGCGGCCGGACCCCACGCCGGGCCCGTTCCAGGTGCGCGTGCGGGTGAAGGCGACGAGCCTGAACTACCGCGACCTGATGATGGTGGAGGGGCGCTACAACCCGCGGCAGAAGCTGCCGCTGGTCCCCAACTCGGATGGCGCGGGAGTGGTGGACGCGGTGGGGCCGGGTGTCACGCGGGTGAAGGTCGGAGAGCGGGTCATCGGGCTCTTCGCGCAGGCGTGGGCCGCCGGTGAGCCGACGCGCCTGGCGCAGCAGTCCACGCTGGGTGGGCCGCTGGATGGCGCGCTCGCGGACACGATGGTGCTGCGCGAGGACGGGGTGGTGCCCACGCCCGACTACCTCACCGACGAGGAGGCCGCGACGCTGCCCTGCGCGGCCCTCACGGCGTGGAGCGCGCTGGTGACGCATGGCGCGCTCAAGGCGGGGGACGTGGTGTTGCTCCAGGGGACGGGAGGCGTCTCCATCTTCGCGCTGCAGATTGCGCGGATGATGGGGGCGCGCGTCCTCATCACCTCGAGCCGCGACGACAAGCTGGAGCGCGCGCGAGGACTGGGGGCGCACGACGGCATCAACTACGTGACGACGCCGGACTGGGACAAGGCGGCGCGTGCGCTCACGGGCAACGCGGGCGTGGACCACGTCGTGGAGGTGGGTGGGGCGGGGACGTTCGAGAAGTCGCTGCGCGCGGTGCGGCCCGGCGGCACGGTGTCCGTCATCGGCGTGCTGAGCGGGGTCGCGGGGGCGGTGCCGTTGACGTCCATCCTGATGCAGAACCTGCGGGTGCAGGGCATCCTCGTCGGACATCGGCAGAGCTTCGAGGCGCTGCTGCGTGCGTTCTCGCAGCACTCCGTCCGCCCGGTGGTGGACCGCGTGTTCCCCTTCGACGAGGCGGTGGCGGCGTTCCATCACCTGAAGAGCGGGGCCCACTTCGGCAAGGTCGTCATCCGCGTGGGATGACGTGACGCCGTGTCGAAGTGGGGAAGGGCCCGGTGACGACTGGCGTCCACCGGGCCCTGGGGCCTCAGGAGCCGGTCTCGGTGGGGCCCGAGTCGGACGGGTTGTTGTTGCGCGCGACGTAGCTCACCTGGGGACCGCCTCGGGGACCGCGAGGGGCGTTGCCCCGGTTCGAGTTGGGGCGCTGCTGGCGCGCCTCGCGCAGCGTGTTGCCCCCCGGGCCGGTCGGCGGACGGGTCTCCACGGCGGGCTGCGAGGGCCGATTGGGACCTCCGCGACGCTCGCCACGGGGAGGCCGCGCGTCATTGCCGGCGAAGGTGTTGCTCGCGCCTGCCTGGACCTCGTTGCCCTGTCCCCGGTGCTCGACCAGGGGCTGACGCTCGTCGCGGTTGCCGCGTCCGTTCATCGGGGGCCGTGAGTTGGCGTGGCCGTTGCGGGGCTCGGACGGGTCTCCGCGGCGGTTTCCATTGCGGAAGTCGCCGGGACCCCGCGGGCCACCGTTGCGTGAAGCCTCCGCGCCACGCGTGTCCCCGCCCTCGAACGCAGGGGCGACGGACGCGTGCGCGTCCTGGCCGTTGCGAGCTTCACCCTGGAAGTCCCTGGGGCCTCCATTGCGACGCTCACCCTGGGCACCGCGAGGGCCACGGCCACGTGAATCACCGGAGCCCGGTGCCGCCGCGTCGCGACGCTCGCCCTGGAAGCCGCGAGGACCTCCGCCGCGTGAATCGCCCGCGCCGCGAGCCTCGCCCGAGAAGCCGCGAGGACCGCCACGCGAGTCACCCGGGCCCTGCGCGGCATCACCGTTACGGCGCTCGCCCTGGAAGCCGCGAGGACCGCCACGCGAGTCGCCCGAGCCCTGCGCGGCATCACCGTTACGGCGCTCGCCCTGGAACCCACGAGGCTCACCGCGCGAATCCCCAGCGCCTTGCGCCCCATTACCGTTGCGGCGCTCGCCCTGGAAGCCACGAGGAGCCCCGCGCGAGTCTCCAGCGCCTTGACCTGAGTTGCCCTGGAAGCCGCGAGGTCCACCACCGCGCGACTCTCCCGCGCCGCCCTGCGGCCGATGCGCGCCGTTGCGCGAGTCACCGTTGCGCGCTGCCTCGCCGTTGCCGTTGTACGCGCCGCCCTGGAAGCCTCGAGGACCTCCATTGCGCTGCTCTCCCTGCGGCGGCCGCGCGCCATTCGCCTGCGGCGGCCGAGCACCACCACCACCCGCCGGACGCGCCTGCTGCGACGCGGGCGGGTTCGGACGGTTGTTGCCCGAGCGCGGCGGTCCTCGCCCCGGACCCCTGCGGCCTCCTCGCTGCGCCGGAGCGGCGGGCGGCTTGCCTCGCTCGCCACCCCCCTGCCTCAGCACCAGCGCCTCCAGCTCGAGCAGCTCCGCCTCGGCGGCCTCCTCGGGCGTCATCGCCGGCTTGGGCGGAGCGGGCGCGACCTCGACCTGCGGCGCGCGCTGCTCCAGTCGCGGATGGCCGCCCCCGAAGCGCGCGTCCGGACGGCCCTTGCCCTGGCCCCCACGGCGAGCCCCCTCACGGAAGCCTCCCGAGGGCACGAAGTCCGGCGTGAGCTCGCGCCGCACATAGGCGCTCCAGATTTCGCCGGTGTCCCCCGCCATGCCGTACAGCGCGGGCGCGTACGTCGCGAGGAACTCGCGCACGTTGTCCAGGTCGCGGCGGAAGTAGAACTCCGCGCGGTTGTTGCGCGCCGCGGCGATGGTCTGCGGGAAGTCGATGATGACCGGCCCCGCGTACCCCATCAGGATGTTGTACGGCGACAGGTCTCCGTGGATGAGGTCCGCGCACAGCATGCTGATGACCTGCGCGCGCAGGTCCACGTACATCGCCAGCGCCTCCTCGGGCGTGGTCGGCGGCGCCTCGACCAGGCGCGGGGCCGGATGTCCCTGCGCGTCGATGACCACCTCCATCAGGAGGATGCCCTCGTAGAACAACACCGGCGTGGGCACCCGGACGCCCTGCGCGTGCAGCTTGTAGAGCGAGTCCGACTCCGCGCTCTTCCAGGCCTCCTCCGCGGCGGCCTGCCCGAACTTGCTGCCCTTCTCCATGGCGCGACGCGTGCGCGAATTGCGCACCTCACGCCCCTCCCGGTAGCCCACGTTGTTGCGGAAGTTACGCTCGTGGCGCTCCTTGTACAGCTTGGCCGCCACCACCTGCCCGGCGTGCTGGACGAGCCACACCTCCGCCTCCTTGCCCGTCTTCAGTTGGCCGAGAACGGCCTCGATGATTCCATCGGCGAGGAGGGTCTCTAGCGAGTCATTCATTCAGAGGCGGAAGTCCAATGGGGGGCGGGCGGGGGCATTCCAATGCGCGCGGGGCGGCCCTGCTCGCAGCGCGCGGCGGCATGTGAACATCTCGCGGGGCCCTCTTGCTACCAGCATGACGCCAGGAGCAATCAGGTGAACCAACGCCCGGCCTGCTAACAGTTTGTCCGCCAGGGTTCCAGGCCATCGATGCGCTCCAGCCCGGCTGGGTCAAAGTTGACCAAGACCTTGGAATCCCTGGAGAAAAGTCCGGATGCCGGACCACCGCCCTCCAGACGTCCATGCGAGCGCCGGGCCGTGGGGCCGGACAGGGGCCAGGCACCGACGAGTCGACACTCGGTGTGCGGGCGAGCGGAGGGGCCGCCGGTGGGCTCTGCCGGGGAGACGCCGGCCGGGGACCTGCACCCAGGGGCTGCCGACCCGCACCAGGAGAGCGCTACGATGCGCGCCGCCCAGGAGGGGCTCACCCATGGCGACGAAGAAGCGCAAGTCGAGTGCTGCGAAGAAGTCATCCCGGCGCGCCTCCACGACGAAGAAGGCCGCGACGAAGAAGCCCACGGCCCGGAAGGCCACCGCGAAGAAGAGCGCCGCGAAGAAGGGCGCGGCTCGCAAGAGCACCGCCAAGAAGGCCGTCACGAAGAAGCGCGCCGCGAAGAAGGGCTCGACCCGGAGGCCCTCCCGTGGAGGCAGGAAGTCCGCGCCCGCCACGGCGCCCCTGTCACCGCGCCTGGTCGTCTCGCGGGACGTGCCCGAGACGCCGCTCCCCGCCGTCCCGGACGAGCGCCCCGCCCCCAGCCTCGCCTCCGTGGAGCAGGTGGAGACGTCCTCCGCCGGCATCCTCCCGCTGGCGCCCGAGCACGCGGCGGTGGACGAACTCACCAGCTCCGGCAACGAACTGCTCGACATCTTCCAGCGCTACGACCGCAACCGCACCGGTGCCATCGAGCGCGCCGAGTTCGCGCGGCTGCTGGAGGCGCTCGGGCAGGACGTCACGGACGAGGAGCTGGAGATCGCCCTCGACATCGTCGACGCGGACCGCACGGGGAGGATCTCCTGGATGGAGTTCAAGGCGTGGTGGCGCAGCCGCTGAAAGCGCGCGCCACCAGCACGCTGGGCAGGGGCCCGTGCCCGTCGTGGGCGGGCCCCTGGGCCCTGGCCTGCTCGCGTGGTCTCGAAAATAGGAGCGGGGGCGGAGCTGACCTACACTCGGGAGGGTAGGGGGAGTGGTGTCCGACCTGGCGTCCAGAGCCCATACCACCGTCTTCGAGCACGCGCGCGACGCGGTGCTCGTGCTCGACGCTGCCCAGCTCATCCAGCAGGTCAACCGCGCCGCCGAGCGCATCTTCGGCCCGCGCGGTGAGCTGGTGGGCATGGCGGTGACGCGCCTGTTGTCGGGGTGGCGTCCGCCGGACACGCGCGGCTCGCCGGACACGCCGCACGAGACGGAGCTGGCCGGACAGCGGCCGGGCGGTGCCGGGCCCGCGTACTACCTGCGCGTGCAGACGCTGGCCCAGTTCGACGCGGCCGGAAACGCGCTGGGCTGGGTGCTCCAGCTCCAGGACATGCGCGGCAGCCTGGAGGTCGAGGCCTCCATCCGTCAGCAGAAGGAGTTCTTCGAGGCGGTGGTGCGCAACAGCCCCGTCGCCATCGTCACCATCACCCGCCAGTTCATCGTCCTGTCGTGGAACCCCGCCGCCGAGCGGCTCTTCGGGTACACGCCGCAGGAGGCGCTGGGCAAACACATCTTCGACCTGGTGGCCACCGAGGACAGCGTCCTGCCCGAGGCGAAGAAGGCCCAGCGCGACGTCACCCAGCGCGGGCGCGTGCACTCCGTCACGCGGCGGCTGCGCAAGGACCACACGATGGTGGACGTGGAGCTGTTGGCGCTGCCGGTGTCGGTGGGCGGCCGGCAGCTGGGCTTCATCGCCATCTACCACGACATCACCGACCTCCAGCGCGCGCGCCAGGCGGCCGAGTCCGCCAACCAGGCCAAGAGCCTGTTCCTGGCGACGATGAGCCACGAAATCCGCACGCCGATGAACGCCATCATCGGCATGACGGGGCTGATGCTGGACACGCACCTGACGGGCGAGCAGCGCGAGTTCATCTCCACCATCCGCCAGAGCAGCGAGGCGCTGCTCACGCTGCTCAACGACGTGCTGGACTTCTCCAAGATCGAAGCCGGCCGCTTCGAGACGGACCGCCACCCGTTCGACCTGCGTCAGTGCGTGGAGTCGGTGCTGGACCTGCTCGCGGTGCGCGCCAGCGAGAAGGGCTTGGACCTGGGCGCGGACATCTCGCCCGACGTGCCCCAGGTGGTGATGGGGGACGCCTCACGCCTGCGCCAGGTGCTGCTCAACCTGGTGGGCAACGCGCTGAAGTTCACCGAGTCGGGCGGCGCCGTCGTCTCCGTGGACGGGGTCCGCCGCGCCGAGGCGACCGACGCGCCGTGGGAGCTCACCTTCTCCGTGCAGGACACGGGGCCGGGCATCCCCGAGGAGAAGCGCCAGGGCCTGTTCCAGCCGTTCAACCAGCTCGACGTGTCGGTGGCGCGGCGCTTCGGCGGCACGGGCCTGGGGCTCGCCATCTCCAAGCGGCTGGTGGAGGCGATGGGCGGGCGCATCTGGGTGGAGAGCGAGGGCGTGCCCGGCCGAGGCACCACGTTCTTCTTCGCGCTCACCGTGCAGGCCGCGCCGCAGACGACGGCGGGCTACCTGCGCTCGGACGAGCCGCTGCTGCGCGGCCGGCGCGTGCTCATCGTCGACGACAACGCCATCAACCGCCGGCTCCTGGGACGACAGCTCCAGGCGTGGGGCGCCGAGCCGGTGGAGGCGGGCTCCGGCATGGAGGCGCTCTCCAAGCTCCAGTCGGGCGGCTCCGGGTTCGACCTGGCGCTCATCGACCACCAGATGCCGGGACTGGACGGTCCCTCGCTGGCGGCGCGGATCCGCGAGCGCGACGACCTGCGGGCGCTGCCGCTGTTCCTGCTGACCTCACCGGGACGCCGCGCCGCGCCTCCGCCGGGCCTGTTCTCCGGGGTGCTGTCGCGCCCGATGAAGGCCTCGCAGCTCCACGACACGCTGATGTCCTGCTTCTCCAAGGACGTGCCCCGGGTGCGCGTGGAGCCCGCGCCGACGGGGGCTCCCGCGCCGCGTGACAGGCCCGGAGACCGCGTCCCCTTGCGCATCCTGCTGGTGGAGGACAACCTCACCAACCAGCGGCTGGCCAGCCTGATGCTGGACCGGCTCGGCTATCAGGTGCAGGCGGCGTCCAACGGGCGCGAGGCGCTGGAGTGGTCCCTGCGCCAGCGCTTCGACGTGGTCTTCATGGACCTGCAGATGCCGGAGATGGACGGCCTGGAGGCCACGCGGCGCATCCGCAAGGAGCTGCCGCCCACGGTGCAGCCGTGGGTCATCGCGATGACGGCCAACGCGATGGACTCCGACCGGGAGCAGTGCTTCGAGGCGGGGATGGACGACTTCCTGTCCAAGCCCATCCGCGTGGAGGCGCTCACCGCCGCGCTGGTGCGCTGCCAGACGCCGCGGCCCGTCGGCGGCACCCGCACGCGGCCGGAGCGCGTCGTCATCGCGGAGCAGGGGCTCTCCGACGACCTGGTGCCCGAGGCCGCGCGCATCCCCGGCCTGCAGCCCGCGGCGCTGGCCCGGCTGTGGCGGGAGCTGGGCTCGCAGGCGGGGAACATCCTCCCGGAGCTCATCGACACCGCGCTGCAGAGCATGCCCGCGCTGCTCGACGACGCGTACACGGCGCTGGGGCAGGGGCTGCTCGACGACCTCAGCCGCGCGGCGCACACGCTCAAGTCCAACGCGGCCTGGTTCGGCGCGTCGGCCCTGGAGACGCTGAGTCGGGAGCTGGAGCTGAGCGCGGACGCGGGCGATGACGTCGACTCCCTGCGCGAGCGGCTGGACCGGTGCCGGGCGGAGCTGTCCACGACGCGCGGACTGCTGTCTCGCCTTCGTGAGAGCATCGCCCTGCCCACGGCGCGCCGCTGAGGTCCCGGTCAGCCCTCCGGGGGCTCGGGCGTCCCTCGCGCGGCCGCGCACTTCGAGGTGAACGATGAGTGACTCTCCCAAGGATTCCTCCCACCCGGGCGCCGCGCGCATCCGAGGCCTGGAGCAGGTGGACCGGCTGTCGGTGCCGCTGCCGCATGGCACCGAGGTGACGACGCGCGTGGAGCGGATGACCTCCGGCGGGCGGCGCATCCCCCAGGGCGTGGTGGGGCGCGTGGTGCGGGCGAAGGACGGCGGGCTCGACATCCAGATCGTCGGCGTGGGCGAGGTGTGGTTCGCGCGCGACGAGCTGGTGCCCCGGCGTCCGGGACAGGTCCAGTTCGCCCAGCGGCGCGAGGCCGCCTGGAACGCGCTGGGCCCCTGCGTGGTGTTGGAGACGCGCGTGGGCAGCCATGCGTGGGGACTGGCGAACGCGCAGTCGGACGTGGACGTGCGCGGGGTGTTCGCCCTGCCGCTCTCGTGGAGCTTCGGCCTGGTGGAGGCGCCGCAGGACCTGGTGAGCGCCGACGGCAGCACGACCTATTGGGAGGCGCGCAAGACGGTGGAGCAGGCCCTGCGCGCGGACCCGAACACGCTGGAGACGCTGTTCGTCCCGGGCGCCCGGGCGCTGGATGAGCTGGGCGAGTGGTTCCTCGCGGAGCGCGAGGCCTTCGTCTCGCAGTCCATCTTCGGCAGCTTCGGTCGCTACGCCATGAGCCAGCTCGACAAGCTCACGCGCAGCCAGCGGCTCGCCGAGCACCGGGACCTGCTGCTGGAGTGGCTGTGCGAGGACCCCACGCCGGACCTGGACGAAGTGGCCCGGCGACTGGCGGACATCTCCCCGCGCGGCGCGCCCACGCCCGAGGACGCGCTGCTGGCGGCGAAGACCTACGTCAAGCAGCTCTATCGCTCGCTGTCGGACCAGGGCCTGCTCGCCGCCAACGACTTCGCGGCGCTCACCGCCTACGCGCGTGGAGGGGGACAGCGTCCTCCGTCGGCGCGGGAGCTGCGACCGAAGAACGCGTACAACCTGCTGCGGTTGATCGCCACGGCCACGGGCTGGCTGCGCCACGGCGAGCCCGTCTTCGAGGCGACGGGTGCCCTGAAGGCTCGGCTGTTGGACATCAAGGCGGGGCAGGTCCCGCTCGAGGACGTGCTGCGCGACGCGGAGGCGATGGCACCGGAGCTGGAGGCGGCGCGGCGGGAGAGCCGTCTGCCGGAGCAGCCCGACTACGCGCGAGCGGACCGGCTGCTGCGGCGGGTGGGGGATGAGGTGGCGCGGCGCTGGGTGACGAAGGCGCCGGGGCCCTGGGGACGCGAGGCGCCCGAGGCCCCGCGGATGGAGTGGAGGGATTCGGAATGAAGGGCACGCTGACGGAGCACGAGAAGACGGTGGCGGACCGCGTGCTCGACGAGGAGTCCGCGCGACGCGAGCACCTGGTGGTGTCGCTGACGGGGGCGCATGCCTACGGGTTCCCCTCGCCCGACAGTGACCTGGACCTGAAGTCCATCCACGTGGCGCCCACCGCCATGCTCCTGGGGCTCAGCCCCCGGCAGCTCAACGCCGAGCGCCTGGAGGTGGTGGATGGCGTGGAGGTGGACTACTCGTCCAATGAGCTCGCATCCGTCCTCCAGGGACTGTTGCAGGGCAATGGCAACTACCTGGAGCGCATCCTGGGCGCCATCACCCTGCGGGCCTCTCCGGACCTGGAGTCGCTCCAGCCGCTGGCGCGCGAGGTGCTGTCGCGGCGGGTGTTCCGTCACTACAACGGCTTCGCCCACGGCCAGCTGCGTGAGTGGGAGAAGAGCGGCTTTCGCTCCGCCAAGAAGCTGCTCTACGTGCTGCGCACCACGCTGACGGGCACGCACCTGCTGCGCACCGGGGGCGTGGAGACGGACGTCACCGAGCTCTTGGACGCCCACGGCTTCCCCGAGGCCCGCGAGCTGGTGGAGCAGAAGCGGCGCGGGGAGAAGAGCGAGCTGCCGGAGGCGCTGAGCGAAGCGTGGCGCGTCCGGGTGGCCCGCTCGTTCGAGGTGCTCGACGCGGCGCTGGCGGTGTCGGTGCTGCCCGAGGCGCCGCCCTCCAACGCCGTGGACGCGCTGGAGGCCTGGATGCTGGAGCTGCGGCGCCGGCGCTTCTGAGCCGCGCGTTCAGGGCGAGGTGGCGGACAGCCTGGACAAGGAGCGGTCCTTGACCTTGAGCCAGGCCTGCTGGCGGAAGAGATACGTGGAGCAGAGCTTCCGCCACGTCCACACGTCCGGCAGGTTCCACCAGCCCTCGGGCGGCTCGAGGCCGATGTCCCTCAGGTTGCCGATGCCCCGGTAGCCGACGCCGTCGAGGCCGTTGGCGCTGTTGGACTCCAGCACCAGGGCCTTGTCGGTGGCGGGGTGGTGGTCCACCACGAGGAAGGTGTGGCCGGAGCGCCACGGGTTGCGCCAGCCCTGGATGAGCGTCCACGGATGCGGGTGGGCATCGGCCGAGGGCGCGGGGATGGCCATGCCGCTCTCGACGGCGGCGGTGACGGGGGAGAAGAAGTCCTCCGTGGAGGCAATCATCATCTGCCGGTGGCGCCGCGAGTCCCACGCGAAGTTCGCGCCGTGGGCGTCCGCGAAGGCCTTCACCGTGAGCGCCTCGACGAAGGTGCAGCAGTTGTTGAACAGGGGCGGCGCGCGAGGCACGCGGATGCCCGGGAGGTCCCAGGGGTAGTACGCCTGGTCCAGGTCGTAGCGGAAGTCCTTCAGGCCCTGGAGCAACGTGACGAGCTGGCTCTCGGCGATGGCCAGCGGGTCGTCATCGAAGGGCAGCCGCACGGCGGGCGGAGGCTGCGCCTGGTTCGTCACGCTCACGTAGTGCTGCGTGCGCCAGCGCGTGCAGACCCAGGTGTCCAGCGCGCCCAGCGTGGGGACCTCCAGGCGCACGAAGTCGGTGTCCGGCGTCGGGCTGCCCGGCCTCTCCTCGAGCACGAAGTAGGTGCCCGCCTCGACGTAGCCCTCGAACTGAGACTGGGTGTCGGGCTGGACGAAGCCCCGCATGCGGATGGGCAGCTTCGCGACACGATGGCTCTGGGACACGACGACCCCCCCTCGGTGTGAATGACTTCGGGTGAAGTCTATCTCACTCGGGGAGGACGTTCATGGGACGCGCCAGGGCTGGAGCGGGGTGTCTGTCCTTACGGGTCTGTTTCCCCGGGGAGGCCCGAGGCGCTCGCGCGTGACAGCTCCACCTGGAGGGTGGCCCCGTCGGGACGGTGGGCCCATTCGAGGAACGACGCGCGGAAGGACTCCACCGCCTCGACGAGCGGCGTGCCCGGCCTCCACGCGAGCGCGCTCGGGTCCCGGGCCTCCAGGCCGATGAGCAGCGAGCCCCCGGCTCCCGGCGCCTGGAGGGGACGCACCGTCAGGCGGCGATCACTCTCCAGGCGGTACGCCAGGGCCGTGATGTGCCCGAGCAGCCACCCCTGGGCGACCTCGCGCCCCTCAGGGGTCTTCGCGTCGGCGCTCAGCCGCAGTCGGGTCGACGGTTGGCTGGTCGAATCGAGCGGCTCGAACAACAGGGACCACGCTCCGGGCGTCCCCGTCCTGCGCGCCTGGGCCACGAGCTCCCTCGCGCGCGCCCACTCCTCGCGAAGGATGCGGGAGGTGGAGCGCGACACGTTGCGTGTGGTGTTCCTCAGCGGCGCCACGGGGGCGATGATGGGCAGCAGGTCCCGCTTGCCATCCGGCCGGTAGCGCGCCGTCTCCATCGTCAGGGCCACGGGCTGGGGCCAGGGCCACGTGGCGAAGGTGTCGAAGAAGTGCGCGAGCAGGTCCACGTCGGACTTCACCGCCTCGGGCGCCGCGCGCGTGGTGGCCCAGGCCGCGAGCACCGTCCACGACAGGCCCCCGAGATAGCCGAGCGCATGTGAGTAGAGCCCTCGAGCCCGGGCCCAGGCCTTCACGGCACGCAGCAGCCTCCGGAACCTCGCGTGGGTGTCCTCGTCCGGACCGAGCGCTTCCAGCACGCCCTTCATGTCCGCGAGCCCCAGCACCGAGCGCAGGCCCGCGGGGTCGAACGCGTCCGCGTGTCGCGCGAGCAGCTCCAGCGGGTCCAAGGACCCGGCGCCCTCGGGCCGACTGGCGTGGGACACCTCGAAGCTCACGCCGCCCAGCACCACCTTCACCAGCGGGATGGCCGCATCGGCGACGAAGCGCGAGGCCGCGCGGCTCTCGGGCTCCGACCTCGCCAGCTCCCCCAACAGCTCCCGCGCGAAGTCCTCCCGTGACTGGCCCGCGGGGCCGAGCGCCACCGCGTCCACGTCACTGCCCGCGCCATCGGTCCCGAGCAGATAGGAGCCATACGGATGCAGCGAGGCGCCCACGCGAGCGCACAGCACCCGCAGCCGCTCCACGGCCTCGTCGCGCTTCGCCCGTGTCTCGGGAGCGCTCTCGACGGCGCCCACGTTCCCGAGCGCGGAGCGCAGCGCGTCGTCACCGGTGCCCGCTGTCGTGGCCTCCGCGCGCGCGACACCCAGCGGAATGCGTCGGACGACCTCGAACGGCGTGTTGCCCTGGCGGCGGATGATGCAGACCTCGCGGACCTCGAAGCTCAGCGGACGCCAGCCCCGTGCCCACGTGGCGACGGTGCGCTCCACGTCCACGTCGTCCGAGTGGGGCACCTGCCCCACGGACAGATGCGGGTGGAACCCATGGGCCGGGGGCGCGCACTCGGGCACCACGGAGACGAGCTTCGCGTGCAGTCGCGCCAGGGCACCTCGGGGCGCGTCCTCGGGCCTCAACCACGCCGTCGCGCTGGCGCGGTGGTCGAAGTGGTCGAAGTCGGAGAGCGTCACCTGGAAGGGCTCGATGCTCCGCGCGGCCTCGCCGAGCAGCGCCGCCACCGCGTCGAAGTCCTCCTCGGGGAGGAAGGGGTAGAGCAGGGTGACGTGGGGCATCCACCGCTCGAACTTCGCGTCGTGCTTCTTGCGCAGCGCCTGGATGGGCGGCCACACGGACTCGGGAGGGATGAGCACCACGGCGGTGTGATGGACGAGCCGGGCCGCCGCGGCGCCCGTCACGGAGGAGGCCGCGCGGGTGTCGCGGCGCAGGACGCAGCGGATGCCGAAGTGGTCCGACGCGAACAGCGGCTCGCCGGACGGAGCACGCGCGCCCTTCAGCGGGGCTTCGCCGAACAGCTCGATGGACTCCGGCGAGAGTCGCCCCGAGGGCGAGGCCACCAGCACGCGGTCCAACCGCTGGAGCCGTCCGGACACGGTGGTGATGGCGGCCAGCGAGTTGAGCCGAGGATTGTACGTCTCCCCCTGCTCGGACGGGCGCAGCGTGGGCCATGCATCCACGAAGCCCGCGCGGCGGAAGGACTCCACCTCCGCGTCTCCGTCGCCGAAGTTGAAGTCCCCGGCCAGCACGACGTCTGGCGCGCCCGCGTCGTCGTCGCCCGTGAGTGTCGGGAGCTCCTCCAGCAGCGCCTGGACCTGGGTGGCCCGGGCCGCGGCGCCGGTGGCCTCGCGGTTGCTCGTCAGGTGCGGCGTGGCCACCCACAGCGGGCCGCCCGCCAGTCGCAGCTCGCCCACGATGAGGCGCTTGTCGCGCGAGAAGACCCGCTGCCACACCGAGGCGAGGGGCTCGCGCGACAGGAGCACCTGCCCGTAGGGGACGACGGTGTTCGCCTCGGGACCGTCCGACACGTGGTAGCGCTCGCGCACCCAGCCCTCCGCGAGCAGGGCCCGCAGGAAGGGCGCGGTGACTTCTTGAAGGACGATGACGTCCGCGTCGGTCTCGCGCAGCAGCGCCAGGGCCGCGGGCGTGCGGTGCTCGGTGGCGAGCTTCTCCCGGTCGTACAGGTCGAAGAGGACGTTGAAGGTGGCGACGGTGAGTCGCTCCGGCGCCAGGCGCGCGTCCCCCGGCGCCGAGGATGGGGACTTCATCCAATCCCCGGCCCGCGCGTCGTAGCGATGGACATGCAGGCGCGCGAAGCCGGGGACCTCGCGAGGACGGGG
Source organism: Myxococcus sp. XM-1-1-1 (assembly GCF_020037095.1). NCBI lineage: Bacteria > Pseudomonadati > Myxococcota > Myxococcia > Myxococcales > Myxococcaceae > Myxococcus > Myxococcus sp. XM-1-1-1. The sequence continues at coordinate 95,247 of NZ_JAIQDH010000027.1, forward strand.
CGGGGTGGGGGCGGGAGCCTCGGCGGGTGGCTCGACGAGGTGATTCAGCCGGTCGATGCGCTCCTTGCGGTCCCACACCACCTCGCGCCCGCGCTTGAAGTACCAGACGCGGTGCCAGGGGATTTCGCCGTCCGGCACGAAGGCCTCGAACGGCATCTCCTCCAGGCGCTCGCCGTGGGTGTCGTAGCCGATGACGAACTCACGGGCCTCCAGCCGAGGGTCCCACCGGATGCGGTGGTACACCTCCCGGCTCGTCGTGAAGCGTTCCTGGGACATGGTGAGCACCCACGGGGAGAAGAGGAGGGACGGCGAGCCGCTGGCTTCCCGCGAGCGTAGTCGCGCTGACCGCTCGAAGGGGGACGTCCCGCGCGCCGCACCGGACGCCGCGGGACTCACCCGGCTGACAGTCCGCTTCAGGACGGACTGACGCCCGCCACCAGGTAGAAACGGAACTCCCCCGAGTTGACGCCGTAGGCCGCGTCCACGCCCACCAGCGGCAGGACGATGTTGCGCAGGTACAGCCGCAGGCCCGCGCCCACGCCCTGCGCGAAGGTGGAGCCCTTCAGGCCACTCTTGCTGTCGGGCAGGTAGCCGCGCACCACGCGCCCGTTCACGTCCCGCAGCTCACCGTCGGCGGGCAAGTCCCTCCACACCATCAGCCCCGTGTCGGAGAAGCCCACGCCCCGGAAGGACAGCTGGCGGATGGTGAAGAGCGGGAAGTGGTACTCGGCGGTGAACGACAGGCGCGTGTCGCCGCGGAACTGCCGGTGGACGAAGCCGCGCAGCGAGTTGCCGCCCATCACCAGCTCCTGGTGGAAGGGCAGGTCCACGCCCGCGGCCGCCTCGCCGCGCAGCACCACGTTGTGCTCCTCGAACAGGCGCAGGCCATGGCGGTACAGCAGCCCGAAGCGCCGGTAGCGGAAGTCGCTGCCCACCTCGGGATTGGACACCTCGTAGGAGGCCTCCAGGTTGATGCCCTCCATCACCGCGTGCAGGTTCTGCCGCGTGTCGATTCCCACCATCAACCGCACCGACGCGTCCTGCTGCGCGGGGCCGGTGGAGAACGCGGGCGTGGTGACCTCCTCCTTCGCGTCCGGCGACTTCGCGTCGATGCTCATCAGCCGGTACTTCACCGCGGCGCGCACGCGCTCGAAGAGCATCACGCCGAACTCCCCGGCGAGCGAGGCCGAGTTGAGGCGCGTGCGGCGCACCACCTCCGGGTCCTCCTGGCCCGCCCCCGGCTGGTACTCGTCCATGCGGTCGCTTCGGAGCTGGCCCTCCAGACTGAAGCGCAGCTGCGGCAACCCGAAGACGTTCTGGTCCAGGTAGCCGACGAACAGGCCGCTCTCCGCGGTGCTCACCTGCGCGGCGGTCGCGAACTTCTTGCTGCGGCCCCACAGGTTGTTCTCCGCGTACAGCACGCCGCCGCCCACGTTGTCCGACGACAACGCGAAGGTGGGCGCCACCACCCACGAGGCCTTCTCCTCCACCTCCAGGATGAGGCGGACGCGGCCCGGGCCCGTGGGCTCGGTGCGCACCGTCACCTCCTGGAACAGACCGGTGGCGAGCAGCCGTCGCTCCACCTTGTCCAACTGCTCGAAGGTGAGCTCGTCCCCCGCGTCGATGCGCGAGTACGCCTGCACCGTCTCCGGGCGCGTCTTCTCCGGACCGCGCACCACCACCTCGTCCACCACCTGTCCCGGCTCCTGCGCGCCCGCCTGCCCCGCCCCCAGGGCGAGTCCCAGCATCGCGCACCACTTCACCACTCGTCCGCTCATGACTCGTCGCACATCCATGACCGCGTCGGGGGCTACCGGCCTCAAGCCCTCCGGACCGCACCCTACCGCCACCGCCGGTCCATCGGGATTGCGGAGTGACGGGAAGGCACGACAGTGGAACATTTGCTATGCCTGCCCCCGAGGAAGCTCCGGGACGTCCCCGGGGTCGTGTCCCGATGACCGGTCTGTTTCGCCAGCTCCGACGCCGACGTCTGCTGCGGCGGCCGTTCCCCTCCGAGTGGCTGGGCCACCTGGAGGCCCATGTCCCGTTCTTCTCCCGGCTGTCGCCCGCCCTGCGCGAGGACTTCCTCGCGAAGCTGAAGGTCTTCGTCTGGGAGAAGGAGTTCATCGGCGCGGGGGGCCTGGCCATCACCGACGAGATTCGCGTCGTCGTGGCCGCCACCGCCGTGCAGCTCGTCGTGCACCTGGACCTGTCGTATTACGACCGGCTGCGCGAAGTCATCGTCTACCCGGACGCCTTCCTGCTGCCGGACCGCACCGGCGTGGTGCTGGGGGAGGCGAAGCACTGGGGCTCGGTCATCCTGTCCTGGGCCGCGGTGCTCGGCGGGTTGAAGAACCCCGACGACGGCCACGACACCGCCACCCACGAGTTCGCCCACGTGCTGGACCGGGCCGACGGCGCCTTCGACGGCACGCCGAAGCTGCGCAGCTACTCGCACTACCGCACCTGGGCCTCGGTGATGAGCGAGCACTTCCACGCGCTCCAGCAGGGCCGCCCCCGCGAGCGCCAGGTGCTGGATGACTACGGCGCCCTCAACGAGGCGGAGTTCTTCGCCGTGGCCAGCGAGAACTTCTTCGAGCGGCCCGAGCGGATGCGCAGGAAGACCCCCGACTTGTATGAAGAGCTGAAGCGTTTCTACGGGTGGGACCCCGCCTCTGGCACTTGAGCCCGCGCACCGAGCGCCGCGCTGTGGTAGGCGCGGTATCCAGCAGCCTCCGGAAAAGAGCCCCTCCATGACCGCAGCCGCCGTGCCCTCGGTGTCCATGTTCGTCGAGCTGGAGCGCGAGGCCTGGCGGGCGTTGCGCGCCTCCACGCCGCTGACGCTCACGACGGAGGACCTGGACGGGCTGCGAGGGCTGGGCGAGCACCTGGACCTGGAGGAGGTCTCGGACGTCTACCTGCCGCTGTCCCGGCTGCTCAACCTCCAGGTGGCGGCCGCGCAGCGGCTGTGGGCCGAGCAGCAGGCCTTCCTGGGGGGCTCCACGCAGAAGGTGCCGTTCATCATCGCCATCGCCGGCAGCGTCGCGGTGGGCAAGAGCACCACGGCCCGCATCCTCCAGGCGCTCTTGGCTCGCTGGCCGGACCACCCGCGGGTGGAGCTGGTCACCACGGACGGCTTCCTCTTCCCCAACCGCATCCTCACCGAGCGCGGCCTGATGAACCGCAAGGGCTTCCCGGAGAGCTATGACCGGCGCGCGTTGGTGCGGCTGCTCGCGGAGCTCAAGGCGGGACGCGCGGAGGTGACGGCGCCCGTGTACTCGCACCTGGTCTACGACGTGGTGCCCGAGGAGGCGAAGGTCATCCGCCAGCCCGACATCCTCATCCTGGAGGGCCTCAACGTCCTGCAGTCCGGCGTCGTCGGGCAGCGCATCCCGCACACCTTCCTGTCGGACTTCTTCGACTTCTCCATCTACGTGGACGCCAGCGAGCAGGACATCCGCCGCTGGTACGTGGACCGCTTCCTGCGCCTGCAGCAGACGGCCTTCCGCGACGAGCGCAGCTACTTCCGGCGCTTCTCGGACCTGACGCCCGAGCAGGCGACGGCCATGGCGGAGAACATCTGGGGCGACATCAACGGCCCCAACCTGGCGCAGAACATCGCGCCCACGCGCTCGCGCGCCCGGCTCATTCTGCTCAAGGGGCCGGACCACAAGGTCAAGCGCGTGCGGCTGCGCAAGCTGTAGCCGTCACGGCGGCGAGGGCTTGCACAAGGAGCCGTCGGCGAGCTTCGCCAGGCGCTCGCGCAGGACGTGCTCCTGCTCCGTGCTGCGCTGCTCGCGCAGGTGTCCCAGCGCGCGGTGCTCCAGCTGGATGGCCTCCTCGCAGCGCCCCTGTCCCGCGAGCGCCAGCGCCAGGGTGTCCAGCGCGGAGGGGCTCCACGGCGCCAGCGACACGGCCCACTGGGCCAAGGGCAGCGCCTCCGCGGAGCGGCCCTGGGTGACGTACAGCCACGCCAGCCCCTTCGTGGCGGGGATGCTCCGCGGCTCCAGCGAGAGGGCCTTCTTGTAGGCGGCCTCGCGCTCCTCCTGGGCGGCCTCGTCCGACTCCAGCGCGGCGCCGAGCAGCAGCCACGCGCCGCTGTCATCGGGGTGGGCGCGCACCGCGGTCCTCGCGAGCGCGAGCCTCTCCTCGCGCGAGGCCTCGGCGGACTTCACCGCCAGGGCCGGGAGTCCCTGGGGGTCGATGCGCAGGGCCTCGTCCAGCTCCTTGCGGGCCAGCACCTGGCGGTTCTTCACGAGCGCCGCCTGCCGGGCCATCGACGCCCCCAGCGCGGCCAGCTTCGAGCGCGTGGCGTGCACCTCCGCGTCCTCCAGGGTTCGCTCGACGAAGGCCAGGTCCGTGGGTGGCACCACCACCTGCCGTGGCGGGGGAGGGCGCCCTCGGAGGTATTCCCAGAGCGTCTGGTCCATCGTGCCCTGCGCCAGCTCCGGCAGTGCCCCGCGGAGGGCCTCGTCGGGCGCCATCCCTTGGGACAGCCGCGTCTGGAATTCAGCGAAGCGCTCGGCGCGCTCGTGGATGAGCCAGTGCACCAGCGCCCAGCTCCCCGCGTACATGGAGGAGAGCTCGCGGTCCTGCTCCTCGAAGTTCAGCCCCGGCTCCCAGGCGAGGGTGCCTGGAACCACGCCACCGCCCTGGGCGCTGTCCACCGATTCGCGCAGCATCCGGGCCGCCACATAGGTGGCATCTTTGTTGGGGACGCCCAGCACGGCGCTCCTGCCGTCCGCCGTGAGCTGCGCGGTCTCCAGGTACTCGGCGAGCCCCTCGGAGAGCCACAGGGGCTGGCGCAGCAGGACGTAGGAGCTCAGGTAGTGCGCCAGCTCGTGGTTGAGCCGCGAGGAGGCGTCCATGGACAGGGCGGAGTAGCGACGCGCCCACGCCGAGGGTGGGCCGGACAGGACGATGAGCGCCTCGGTCTCCGAGCGGTGGTAGAGCGCCTGCACGCGGCGCGGGTAGAGGCCCTTGAACTCCTTCCAATCCGCGAGCACGTAGACGGACAACTTCGCCATTGGCTGTCGGAGCGCGGAGGGCCACATGCCCGCGAGCAGCACGATGCGCATGCGCTCCAGCTCTCCCATCGCCTCGCGAGCCTGCTCGGGAGGCAGGTCCGTGCGCAGCGTGTAGTGCTCGCTGTCCAGCTCCACCCAGCCGCGCCCTCCCTCGCCGGGGCAGCGCGTGAAGCGCGGGCCGATGACGCAGCCCGAGGCGCCCAGCCACAGCGCCAGCATCAGCAGGGACAGTCGCAAGCGCTCGTACACGAAGACACACACTCGTCGGGCTGGAGGTTGAAGTCCCGACAGCGTAGCGCGCTTCGATATGCGTGGGGATTGCTCTCGTTTCCTCGAAGGTCTCCCGGAAAGGAAGGCGACATGACGACTCGAACACAGGTCCGCGGATGCGGGCTGATGGGGTGGGTGTGCGCGCTCTGGATGGTGTCGTCCGGATGTTCTGACGCAGTCCATCCCGAGGTGCCCCAGGTGACGCTGGAAGGACCCATCGTCGCCATTCCGAGGACGCTGGAGCCGGGCTCCATCGAGCGGCTGCGCTCGGGGCTGGGCTCGGCGGCCACGGGCCTTCAGGACGACTCGCCCGGCACCTTCTACCTGGCGCTGCGCAGAAGTGAGCTGGGCAAGCGCTGGTTCATGTCTGTCTATCTGGAGCAGCACACCCCGGAGAGCCTCTACGGCAGCAGCGCCACCTCCTTGGGCGTGCGCGTGGTGTCCTTCCAGGAGCAGAACGGCCGGTTGTATGCGTTCGACGTGGACGACACGAAGGTGCGCAGCACGCTCTTCAAGCCCGAGGAGATCGTCGAGGCGTGGCCCGTCATCGAGGACCATCCTGGCTTCTCGCGCCTGCGGGGCTCGGACCAGTACGTGCTCTTCGACCCGGCCGCGGGCCTGGACCGGGTGATGGGCATGGATGCGTTCACCCGCACCTTCTACGGGCCGCCGTTCTCGGTGGAGCTGGCGTTCGCGCAGCGCTTCCGCGCGCTGAAGGACGGGGTCTCCTTCCAGAAGGTCATCACCGGACGCGCGTATGGCTATGCGGACTTCGAGGCCTCACCCGACGAGACGTTCCGCGTCACCGCGACGGTGGGCGTCGCGCTGCGCCGCTATCAGGAGGGCCAGGGCTTCACGCCCATGCAGACGCCCCCGACGCCGGCGTACTTCTACGAGAGCGCCAGCCGCATCGTCCCCAACACCCGTGGCCTCGTCGAGACGCTGGTGGGCAAGTGGAACATCCGGCCCGGGATGAAGCCCATCACCTGGGTGATCAGCGACACGTTGCGCACGTCCCAGGCGGACCCTCGCTACCTGCCCTACGACATCATCGGCGCGGTGAAGAAGGGCGTGGAGTCCTGGAACCAGGCCTTCGGCTTCACGGTCTTCACCGTGCGCATGGCCGAGCCCGGAGAGTCCTTCGGGGACGACGACAAGAACTTCATCCTCTTCGACCCGGACCCGTCCTACGAGACGGCGTTCGCGAACTGGCGCACGAACCCGAACACCGGCGAGACGCTGGGCGCGAGCGTGTATCTCAGCAGCGCGTGGTTGGACCACGCCATCGAGGTCATCGGCTCGTTGCCGACCGGGGCCGCGCCCGCGGTGGCCGTGAGGCCTCGGCCCGAGAAGGCCCTCCAGCTGTCGTGGAACGGCATGGCGCCCTCCCACCTGTGCGAGCTGCACCTGGCGGACGCGGCGGCGAGCCTCTCCGGTCCGCTCCGGGCGCAGGGGTCCGCGCTAAACGAGCTCCCCGTGCCTTCGCCCGAGGAGCGGGTGGAGCGCTTCTTCACCGTCGTGGTGATGCACGAGGTGGGGCACACGCTGGGCTTGCGGCACAACTTCAAGGGCTCGTTCGCGAAGCCGTCCAACTCGGTGATGGAGTACACGTTCGCGCCGGAGCAGGACCTGCGGGGCGAGGCGGTCGGCCCCTATGACGTCGCCGCCGTCCGCTATCTGTATGGCCTGTCCTCCTCGCCGCCGACGGAGCCGTTCTGCACGGACGAGGACTCGTTCACGGACCCGGACTGCACCCGGTACGATGCGACGCCCGCGCCGCTGGAGCTGTTCTACGGTCCCGCCTATCGACAAGCGCTGGAGGCGCACCTGGCGGGAAGTGGCCGCGGTCCCGATGACGCCCTCCTCAACGGTGTCCTCCAGTACCTGAGGGCCTCCCGCCTCTCCGCCCAGCGTGTCCGGGCCTGGACTCTCGCCATGCAGGGGCTGGAGGCGCCCATTGCTCCGGAGGTGCTGGCGGCGGACCCGGGCTACGGCGCGAGGGCGGATGCCATGACGCGCGTGGTGTTCCAGCGGCTCTACCTGGATGCGTCGCCGCTGCGTGGCTACGTGAGGAACGCCCCCCGGACGGACACGGTGGTGACCCCCCTGATTCTCGCGCAGCTGCGCGCCAACCTGCTCGACCTGGATGGTGTGCGCACCTTCGCCACGCGGAAGGTGATGGTGCGGATCCTCAAGCAGGTCCAGACGTTCGAGGCCTACGCCATCCTCCGGGAGGGGCGGCTCGCGGTGGAGGCTCAGCTGCCGGGCCTCTCCGGGCGGCAGCTGCTCGAGGCGGAGGACCTGGCCGCGCTCCTTCGCCAGGCGACCTCGCCGTACTTCAACAACTAGCCGGCGCGGGGCTTCAGCGACGGGGAGGGCGGCTCATCTCGATGTGAGGGATGCCGTCCTCGTCGTAGACCTCTCCCTCCGCGATGAAGCCGAGGCTCGTGTAGAAGGCGCGCAGGTAGTCCTGGGCGGAGATGCGGATGGTGGCGTCGGGGTACAGGGCCTCGAGTCGCGCGAGGCCGCGCTCGGTCAGCTCCCTGCCCAGTCCGCGTCCCCGGGCGCGCGGCGAGGTCACCACGCGGCCCAGGCTCGCGGCGCCGGGGAACTTCACGTCGGGCGGGAGGATGCGCAGGTACGCGCAGAGCAAGCGCTCCGGGCCCTCGCCCTCGTGGGAGAGCAGGTGCAGCGAGCTCGGGTCCAGGCCATCGACGTCCTGGTAGATGGAGCGCTGCTCCACCACGAAGACCTCCTGCCGCAGCGCGAGCACCGCGTACAGCTCCTCGAGCGTCAGCTCCGCGAACGCCTTCCATTGCCAGCTGGGCATGGGCGGGCGTCTATCACGGATGGCCCCCGTGGAGCGGCGTCGACCGGGCGTTGCCTTCTTCGGAGGTGTCCCCGCGATGCGCTCGGGTGTGGCCGGGGACCATGGAGTCGACCTGGCGCCAACGGTGAGCTGACCCGTGTGGGCGTGGCCAGCGCGGCGGCAGCGACTCATCGCCCCTGGCGAGGCGGACCGCGTGGGTGTCGCCGACGCGCTGCATCGCAACGACTCGGCGACGTCGGCGAGCTGATGCTCGCTCGCCACGGCAACGGCTGGGGGACTCCAGGCCTCATCGGGCGGCGGCCCGCTCGCCAGCCTGGCCGGCGGGGCGGAGTCCCGCTCCTGGGGCGGGGAGGGCGGGCAGGGAGGCTGGGCAAGTTGGCGGGGTGGCCATTATACGTAGGCCGCCATGAGCCAATCGCCGCTGACGTCACCCGTGCCTGGAGCCGCCGAGGACGTGGAGGCGCTGGCCTCGTTGCTGCGAGGACGGCGCACGGTGGTCCTCACCGGCGCCGGGTGCAGCACGGAGTCGGGCATCCCCGACTATCGCGGCCCGGGCACCCGCGCCCGCGCGCGCAACCCCATCCAGCACCGCGAGTTCCTCCAGCGCCCCGAGGTGCGGGCCCGCTACTGGGCGCGCAGCCTGCTCGGCTGGCCCCGCTTCGCCGCCGCCCGTCCCAACGCCGCGCACCAGGCGCTGGCCGCGCTGGAGCAGGGCGGCCATGTCCAAGGGCTCATCACCCAGAACGTGGACCGGCTGCACCACGCCGCGGGCAGCTCGCGCATCATCGAGCTGCACGGCGCGCTGGCCCGCGTGCGCTGCCTGGACTGCGGGGCGCAGGAGGCGCGCGTCGACCTGCAGGAGCGTCTCTTGTCGCTCAATCCGGACTTCACCCACCAGGTGCTGGAGCTGCGGCCGGACGGTGACGCGGAGCTGAGCTCGGAGGCGCTCCAGTCCTTCCGGGTGCCCGCGTGCCTGCGCTGCGGCGGGACGCTGAAGCCGGACGTGGTGTTCTTCGGGGACAACGTGCCCGCGCCCACGGTGGCGGATGCGTTCGGGTTGCTGGAGGAGGGGGACGCGCTGCTGGTGGTGGGCTCGTCGCTGGCCATCTACTCCGGCTATCGCTTCCTCGTGCGCGCCTCCGAGCGACAGGTACCCATCGCCATCCTCAACCTGGGCGAGTGTCGCGGCGTGGAGCTGGCGGACCTGTGTATCGAAGCGAGCGCGGGGGACGTGCTGCCCCGGCTCGCCTCGCGACTGACGCGGGCCTGAGGTCGCGCGTCAGGGGATGCGCACGTGGGCGGTGAGGTGGTCCACGAAGGCTCGCACGCGCGAGGGCAGGTGGCCTCCCTGGCTCATGAAGAGGATGTGGATGGCCTCGGTGTCGCCGGGGTTGTGCGCCTCGAGCACGGGCACGAGGTGTCCCTTGTCCAGGTCGTCCTGCACCTGGAAGCGCGCCAGCCGCGCCAGCCCGACGCCGGCCAGGGCGAGCTGTCGCAGCGCCTCGCCGTCACTCGCCTGGACGTTGCCGATGGGCGGCACGGCGAGCTGCGCGTCCTCTTCCTTCAGGGGCCAGCCTTCGATGGCGCGCGCGTAGCTGAAGCCCAGCCGGTTGTGGGCGCCGAGCTCCTCGGGCGACTGGGGCAGGCCGTGACGCTTCACGTAGTCCGGTGAGGCGACGATGACCATCCGCGTCTCGCCCAGGCGGCGCGAGGTGAGCTGGGAGCTCTTGAGCTGGCCGTGGCGGATGGCCACGTCGGTGCGCTCGTCGAGCAGGTCGATGAGCTGGTCCGTCAGAACCAATTCCACCGACACGCCGGGGTGACGGGCGAGGAAGCCGGGCAGCAGGGGGATGAGCAGCACGCGGCCGAAGGCGGCGTTGGTGTTGACGCGCAGGCGGCCTCGAGGCTCGTCGCTCGTGGCGGCGCCGCGCTCGGCCTCTTCCAGCTCGGCGAGGATGCGCACGCTGCGCTCATAGAAGCCGCAGCCCTCCGGGGTGAGCTGGAGCGCGCGGGTGGAGCGGTTGACCAGGCGGGCTCCCAGTCGCTGCTCCAGGCGGGCCACCAGCTTGCTCACCGCCGAGGGCGTCATCCGGAAGGCGCGGGCCGCGGCGGAGAAGCCGCCCAGCTCCACCACCTTCACGAAGACCTCCATCTCTCCGAAGCGATTGACGTCGAGTCGAGCCATGGTGAGCCGAAGTCACAAGTCCTGTTCCGCACGGCGCTCTACCGCACGGAAATCGTGCCGTCCATACAAGGGCCCATCCACTTCTTCATCGGAGGGCCACGAAGCCATGCCGCTGGCCTTGTTCGCATTGACCGCGGGCGCCTTTGGAATCGGCGTCACGGAGTTCGTCATCATGGGGTTGTTGATGGAGGTGGGCGCTGACCTGGGCGTCTCCATCTCCACGGCGGGGCTGCTCATCTCCGGCTACGCGCTGGGCGTGGTGGCCGGGGCGCCCGTGCTCACGGTGCTGACGGGACGCTGGTCCAGAAAGCACGTGCTGCTGGGATTGATGGTCATCTTCACGGTGGGCAACGTGCTCTGCGCGCTGGCGCCCACGTACGGCACGCTGATGGCGGCCCGGGTGCTGACGGCGCTGTCGCATGGGACCTTCTTCGGCGTGGGCTCCGTGGTGGCGACGGGGTTGGTGCCGGTGGACCGGCGTGCGTCCGCCATCGCCATCATGTTCACCGGCCTGACGGTGGCGAACATCCTCGGCGTGCCGCTGGGGACGTGGCTGGGGCAGGCATCTGGCTGGCGCGCGACGTTCTGGGCGGTGGCGCTCATCGGGCTCGTCGCGGTGGCGGTGATTGCGGTGTACGTGCCGAAAGATGGCGCGCCGGAGGAGCCGGGGGATTGGCGCGCGGACTTGCGAGCCCTGGGGCGGCGGCCGGTGTTGCTGGGGTTGTTGACGACGGTGCTCGGCTTCGCCGGGGTGTTCGCCGTGTTCACCTTCATCGCGCCGTTGCTGACGCGGCTGGGTGGGTTCTCGGCGTCGGCGGTGTCACCCATCCTGCTGGTCTTCGGGGGCGGGTTGGTGGTGGGGAACCTGGTGGGCGGGAAGCTGGCGGACCGGAGGCTGGTGCCGTCGATTCTCGGGACGCTCGCGGTGCTGGCGGTGGTGCTCTTCGGGATGACGTTCGTCTGGGAGGACCGCGTGCTCACCGTCATCGCGGTGGGGGTGTTCGGCGCGGCGGCCTTCGCCACGGTGCCGCCGCTCCAGATGTGGGTGCTGGAGAAGGCGCGAGGGGCGGGGCAGAGCCTCGCGTCGAGTCTCAACATCGGCGCGTTCAATCTGGGCAATGCGCTGGGGGCGTGGTTCGGCGGGGTCGTCATCGACGACGGACCGGGTTTGGGAGCCATCACCTGGGTGTCCGCGCTGGTGCCGGTGTCCGCGATTCTCGTCGTGCTGGTGGCGCTGTGGATGGAGTCGCGTGAGCCGCGCTCCGGCGCGGTGCTGCATGGGAGCCTGCAATGAATGCACAGGACAAGGTGGCGCTCGTGGTGGGGGCGCAGGGTGTCATCGGGAAGAACCTCATCGAGCACATGGCGTCGCTGGGAGACTGGGAGGTCATCGGCCTGTCGAGACGCGGGGGCGAGTCGGCGGGGCGGGTGCGGCACGTGAAGGTGGACCTGCTCGACGCGGAGGACTGCCGGGTGAAGCTGGCGGAGCTGGGGCGGGTGACGCACGTCTTCTATGCCGCGTATCAGGACCGGCCGACGTGGGCGGAGCTGGTGGCGCCGAACCTGGCGATGCTCGTGAATGTCGTGGAGGCGCTGGAGCCGGTGGCCCCGGGGCTGCGTCATGTCAGCCTGATGCAGGGCTACAAGGTGTATGGCGCGCACCTGGGGCCGTTCAAGACGCCGGCGCGGGAGACGGACCCGGAGCACATGCCTCCGGAGTTCAACGTGGACCAGCAGCGCTTCCTGGAGCAGCGTCAGCGGGGCAAGGCGTGGACGTGGTCGGCCATCCGTCCATCGGTGGTGGGAGGCGTGGCGCTGGGCAATCCGATGAACCTGGCGTTGGTGCTCGCGGTGTATGCGTCCATCTCGAAGGAGCTGGGGTTGCCCTTGAGGTTCCCGGGGAAGCCGGGGGCGTACCATGCGCTGTTGGAGATGACGGACGCGGGCCTGCTCGCGAAGGCCACGGTGTGGGCGGCGACGGAGCCGCGGTGCGCGAATCAGGCGTTCAACATCAACAACGGAGACCTGTTCCGGTGGAGCGAGCTGTGGCCGAGCATCGCGCGCTACTTCGGGTTGGAGGCGGCGCCGGGGTTGCCCATGTCGCTGGACGTGGTGATGGCGGACAAGGGGCCGCTCTGGGACGCGATGACGGCGAAGCACGGGCTGGCGGGGCATTCGTACCAGGACGTGTCGTCGTGGCGCTTCGGTGACTTCGTCTTCTCGTGGGACTACGACATGTTCGCCGACGGGACGAAGGCGCGCCGCTTTGGTTTCCACGAATTCGTCGACACCCAGGCCATGTTCTTTCGCCTCTTCGACGAACTGCGACGCATGAAGGTCATCCCGTAGGCGCGCACCGTCGACACGTGTGATGGAATCCCCGAGACGACTCGAGCGCCTCGGGAGGCACGACAGTGGGCGAGAATCCGATGCAACAAATTATCGATTTCATCCTGGAGCTGGACAAGCTCAAGGGCGTGACTCGCAAGGTCAAGCCGCTGGGGCTGTCGCGGTACGAGAACTCCGCGGAGCATAGCTGGCAGCTCGCGATGCTGGCCCTCTCGCTCTCCGCCTATGCACCCGCGGGCACCGACATGGACCGGGTGGTGCGCATGCTGCTCGTGCACGACGTGGGAGAGATCGACACCGGTGACACGCTGGCCTTCGTCGAGGGCGGCTGGAAGGAGCGCAAGGCGGCCGAGCTCGCGGCCGTGGAGCGCATCTTCGGAATCCTGCCCGAATCCCAGGGCCCGCTCTTCCTGGCCCTGTGGCGCGAGTTCGAACAGGGAGAATCCGCCGAGTCCCGATATGCGAACGCCGTGGACCGCGCCATGCCCGTCCTCCTGAACCTGTCCAATGAAGGGCAGAGCTGGCGAGAGAACGGCGTCAGTCACGCCCGCGTGGTGGCTCGCATCGCTCCGCCCATCCAGGCGGGTTGCCCCGCCCTGTGGACCTATCTGGAAGGCCGGCTCGAGGACGCACGCCAGCGCGGCTGGTTCGGCGCCTGAGTCTCACGCGGCCTGGGGACTTCGGGGCGCGGACACGTGTCCCGCTCGCACCACGTAGTCCCCGAAGCCCTCCCCGGGTTGCCGCTCGCGCGCATACGCGGCGAACAGCGGCTCGAGCGTGTCGAGGATGGCCGCCTCGTCGATGTTCTCCCGGTACAGCCGATTGAGCCGCTGCCCCCGACTGTCGCCACCCAGGTGCAGGTTGTAACGGCCCGGTGCCTTGCCCACGAGTCCAATCTCCGCGAGGTACGGCCGCGCGCACCCATTCGGACAGCCGGTGATTCGCAGCAGGATGTTCGCGTCCTGGAGGCCATGCGTCTTCAACCGCGCCTCCACCCGCTCCACGAACGTCGGCAGGTAGCGCTCGGCCTCCGCCATCGCCAGTCCACACGTGGGCAGCGCCACGCACGCGAGCGCGTTGCGCCTCAGCGGGCTCGCCGTCCGGAAGCCCTCCAGCCCATGCGCCCGGACGAGCGCCTCGATGCGCTCCCGCGACTCCGGCGGAATCCCCGCGATGATGAGGTTCTGGTTCGGCGTCAGCCGGAAGTCACCCGAGTGGATGCGAGCAATCTCCCGCAGCCCCGTGAGGTGCGGCGCCCCAGGCCGGTCCGCCACGCGCCCGCTGTCCAGGTGCAGCGTCAGGTGCCACCGCCCATCATGGCCCTCACGCCAGCCGAAGCGGTCCCCGTTGTGCTCGAAGGTGAAGGGCCGCGCGGGCTCCAGCGCGAACCCCAGCCTGCGCTCCAGTTCCTCCCTGAACCACGCGACACCCTTGTCTTCGAGGACATACTTGAGCCGCGCGCGCTTGCGATTGCCCCGGTCCCCGAAGTCGCGGTGGATCTTCAGCACCTCCTCCGCCACGATCAACATCTGCTCAGGCACCACGAAGCCGATGACATCCGCGAGCCGGGGGAACGTGCTCGCGTCTCCATGCGTGGCCCCCAGGCCGCCGCCCACAGTGACGTTGAAGCCCTTCAAGGCTCCGTCCTCGAGGATGGCGATGTAGCCCAGGTCCTGGGCGAAGAGGTCCACGTCGTTCTCCGGCGGTACCGCCACCGCCGCCTTGAACTTCCGTGGCAGATACGTCGCGCCGTAGAGCGGCTCGTCCTCGCCTCCGCCCACCTTCTCCTCTCCGAGCCACAGCTCATGGTACGCGCGCGTCTTGGGCAGCAGGTGCTCGGACAGGCGCACCGCCCAGTCGTGGACGACCTCGTGCACCCGGGTGTCCACCGGGTTGGGGTTGCACAGCACATTGCGGTTGACGTCACCGCAGGCGGCCAGCGTGTCGATGAGGGCCGCGTTGATGCGCGCGATGGTCGGCTTGAGGTCTCCCTTGAGGATGCCGTGCAGCTGGAAGGCCTGCCGGGTGGTGATGCGCAGCGTCCCGTTGGCGTGCTCACGCGCGAGCCCGTCCATCACCAACCACTGCGACGCCGTGCACACGCCGCCGGGCAATCGGGTGCGCAACATGAAGCTGTAGTCCGGCTCCAGCTTCTGCTGCCGACGCTCCTCGCGAGCGTCCCGGTCGTCCTGCTGATAGCTGCCATGGAACTTGATGACGCTGGTGTCGGCGGGGGCGATGGCGCCCGTCACCGGGTCGGCCAGGCTCTCCGCCAGCGTGCCGCGCAACAGGCGGCTGTTCGCCTTGATGTGTTCGACTTCCGAGAGGGGCTTGGGCTGAGGGCTCATGTCTTCGCTCGCAATCGGGCTTCAGTAGACGTCACGCAGGTAGCGCCGCTCGTCCCGCAGGGATTTCAACCAGTCCTCGGCGTCCTCGCGGCCGCGAGCGCCGTGCTCGACGACGATGTCCACGAGTGCCTGATGGACATCCGGCGCCATGCGCTGGGCATCGCCGCACACGTAGATGGCCGCGCCTCCCTCCAGCCAGGCGTAGAGCTCCTTGCCCGACTCGCGCAGGCGCTGCTGCACATAGACCTTCTCCGCGGTGTCGCGCGAGAAGGCCACCGACAGCCGGTGCAGCGTCTTCTTCTTCAACGCCTCCAACCACTCCGTCTGGTACAGGAACTGGGTGCGGAAGTGCTGCTCGCCGAAGAAGAGCCAGTTGCGGCCCTTCGCGCCGGTCTCCGCGCGCTCCTGGACGAAGCCCCGGAACGGCGCCACTCCCGTGCCCGGACCAATCATCACCACGTCCCGCGCGCCGTCCTCCGGGAGCCGGAAGCGCTCGTTGCGCTCGACGAAGACGCGGACCGTGTCCGTCCCGTCCACACGCGTGGCCAGGTGGTGGGACGCCGTGCCCAGGTGCCGCGCGCCGAAGGCCGTGTAGTCGACCACCGCCACCGTCAGGTGCGCCTCCGCGCCCACGCGCTTGGGACTCGACGCAATCGAGTAGAGCCGAGGCGTCTGCTTCCTCAACGCGAGCACCAGCTCCGACGCGCTCCAGGGGGCGGGGTGCTGACGGAGCACATCGATGACCTGGTGCGAACGGAGCAGTGCACGGAAGGACTCCGAGCCCCCCGGAGACAGCAACGCGCCGAGCTCCTCGCTGCCGCCGAGCGCGGCCTGTCGCTCCAGGAATGGACGGCTCAGCCGTGTCAGCTCCAACTCCTCCGTCAGCCAGTGGCCGAGCGGCCAGGTCTTCCCATCGCGCGTCACCGGCTCCGAGCCATCGAGGCGCAGCGTGGTCAGCACCGCCTCCACCAACTCGGGACCATTCGGTGCCCACACCCCGAGCGCGTCGCCCGGGGTGTACTCGAGGCCCGAACCCTCCAACGACAGCTCCACGTGGCGCACGTCCTTGAGCGCGCCGCGCCCCGTGATTCGCTGGTTGGCCAGCACGGGCGCTGCGAACGGAGCCTGCTTGCTGACGACGGGGGCCGTGGAGCTGCCTCGCAAGGGAACGACGGTGGCGACGACGGGCGTGTGAGGCTCCAGCGCTTCCCGTGCGCGCTCCAGGGTCTGGTCCAGCCAGCCGGAGGCCACGGGCTCGAAGTCCAGGTCGCAGTCGGCGCGCGCCGCCAGCCGTGAAGCGCCCAACTCCGCCAGTCGCTCGTCGAGCTGTCGTCCCACCTCGCAGAACTTCGGATAGCTGGAGTCACCCAGCCCGAGCACCGCGTAGCGCAGCCCTTCCAACCGGGGCGCCCGCTTGCCCAGGAGGTGCTCGCAGAATCCGCGCGCGTCGTCGGGCGGGTCTCCATCGCCCTGCGTGCTGATGACCACCACGAGCAGCTTCTCCCGGGCCAGCTCCCGCACCGGATACTCGCTGGCTCTCACCAGGCGCACCGGCAACCCGGCGCGCTCCGTCTGCTGCTTGAAGCGCTCCGCGAGCAGGCGGCTGTTCCCCGTCTGCGTCCCGTAGACGATGGTGAGCGGCGCGACGGAGGGTTCCGCCGGTGGCGCGGCGTGAGTCACCGGTTGCACGCTGGGCGCGCGTGTCGCGAGCCCCGCGGCGTAGCCACTCAGCCAGTGCAGGGCCGAGGCATCCAACCCCTCCACCAGCCGCAGCAGCTGCGTGCCCCGCTCCGCGCCGAGCAGCGCGTCGACGAAGGGCGGGGTCGGAGTCATGCTCCCTGGAGACGAGACGCTCATGACCCGACCTCCGACGTCAGGCGCTCCACCCATTGCTCCAAGGTCTCGGTGTCGTCCAGCTCCCGCCACTGCGTCCGCGCCTCCTGGGCCTCCTCGCGCAGCACCCGGCGAAGCTGGGGCGCGTCCGCGTGGACCAGCGCCACCAGCCCCGCGCGTGACAGGGCGAGCGCGACCTCCACATCGCCCGCGACGGTCGCCACGACGCGGCCGAGGTCGAACAGCCTGCGCTCCAGCGCGAAGGCGCGACCCGCGGCCTCCGGTGTCGGGGGAAGCAGGACGATGGCGCCGGCCTGTCCCAGCCGCCGCTCACGCTCGACCTGGGACACCAGCGACGTGCCCGTGCGGGACACGGACTCGGCCGGGCCCAGCACCATCCCCGCGCCCACCGTGTCGTGGGTGAGGGCGTCGATGACGATGAAGGCGCCCGTGCGACGGTTCTCCTGGTACGCGTCGCACAGGAGCGGGCGGCGGCACACCAGTCGCACGCGGCCGATGTCGTTGAGCGCGAGCGCCTCCACGGGCGCCTCCGACAGGTCCTCCAGCTCCTTGCGCCACAGCACGCGCTCGACTTGCGCGGGGGTGGTGCGGGTGCCCTGCTTCACCAGGTAGCGGCGCGTCGCATCCAGCGGCTGCTCGCCGAACCACACCAGCATCGCGTCCAGGTGCTGCAGGGACAGCGGCGGCTGGTCCACGTGGGAGAGCACGTCGCCCCGGCTCACGTCCACGTCGTCCGAGAGGCGCAGCGTGACGGACGCGGTCGCCGAGGCGTCCTCGCGCGGACCGTCGAACGTGTCGATGGCCTCGACCCGGGTCCTGCGTCCCGAGGGGAGCACCTGCACCTCGTCCCCCACGCGCACCGTGCCCGAGGCGACCTGTCCCGCCAGCCCTCGATAGTCCTGGTGCGGTCGAATCACGTACTGCACGGGGAAGCGGAACGGCGCGCCGTCCAGCCGGCGCTGATGCGGCAGGGACTCCAGCCAGCTCAAGAGCGTGCCGCCCTCGTGCCAGGGCGTGTGCGCGCTGGGGCGGGTGATGTTGTCGCCCCGGCTCGCGCTGACGGGGAACAGCCGCACGCCCTCGAAGCCCAGGGTGCGCGCGAAGTCCGCCAGCTCGCTGCCGATGCGCTCGAAGGTGGCGCGCTCGTAGCCCACCAGGTCCATCTTGTTCACCGCCACCGCGAGGTAGGGGATGCCCAGCAGCGAGGCGATGTACGCATGTCGCCGCGTCTGCGGCAGCACGCCCAGGCGCGCGTCCACCAGGATGACCCCCGCGTCCGCGGTGGAGGCCCCCGTGGCCATGTTGCGCGTGTACTGCAGGTGTCCCGGCGTGTCCGCGATGATGATCTTCCGGCGCGCCGTGGACAGGTAGCGGTAGGCGACGTCGATGGTGATGCCCTGCTCACGCTCGGCGCGCAGGCCATCGGTGAAGAGGGAGAAGTCCAGCTCCTCCTCGTCCCCCCCGCCGGCGGCGGCCTTGAGTCCCTGGGCCAGTGCCTCGGTGCGCGCGGCGGCGGCCCGCTTCGCGCTGGCCTTTCGCACGGCGGAGATCTGGTCCTCGAACAGCCCATCGCATTCGTACAGGAGCCGGCCGATGAGCGTGGACTTCCCATCGTCCACCGAGCCCACCACCGCGAGGCGCAGCAGGGCACGGTGGGCGTGCTCGTCGAGCAGGCGCTGGAGGTCGGGCTCGCGTGGAGCCTGGAGTGCGGTGTCCATCAGAAGTACCCCTCGCGCTTCTTCAGCTCCATGGAGCCTTCTTCGTCGTGGTCGATGAGCCGGCCCTGGCGCTCGGACTGTCGGGCGTGGACCATCTCGTGGATGACGGCCTCCACGGTGGTGGCCGAGGACTCGATGGCGCCGCTGAGCGGGTAGCAACCCAGCGTCCTGAAGCGCACCTTGCGCGGCGTGGGCTTCTCGCCGGGGCGCAGGCGCATGCGCTCGTCGTCCACCATCAGCAGGGTGCCGTTGCGCTCGATGATGGGCCGCTCGGCGGCGAAGTAGAGCGGCACCACGGGGATTCGCTCGCGCAGCACGTAGTGCCACACGTCCAGCTCCGTCCAGTTGGACAGGGGGAAGACGCGCATGCTCTCGCCCGCGTCGACGCGGCCGTTGTAGAGGTTCCACAGCTCCGGACGCTGACGGCGCGGGTCCCACTGGCCGTGCTTGTCCCGGAACGAGAACACCCGCTCCTTGGCGCGGGACTTCTCCTCGTCGCGGCGGGCCCCACCGAAGGCGGCATCGAAGCCGTGCAGCGCGAGCGCCTCCAGCAGCGCCTGCGTCTTCATCGCGTGCGTGTACTTCTGGCTGCCGTGGTCGAACGGGTTGATGCCCTCGGCGAGCGCCTTGCGGTTCTGGTGCACCAGGAGCTTCAGCCCGTGCCGTGCCACGAAGCTGTCCCGGAACGTGTACATGTCCCGGAACTTCCACGTGGTGTCCACGTGCAGCAGGGGGAAGGGCAGGGGCGCGGGATGGAAGGCCTTGCGCGCCAGGTGCAGCAGCACCTGCGAGTCCTTGCCGATGCTGTAGAGCATCACCGGGTTGGCGAACTCGGCCACCGTCTCCCGGAGGATGTGGATGCTCTCCGCCTCCAGCTCCTCCAGGTGTGTGGCGCGAGCGTGTGTCGTGTCAGTCATGTCCGGCCTCCGCCCGACGAGGAAGGGGTTGTTCCGGCGCCGAGTCACGGCGCGCGGTGAGTGAGGCGAGCCGCGCACGCAGCGAGACCACCTCGCCCACGACCAGGAGCGCCGGGGAGCCAAGGCCCGCTTGCCGTGCCTGTCGGGCCACGTCTCCCAGCGTGGCCTCCACCACGCGTTGATGCTCCCAGGTGCCTGCCTCCACCAGCGCGGCGGGGGTCGTCGACGCGCGGCCCGCGGTGATGAGCGCTGTGGTCGTCTCCTCCAGCCGCTGCCCGGCCATGAACAGCACCAGTGTCTGGGCGCGTGCGAGGAAGGACCAGTCCGGCGCGCCTCCCGCGCGGAAGGCGGTGGCGAACGTCACCTCGCCGGACAGGTCCCGATGGGTGACGGGGATGGCCGCGGAGGCGGGGACGGCGATGCCCGCGGAGAGGCCGGGCACCACCTCGTAGGGGATGCCGGCGTCCTCCAGCGCGAGCGCCTCCTCCGCGCCTCGCCCGAAGACGAACGGGTCTCCGCCCTTGAGCCGCACCACGGCGCGACCCAGCCGGGCCTGCGCGATGAGCACGGCGTGGATGTCCTCCTGTCGGACGGAGTCGCCTCCGCCCTCCTTGCCCACGTAGATGAGCCGCGCATGGGGACGCGCGTGCTCCAGGACTCCGGGGTGGATGAGCCGGTCATGCACCACCGTGTCCGCTTCGCGCAGCAGGCGCGCGGCGCGCAGCGTGAGCAGCTCCGGGTCTCCCGGGCCCGCGCCCACCAGGTACACGCGACCTCTCGATGACTCCTTCATGTGGGCTCCCCCGACGACTTCCAGTGCTTCAATTCCGTGCGCAGCCGCGCGAAGGCCCGCGCCTGCTCCCCGCGCGCGAGCAGCACGCCCAGGTCTCCCTCCGCCAGTCGCTTGAGCAGCAGCTGGCGACGAGGGCCCCTGGGAAGCTGCCGCCTCAGCCACCCGCTCAGCCTCGCGAGCAGCACGTGGTGGGGCGCGATGTGCGCGGCGAGGACGCGTCGCAGGTGCCTCGCCAGCGCGGGGGCCTGCCCGGCGGTGGACACGGCCACGGTGATGGGACCACGGCGCTCCACCGAGGGCAGCGTGAAGTCACACAGCTCCGGCTCGTCCGCCGTGTTGACCCAGAGCCCTCGCGCCCGCGCCTCGGTGACGATGCGCTGGTTCACCGAGGCGTCATCGGTGGCCGTCAGCACCAGCGTGTGGCCCCGCGTGTCTCCGTCTTCATAGGTGCGTGGCACCCAGTCCAGCCGGCCTTCTCCGGCCAGCTTCGCGAGCGTCTGCGTGACGGTGGGCGCCACGAGCTGGAGGCGTGCGCCCGCCTCGAGGAGGGCCAGGGCGCGACCCTCGGCGACGGCACCACCTCCGACGAGCAGGACGCGGCGGCGCTCCAAGCGGAGGCAGATGGGATAGTCGACAGGAATGGCGGTCGTCATGGTGTGGCCTCGATTCATCGGACGGGGTGGAGGCCGCATTCGCTGTGCTCGCGCGCCTCCCACCACCAGCGGCCCGCGCGTTCGTCTTCGTACGGCTTCACGGCGCGGGTGCAGGGCGCGCAGCCGATGGAGGGATAGCCCCGGTCATGGAGCGCGTTGTAGGGGACGCCGTTCTCCTGGATGTAGGCCCAGACCTGCTGCCGGCTCCACGCCGCCAGGGGGTTGAGCTTGAGCAGCCCTCCATGCGCCGAATCGAGCTCGACGACGGAGACGTCCGTGCGGTTGAGGGACTGCTCGCGGCGCAGGCCCGTCAGCCACGCCTCCCTGCCATGCAGCGCGCGACGCAGGGGCGCGACCTTGCGGATGGCGCAGCACTCCTTGCGTGAGGCCAGGTCCTGGCGGAAGGAGAAGTAGCCCCGCGCGGACTCGAGCGCCTCCACCTGGGCGCGCTCGGGGAAGTACGTCTCCACCTCGACGCCGTAGCGCCTGCGGACGACCTCGATGAGCTCGTAGGTCTCGGGAGGCAGCCGCCCGGTGTCGAGCGTGAAGACGCGCACGCCGGGCGCGTGCTTGCGTGCCAGGTCGATGAGGACCATGTCCTCCGCGCCGAAGCTGGAGGCGATGGCCGCGCGTGAGCCGAGCCGCTGCTCCACCCATTCGAGGAGCGTCTGCGCGGAGGCTTCCCCGAGGGCGGTCGCCTCCGAGAGCAGCGGGGGGATTGCGGGTGAGGTGGACTGCGCGGAAGACACGGTGGGCTCCTGGGGAAAACAAAAGGCCCGCGCCTCTTTCGAGGGCGGGCCGCGCGAGCAGGTCAGGGGATGGATGGGACGGCTATCCACTCCTCGAGGCTCGTGGGCCGCCCGGAGGCGGACACACCACGCACGCACACGCCAGACAGCGACAGGCGGCCTTCACGTCAGCGCACGCGGACGCGCGGGCCCGCTGGAGGGCCGGCGACATGGCGGAGGGCTGGAGGAAGGCAAGGCGCATGGAGGAGCGACGAAGGGGGAACAGCGGTGTGCGGAAGGGGAGCGCCGGACCTCGGGGCGAGGTGGCGCTGGGCGAGGCACGAGGACTCAGGGAGCGTCCGACGCGCGCTTCAACAGCCCAGGCCCGAGCGGGCACAACAGGCACACCCCTGACAGCAGCGGCGGAACGGCGCGGCCATCGAGGTGGAAGGCATCAGCACGAAGCGCAAGCTAACGGCTGACATGGTGAGCCGTCAACCCACGCTCCGCTTCACGACTCGTGAGCCCCACCCGTGCGTCGTGGCAGGGCATGTGGCCCCAGGTGGGTGGACGTCGTGGCGTGCTCCAGGGACGCGGGGGCGTCGAGTCGCAGCGCCGAGCGGTCCAGCTCCGAGAGCCGCGGGCGGCCCAGCAGCGCGAGCGTGCGGTCGACCTCGGAGGTGAGGAGGTCCAACGCCTGCTCCACGCCGGCCTGTCCGTTCGCGGCCAGACCGTAGAGGAAGGGGCGGCCCACCATGCAGGCGCGAGCGCCCAGGGCGATGGCCTTCACGATGTCCGAGCCCCGGCGGATGCCGCCATCGAGGATGACCTCGGAGCGGCCCTCCACGGCGTCCACGACCTCGGGAAGCACGTCGATGGCGGCGGGGAGGAAGTCGAGCTGTCGTCCGCCGTGGTTCGACACGACGAGCGCCTCGACTCCGAGCGACACGGCCTTGCGCGCGTCCTCCGCGCACGAGATGCCCTTGAGCACGAGGGGGCCGGGCCAGATGGAGCGCAGCCACTCGACGTCCTTCCACGTGACGGCGGGGTCGAACTGGCTGTTGGTGAAGCGCGCCACGCCCACGGCGTTCGCCTGGGTGAGCGCGGGGTGGTCCACGAAGTTGCCGAAGGTGGCGCGCGGGCTGGAGGTCATGCGCAGCACCCAGCCGAGGTGGCGCAGCACGTCCATCACGTTGGAGAAGTGCAGGCGCGGCGGGACGGTGAAGCCGTTGCGCCGGTCCTGCTCGCGGTTGCCCATGACGGGCACGTCCACGGTGAGGCACAGCGCGCGGTAGCCCGCGGCCTTCGCGCGCTCCACGAGGGACTGCGTGACGCTCCGGTCCTTCCAGACATAGAGCTGGAACCAGAGGGGCGCGGAGGACGCGGCGGCGACCTCTTCAATCGTCCCGATGGACATGGTGCTGAGGGTGAAGACGGCGCCGCGGCTCGCTGCGGCCCTGGCGGCCAGCTCTTCTCCACGGGGTGCGAGCAGGCCCGCGAGCCCCGTGGGGCCGAGGATGATGGGCGTGGCGAGCCGCTCACCCAGGAGCGTGACGGAGTGGTCGATGACGCTCACGTCCACGAGCGAGCGGGCACGGAAGAGATAGCGCTCGAAGCTCCGTCGATTCGCGTCGGCGGTGAAGCCGTCGTCCGAGGCGCCCTCGACATAGTCGAAGACGGTCCGGGGCAGCCGCCGCCGCGCGCGCTGACGCAGGTCCTCGATGCTGACGCTCACGATGCGGGCTCCCGGGAAGCGACGACGCTTCCGAGGATAGCAGCCCTGGCTTGGACTGCGTCACCCAGGCGACGAGCCGCGGGGTTACTCGTCAAGCTCCGCGCGCGAGCGGCTCCCGGGCTCGAACCCCAGAGCCAGCTCCTTCAGCTCGAACGTCAGCTCGCGGATGGGGAAGGGCCGCACGTTCCCGAGGACAATCACGGTCAGTCGGTCCTCGGTGTAGTGGTGGAGATTGGAGAGGAAGCCATCCATCGAGCCTCCGTGCCGCACCAGTACGCCGCGCTCCTGGACGCCGGGGCCTCGCTGGTAGGGCTGAATCCGGAAGCCATAGCCGTAGTAGCCCTGCTCGCGCGTCCCTCCTGTGAACAGCCGCGTCCTGCTCTCCGCGGAGAGCCACTTCACTCCGAAGAGCGCCTGGGCCCAGGTGTACAGGTCATCGACCGTCGCGTAGATGTCGCCCGAGCCCAGGGCATAGGAGACGTTGTTCTCGTCGCGTGAAACGCCCAGCAAGCCCTTGGCGTAGCCGAATGACCGCTTGGGCGGGACGTTCGTGGCGCGCTCGATGCCCGAGTCCGACATCGCGAGCGGACCGAAGGTCTTCGCCTGGAGCACCTGCGCATGGGACCTCCCCGTGACGGCTTCGATGACGAGGGCCGCGAGGTGGTAGTTCAGATTGGAGTACTCGTACTTCGTTCCAGGCTTGAACGAGAGTCGCGCGGTGTTGATGAGCCGCAATATCTCCTCGGAGGAGACATCCGTCTTGGACTCGCGCTCCACCAGGGAGTCCAGGTGCGTGGGCAGTCCGGACTGCTGCTTGAGCAGCAGGTGGAGCGTCAGGCTGTTGCCCAGGTCGGCGCGCAGCTTCGGGAGGTAGCGCGAAATGGGCGTCTGGAGGTCCAGGGTGCCATCCTCCACCAACTGCATCACCGTCACGGCGGTGAAGGACTTGGTGAGAGAGCCGATGAGGAACTGGGAGTCCACCTGATTGGGGCGCTTGCCCTTCTCGTCCGCCAGTCCGTACGCGGCACGATGAATCACCTTCCCGTCCTTCGCGACGAGCACCGCGCCGCGAAAACCCTCCTTGTCGACATAGGTCCGGAGGTGGGCGTCGAGTTTCGCGGCGACGGGGTCCTGGGGCGCGGCCCCCAAGCAGAAGGACGCGAGGGCGAGGACAGAGAGGAGGGCCATGTCGTTTCACCCGCCCTAGTTGTTGGACCAGATGACGGAGGCGATCTTCCAGCCCGAGTCCGTGTTCACCAGGTGCCAGCTCTCCTGTCCTCGGTTGATGACGCGGTCATCGAAGAGGAAGGTGAACTCGAAGGAGACCGAGGCGATGGTTCCGTCCGTGTCGATGCGGACGTTGATGAACTTCTCCTCGCTACGCCCCTTGTCCGCCACGATTCCGTCGATGAACCGCGTCGGAGTCTCGCGTGCCGTCAGATTGATTCGGGTCGCCTGGGGGTTCTTCTGACGACGGCGCTTCATGAGCTCGTCGCCATCGACGGACTGCCAGGTGATGTCCTCGCGCAGGAACAAGCCGAGGAACTTCTTCTTGTCCTTCTGGAGGATGGCGTCGCGGAAGTCGTCGACCACGGCGGTGATCTGCTGACGCGCCGCGGTGGTGTCCTTGGCTGTTGCTTGCGCGAAGGCGGGCAGCGACACGAGACAGGAGAGCAGCAGGAGAGACAGCTTCACGCGGGCTCCGTGACAGGACGGCGGGGTGTGTTCGCGCGGCGGACCTGGAAACCCAGGGCCGCCGCGCTTATTCCGTCGTGTCGCGCCTGACGGGAGACGTCAGGCCGCGTCCCGCTTCAGCGCCGCGAGGAGCTGCTCGAACAGCGCCGCGAGCGTGTCGACATGCGGCGCGCGCAGCATCGTGTAGTGGTCTCCCGGGACCTCGTGCACCGTGGGCGCGGTCGCGAGCCACGCACCCCAGCCGAGGTCCGGCGTCACCGTCA
This sequence comes from Myxococcus sp. XM-1-1-1, assembly GCF_020037095.1. Taxonomy (NCBI): domain Bacteria; kingdom Pseudomonadati; phylum Myxococcota; class Myxococcia; order Myxococcales; family Myxococcaceae; genus Myxococcus; species Myxococcus sp. XM-1-1-1. Next base: position 120,612 of record NZ_JAIQDH010000027.1, read on the forward strand.
CGCCTTCGAGCGGCGTGCTGGCCCGGATGAGCACGCTGGGCCCTTCGTACGGCGCGCCCGTGGGGACGTAGGCCCGCTGTGCGGCGCTCATCCGCTGATAGAGGGCGAAGAGCCGCTCCGCCGTGTCGAGGTCCAACGCCAACCCCGGGGAGGCGACCCGCGCCTGCTCCAGCAGATACGCCAGTCGCTCGCGCCCCTCGAGCCGCGTCAGTTGCTCCCGGTCCACTGGCAGCCCCCGCCACGGCAGCCCCAGGATGTGCGCGAACGAGACCAGCTGCGTGAGCGCCTCGGGGGCGGGGCGCGGCTCCGGCTTGGGCGCGTGGCTGTCGACCAGGACCAGCAGCTCCACCTGCTCACCCTGCGCCTGGAGTCGACGCGCCATCTCGTGCGCGACGAGCCCGCCGAAGGACCAGCCCGCGAGCAGGTACGGCCCCTTGGGCTGCACGACGCGAAGCTGCGACAGGTAGTCGCGCGCGAGGACCTCGACCGAGGCCGGAGGCAGCTCTCCCCCGTCGAGCCCGCTGGCGGAGAAGCCGTGGATGGGACGGCTCGGCGTGAGCCCGCGCACCAGCTCCGTGTAGCCCAGCGCGCTGCCGCCGCCGCCGTGGACGAGGAACAGCGGGCGCTCGGTGGACGTGCCCGCGTCGAGTCGCACGAGGTTCGGCAGGGCGCGCACTCCGGCTTGCTGCACTTCGAGCACGGAGGCCAGTCGCTCGATGCTGGAGCCCTGGAAGAGCGCGGTGACGGGGAGCGAGCTGCCCGTCCGCTCGCGAATCCGCGCCATCAAGCGGATGGCGAGCAGCGAGTGGCCACCCAGCTCGAAGAAGTCATCCGAGACGCCGACCTGGGGGACTCGGAGGACGTCCGCCCAGATGGACGCGAGCAGCTCCTCGGTAGGCGTGCGCGGCGCGACGTACGTCTCGGACGGTGCGCCGAGGACGGACTCGGGAGCCGGCAGCGACTTGCGGTCCAGCTTCGCGTTCGCGGTGAGCGGGAGCGCGGCGAGCCGCAGCAGGGACGACGGCACCATGAACTCGGGTAGCCGCGACTTGAGGAAGGCGCGCAGCGACGTCGTGTCCACGTCGTCACCCACGAAGTAGCCGACGAGGCGCTTGTCACCAGGGACGTCCTCGCGCGCGATGGCCACGGCCTCCCGGATGGCGGGATGCGCGAGCAGGGCCGACTCGACCTCGGACAGCTCGATGCGGAAGCCTCGGACCTTGACCTGCGCGTCCGCGCGGCCGACGAAGTCCAGCAGGCCGTCATGCCGCCAGCGAACGAGGTCGCCGGTGCGGTAGAGGCGAGCGCCGGGCTCGGAGGAGAACGGGTCGGGGATGAAGCGCTCCGCGGTGAGCGAAGGCTGGCCGACGTAGCCCCGCGCGAGGCCCTCGCCGCCGATGAACAGCTCGCCCGTGACACCGACGGGGACGGGCTGAAGCGACGCGTCCAGGACCCGGACGCTCGTGCCGAGGATGGGGCGGCCGATGGGCAGCGTGGTCCCGATGTCCTCCACGCCCTCGATGGTGAACATCGTGGCGAAGACCGTGGTCTCGGTGGGGCCGTAGGCGTGGCCCACGGGCACTCCCCACTCCGTCAGCGCGCGGCGGACGTGGAGCGGCGAGACGACGTCGCCGCCCGTGAGGACGCGCTGGAGCGAGGCGGGCGCGGGCAGACGGGCCTCGACGAGCTGCGCGAACAGACCACTGGTCGCCCAGAGCGTGGTGACGCCGTGGCGGGCGATGGCCTGAAAGAGCTCCTCGAGCGAGGGCGCGTGCGGCGGGAGGATGACCAGTCGCGCGCCGTGCAGCAGCGCGCCCCAGATTTCGAACGTCGAGGCGTCGAAGGAGATGGGCGCGAGCAGCAGGTGCGTCTGCTCGGGACCGAACCGCGTGTAGTCGGTGCCAATGAGCGTGCGGATGACGTTGCGATGGGTGCTGCCAACGCCCTTGGGCCTGCCCGTGGAGCCGGACGTGAAGTCGACGTAGGCGAGCGAATCCGGGAGGGCGGCGTGCGGCACGGCGTCGATGGACTGGTGCGCCAGTGAGACCTCGTCCAGGAGGACCGTGGTGAGGCCCTCCGCGGGGAGGTTGGGGAGCAGAGCCCTCGTGGTGATGAGGGCTCCGGGCCGCGAGTCCTCGAGCATGGAGACCAGACGCTCCCGCGGATAGGACGTGTCGAGCGGGACGTAGGCGGCGCCGGCCTTGAGGATGGCGACCAGGGTGATGACGAGCTCGGGTGACCGCTCGAGGGCGAGCGCGACGCGGGAGTCCGTGGAGATGCCGAGGGCGCGCAGGTGTCGGGCGAGCTGGTTCGAGCGTTCGTCGAGCTGTCGGTACGTGAGGCTCGTATCGCCGTGGATGAGCGCGACGGCATCGGGAGTCTGGGCCACGACGCGGCCGAAGACCTCCGGGAGCGTGGAGTCCGTGGACACTCTCGCGGGCGCGAGGGCCCAGGTGCCGAGGACGTCGCGGCGCTCGTCCTCCGTGAGCATGGCGTGCTCGGAGAGGGCGGCCTCGGGGCGCTGGGTGATGGCCTCGACGAGCTGCTCGAAGTGCCGGGCCAGGCGCTCGATGGTGGCTCGCTCGAACAGGTCCGTGTTGTAGCCGAGTCCTCCGAAGACGCCGTCCGGGGTCTCCGTCAGGTTCAGCTGAAGCTCGAACTTGGCGGTGGCGACCACGGAGCCCACGTCGACCGGGCTCAGCGTCAGCTCGGTCTTCTGGATGGAGGACTCGGGCGTGTTCTGGAGGACGAACAGGGCCTGGAACAGGGGGCTGCGGCTCAGGTCGCGCGCGGGATGCAGCTCCTCGACGAGTCGCTCGAAGGGGATGTCCTGGTGCGCGTAGGCGCCGAGCGCGGTCTCACGCACCTGACGCAACAGCTCGACGAACGAAGCGCGTGGAGCGATGCGGGCACGGAAGACGAGCGTGTTGACGAAGAAGCCGATGAGGCCTTCGACCTCGGAGCGGTGACGGCCGGCGATGGGCGAGCCGACGGCGATGTCGTCCTGTCCGCTGTGCCGCGAGAGCAGCAGCTGCCACGCCGCGAGCAGCGCCATGAAGGGCGTGGAGCCTTCACGCTGGCAGAGCGCCTTGAGCTTCGCGGTGACGGCCTGGGGAATGAGGACGGGTTGCGTGGCGCCTCGGAAGGTCTGGAGCGGAGGCCGGGCCTTGTCGATGGGCATCGCCAGGGGCTGGATGCCCGTGAGCTGGTGCCGCCAGTAGTCGATCTGAGCGTCAAGGACAGGGCCCTGGAGCCAGGAGCGCTGCCAGACGGAGAAGTCGGCGTACTGGATGGAGAGAGGGGCGAGGGGAGAAGGCCTGCCGTGGGAGAAGGCGTCGTAGAGGGCGGCGACCTCCTGGATGAGGACACCCATGGACCAACCGTCGGAGACGATGTGGTGCATGTTGAGGGCGAGGACGTGCTCGGTGTCGCTGAGCTCCAGGAGCTGAGCGCGGATGAGCGGACCCGTGGAGAGGTCGAAGGGCCGCTGGTACTCCTCACGCAACCTTCGCTGGATCTCCGTGCGTGAGGACTCTTCGTCGAGTCCCCGCAGGTCGACCCGCGTCAGCGGTAGCTCTCCGTTCGGACTGACGCGCTGGAAGGGCTGACCGTCGTGCTCGAAGAAGGTCGTGCGCAGCGCTTCGTGGCGAGAGACGAGGGAGTCGAAGCTGAGCTGGAGGGCCTTCGAATCGAGTGGGCCTGAGAGGCGCACGAAGGAAGGCATGTTGTAGGTGGAAGAGCCGGGCTGGAGCTGGTCGATGAACCAGAGGCGCTGCTGGGCGAAGGAGAGGGGGAGAGGCCCGGTGCGAGGAACAGGGAGGATGGGAGGAGGCTGAGCGCCGAGGGCCTCGCGAGAAGCGGAGGAGATGCGCGAGGCGAGAGAGGCGACGGTGGGGGCCTCGAAGAGGGCCCGCAGAGGCAGCTCGACGCCGAAGGAAGAGCGGATGCGAGAGATGACCTGGGTGGCGAGGAGCGAGTGGCCACCGAGGGAGAAGAAGTTGTCGGTGACGCCAACGCGCTCCAGGCGAAGGACGGAGGAGAAGATGGAAGCGAGCTTCTCCTCGGCGGGATTGCGAGGAGCGACGAAGGAGGAGTCGCCACGCAAGGCGTCGACGTCCGGAGCAGGGAGACGGTTGCGAGCGAGCTTCCCGGAGGGAGTCAGGGGCAGGGCCGCCAGGGAGACGAAGGCGGAGGGCACCATGTACTCGGGGAGGCGCTGGAGGAGGAAGGCACGGAGGGCCTCTGCGTCAAGCGGAGTGTCAGTGCCGAGGACGACGTAGCCGATGAGGCGCTTGTCGCCCGGGACGTCCTCGCGGACGACGGCTGCGGCGTCACGCAGGCCCGGAGCCATGCGGAGGACGGACTCGACTTCGCCCAACTCGACACGGAAGCCACGCACCTTCACCTGGAAGTCGAGGCG
>NZ_JAIQDH010000028.1:0-117998 GCF_020037095.1 Myxococcus sp. XM-1-1-1
TTCAACCTCGGCTTTTCCTACGCCAAGGGCCTCGGAGTGCCCCAGGACGAGCGGCGGGCCGCCACGCTCTTTGAGCAAGCCTGCACGGGTGGACATGCCGGGGGGTGCTTCAACCTCGGCTTTTCCTACGCCAAGGGCCTCGGAGTGCCCCAGGACGAGCGGCGGGCCGCCACGCTCTTTGAGCAGGCCTGCACGGGTGGGAATGCCGGGGGGTGCACCAACCTCGGCTTTTCCTACGCCAAGGGCCTCGGAGTGCCCAAGGACGAGCGCCGGGCCGCCACGCTCTTTGAGCAGGCCTGCACGGGTGGAGAGGCCAGGGGGTGCACCAAACTCGGCTTTTCCTACGCCGAGGGCCTCGGAGTGCCCCAAGACGAGCGCCGGGCCGCCACGCTCTTTGAGCAGGCCTGCACGGGTGGAGAGGCCCTGGGGTGTTTGGGCCTCGGCTTGCGCTACGCCGAGGGCCTCGGAGTGCCCAAGGACGAGCGCCGGGCCGCCACGCTCTTTGAGCAGGCCTGCACGGGTGGAGAGGCCCTGGGGTGCTTCAGCCTCGGCAAGCGCTACGCCCAGGGCCTCGGAGTGCCCAAGGACGAGCGGCGGGCCGCCACGCTCTTTGAGCAGGCCTGCACGGGTGGAGAGGCCAGGGGGTGCTACATCCTCGGCTCTTTCTACGCCGAGGGCCTCGGAGTGCCCAAGAACGAGCGCCGGGCCGCCACGCTGTATGACCAGGCCTGCACGGGTGGAGAGGCCGGGGGGTGCTTCAGCCTCGGCTTTTTCTACGCCAAGGGCCTCGGAGTGCCCAAGGACGAGCGGCGGGCCGCCACGCTGTATGACCAGGCCTGCACGGGTGGAGAGGCCGGGGGGTGCACCAACCTCGGCTTTTCCTATGCCAAGGGCCTCGGAGTGCCTAAGGACGAGCGGCGGGCCGCTACGCTCTTTGAGCAGGCCTGCACGGGTGGGAATGCCGGGGGGTGCTACACCCTCGGCCTGCTCTACGCCAATGGCCTCGGAGTGCCCAAGGACGAGCGGCGGGCCGCCACGCTCTTTGAGCAGGCCTGCGGCGCTGGAATATCCGAAGCTTGCGCCATGCGATGAACAAGGCTTGATGCCCTGACAACACCAGACGGGGCACGGCGAACAGTTACGCTGCGCCGAGCACCACCTCGGGGCGTAGCACCACCTCGGGCCCTGGCAGCTATCCGCCCACCGCACTTTCGCGCGGCCGGAGTTTCGCCCGCGCTGAGCGCCACCTCGGGGCCGTGGTGCCTGCCCCGGTGCGTGGTGGCCGCCAGCGCCCGTGCCGAGCGCCACCTCGGGCCGTAGAGCTTGCCCGCGCCGAGCGCCACCTCGGGGCCGTGGTGCCTGCCCCGGTGCGCGGCAGTCGCCAGCGTCCGTGCCGAGCGCCGCCTCGGGGCCGCGGTGCCTGCCCGGTGCGTGGCAGCCGCCAGCGCCCGCGCCGAGCGCCACCTCGGGGCCGTGGTGCCTGCCCGGTGCGTGGCAGCCGCTAGCGCCCGCGCCGAGCACCACCTCGGGCCGTAGGTAGCGCTTGCCCGCGCCGAGCACCACCTCGGGCCGTGGCACCACCTCGGGCCCTGGCCGCCATCCGCCACTGCCCTTCCGCGCGGCCCGGAGTTTCGCCCGTGCCGAGCACCACCCCGGCGCCGTGGTCCCGGCCCGGTGCGTGGTGGCCGCCAGCGCCCGTGCCGAGCACCACCTCGGGCCCTGGCCGCCATCCGCCACCGTCCTTCCTCGCGGCCTGGAGCTTCGCCCGTGCCGAGCGCCACCTCGGGCCGTGGCGCCTGCCCGGTGCGTGGCAGCCATCCGCCACCGCCCTTCCGCGCGGCCGGAGTTTCGCCCGCGCCGAGCGCCACCTCGGGGCCGTGGCGCCTGCCCGGTACGTGGTGGCGATCCGCCCACCGCACTTCCGCGCGGCCCGGAGTTCCGCCCGCGCCGAGCGCCACCTCGGGCCGTGGCCGCCATCCGCCCACCGCCCTTCCGCGCGGCCGGAGTTTCGCCCGCGCCGAGCGCCACCTCGGGCCGTAGAGCTTGCCCGCCGAGCACCACCTCGGAGCCCTGGCAGCCATCCGCCACCACCCTTTCGCGCGGCCGGATTTTCGCCCGTGCCGAGCGCCACCTCGGGACCGTGGCGCCTGCCCGGTGCGTGGTGGCCATTCGCCACCGCACTTCCGCGCGGCCCGGAGTTTCGCCCGCGCCGAGCGCCACCTCAGGGCCGTGAGCTTGCCCGCGCCGAGCACCACCTCGGGGCCGTGGTGCCTGTCCGGTGCGTGGTGGCCGCCAGCGCTGCGCCGAACACCACGTCGGGGCGTAGCACCACCTCGGGCCCTGGCAGCCATCCGCCACCGCACTTCCGCGCGGCCTGGAGTTTCGCCCGCGCCGAGCGTCACCTCGGGCCGTGGTGCCTGCCCGGTACGTGGTGGCCGCCAGCGCCCGTGCCGAGCACCACCTCGGGCCCTGGCCGCCATCCGCCACCGTCCTTCCGCGCGGCCGGAGTTTCACCTGTGCCGAGCACCACCTCGGGCCGTGGTGTCCGTCCGGTGCGTGGTGGCGCCAGCGCCCGTGCCGAGCACCACCTCGGGCAGTAAAGCTTGCCCGCGCCGAGCACCACCTCGGGCCGTGACGCCTGCCCGGTGCGTTGCGCTGGCCAGTGTCCGCGCCGAGCGCATCCTCGGAGCACCCCGAGAGTGTGCCCACTGGCGCGCACGCGCCGGGGCTTCCGACCTGGCCCTCGTACCCGCGCGTTGCCCCGTGCCGAGCCGGGAGCGCGCTCGGCACGGGCAGGCGTCTGTTAGGGTCTACCCATGAGGTCACGTCCCTTGCCCCACGTTCCCGGGCTCTTGCTGGTGCTGCTGTCCATGGCCGCATGGGCAGCCGAAGCGCAGACGGCCCCCGGCCCTTCCCTTCGTTTCCGCCGCGTGCCCCTCACTGGAAAGCCCGAGGTGGTGCGGCTCGCAACGGGCATTCCCGCAACGCTCAACTTCGACGCGGCGATCAACCCGCAGAAGGTGCGGCTGGATGCTCCGGCCCGCGTCAAAATTTTGAGCACCGGGGAGCGCTCTGTCACCCTGCTTGCCGAGGGCGATTTGGGCGAAGGCGTGACGTTGCGCGTGCCGTTCCTGACTGAGCCCTCCCTCGCGGAGCCTGCCTTTCAGCTCGTCACGGATTCGGACGTGGCGGATTCGCAGGTGATGGTCTACCGCAGCGCCAACGCGCCGGAGTTGATGCAAGCACGGCTGACGGAGTTGGAGGCCCGCAGCGCCGCGTGCGAGGCGCAACTCTCCACCGAGCGCGAGCGCAGCAAGGCCACGGGCCCCGCCGCATGGGTCCTCTCCCGACAAGTTGATGCAGCGGGAGTGCGCGTTGACGAACTCAAGCGACTGTCCAACGTGGGCTCGGCGGGCATTGAGGCAACGTCCGTCCGCCGCTTCCTGGCGGATGGGTGGGCGGTGCTCCGCGTGCAGGTGGGGAACGGCTCCGGGCAGCCTTGGCGGCCAGGGCGGGCATGGCTGGAAAGTGCGGCCACCGGGCGCCGCACGGACGCGCGCACGGTGAGCATGGCGCCGGAAGTGCTGGCCCCCGAAACCTCGGGCCGCGTGGCGGTGGAGTTTGACGGGCCGCCCGGGAGCGTGGGGGAAGTCTTCCGGTTGGTGGTAGAGGACGCGGACGGCGCCCGGCGCCTCTCAGTCGCGGGCGTGGTGATGCAGGACACAGCGCAGGAGAAGAGTGGCCCATGATGACCGTGGATCCCCCCAACTTCCTCAAGCCCGGCGCCCGCCTCGGGGCCCCCTACCGGATTCGCGGTTGGAAGGGCGGCGGTGCCTATGGCGAGGTGTACGAGTGCGAAAGGCAGGGCAGGCCCTACGCCCTCAAGCTGTCCAAGCACCGCCAGTCCAGCGATGACCCGGGCAAGACGGACCAACGGCTGCTGCGGGAGTTGGTGTGCCTTGTCCAACTGGACCACCCGAACATTGCCAAGGTGCTGGGCTGGACACGCACTGACGAGGGTTACGGCTATCTGGTGCTGGAGTACGTCGAGGGGTGGACGCTGGCCCAATGGCTCCAGCAAACGCGCCCCACCTTCGCCCAGGTCCTGCACGTCTTCGCCAAACTGGCGGGTGCGCTCGCGTACATGCACCGCAGGGGCGTGCGGCACCGGGACGTGTCGCTGTCCAACGTCATGGTACGCAAGGCGGACGGCGAACCCGTCCTCATTGACCTGGGGGCGGGGGACTACTCCGGGGCACATGAGTTGACGGATTGGCCCTTGCCCCCGGGTACCGACCGCTACCGCTCGCCCGAGGCGGCCCGCTTCCTCAAGGCCCACCAGAACGACCCGAGCGCCCGGTACGACTTCCCCCCGGAAGATGACTTCTACTCGCTGGCGGTGTGTCTCTATGACGCGCTGACGGACGCGGAACCCACCCTCAAGGCGAACGCACGAAAGGTCCCGCGCCTCAACGTCAACAGCCCCACCATGGCCCCGCCCCCAGCCCGCAAGGTCAACCCGCGCGTGCCCGAGGCATTGAGTGCATGGGTAGAGCGGTGGTTGGTGCGCGACGTGGAGACGCGGCGGCCCGCGTTGGATGCCATGCCTAGCTCCCTGGAAGAGTTGGCGAAGCAAGGCGGCGCGGAATGGCTGGCCACCGTCCAGCCCTCGCCGGAAGAGGGCACCCCGGCCCCCGAGCAACAGCTTTCCCGGAAGCGGCGGCGCGTGCTGGCATGGGCCATGGCCGCTGGCGTGCTCGCGGCAGTCGCGGCGCTCGCGTGGCTACGCGCCGTCCCTTCGCAGGATGTGGCGCCGTCCCAGGCCGCGCCGGAGGCGCCAAGCACGCCGCAGGCGCCAGCCCCGGACAGTCCACCAACCCCGCCCGCGCCGTCTGCGGGTGCAGTACCGTCCCCATCCCAGGTGTCCCCTGCTGAGAAGGAAAGCCCCTCTGTGAGTGCCCCCACGAATCCGCCCCCGAGTGCGTCTGCCGCGAAGAAGCCGAAGAAGGCCGCGCCCGTCTTCAGCCCCGAATTCCTCAAGAAATGCGCCATGGCGGGTGCCAGTGCCGCCGCGTTGATGGGCTGCCCTGGCCCCCAGGTGACGCCCACGCGGGAGACGTGCCCCAAAGAAGCCGTGAGTGCCGCACAGGAAAGGCGCCTGGAGCACGATGCTTTTTTCAGCGTCCAAATTGACGTGAGTCAGCCATGCCCGAAGGGGAAGTTTTGCGACGTCACATTGCGCGACGGGCCGATTGAAAGCGTCGTGACGGAGGGCCGGTACGGGTTGCCCGATGGCACGCGGCTGTACGGCCAAGTCTGGACGGCAGGAGACGAGGTGGTCATCCGCTACACCCGCGCCGTGATTCCTCCCGGGATAACCAAGTATTACGCCGAGGGCACCGAACGGGCCTTCCCCATTTGCGCCGTGCTCGGCAACAACGGCGGCGCGAAGAAGCGGGAGGGCTCCAAGCCCGGCGCCGCGCGAGTGTACGCCTACGAAACCGCACGCATCATTCACGGGCGGTGGCCATAAGGCAGGGTGTAAAGGGTCTTTGCAGAAAACTGGCCCCGGTTGCTCTAGCAATAATGTTGCGATAACCCGGGCCTCAAACCTGGAGAGTCGTTCCCTTCCGGGACTACTCGCCAGTAGCTTCCTCCCTGCGTTCGCGCGGCTTCCGTGGCCGCGCATTCAGGAAGGAGACACCCTCATGCCTTACGCTGGCGCCCCGTGGTTTCCCCTGGGGACAGTCCTTTTCTCCCGTGGCAAGTCCACCTACGAATTGGTGGAAGACTTGGGCCCCGGCCACCACGGCGAGCGGGTGCTGGTGGCGCTGCGGCGCACCCATGGCGACGCAAGCGGAAGAGTCATCCTCAAGGCGTTGCCCCTGCCCGCCGTCACGTCCGAGTTGAAGCTGGCGCGCAAGCGGCTGGAGGAAGAGGTGAAGCTCGCCAGCTATTTGCGCCACCCGAACATTGCCCGCGTCTTCGGCATGCACAAAGCCCGGGGCGCGCTGTACGTGATTACGGAGTGCGTTTCCGGGTGCTCGCTCAATACGTTGGTGGAAGTGGCGTTGACGCATGGGCGCCACTTTCCCGAATCCTTCATGCTGTACGTGGGCACCCAGGTTGCCGGGGCCCTCGCGCACGCGCACGCCTGCCAGAGTGAGGAGGGCAAGCCGCTGAACATCGTCCACCGGGCGATTGACCCGGTACGGATTCGCGTGACGCTGGCGGGGGAAGTGAAGCTGATGGATTTCGGCATTGCGTCCGCGCGGCTTCCAGGCCAGCGCACTACCCGCCGACCCGGTGCACGGGGAGAAGTCTATTGGGCCTCGCCCGAGGCGTTGCTCGGGCAGCCCGAGCATGCGCGCTCGGACCTGTTCACGTTGGGCATGGTGCTGGTGGAACTCGCCACGGGCAGGCACCTCCTCAGTGCGCCCACCATGCTCACGGAAGACTTGTGGGAATTGGTCCCGGAAGGGGAGCGGGAGCGGTTGGGTGGCGCCATTGCGCGGGTACAGGAGGAATGGGGAGGAGTAAATCCAGAGGACACCGTTCTGCGGGCGGCCACCTTCACCCCGGCGGACGTGGACGCAGCAACGAAGGGACTGTCCGAATCCACGCGGGCCGTGTTCCGCAAGTTGCTGGGCCGCGACCCGGCAGAGCGCTACCCATCCGCCCTAGAACTGCAAGAGGGCTTGTCCAACGTGCTCCGGGAGCGTGGGGGTTACAGTGCCAAGAATGCGGCCGATGCCATCCAAGCGGCCCTGCGGCGGGCTGGCGAAGCGATGGCCCGGGACGAGGATGGAGCGCGGAGCGCGTTCTGCCAGGACGATATTACGACGGAGCCGACTCCCGCTTGAGGGCCCCATCCCGCCTGCAATACCGTTTCGTGCTGCCATGACAGACGAAGCTCTGCGCGCTTCCATCGGCCGCACCGCGAAAGCAGCGCGGCTGCGGCTGGGGCTCAGTCAAGCGGACGTGGCAGCCAGCATTAGATCCACGCGCGCCTACGTCGGACAGGCGGAAAAAGCAGTGTCGATCAAGTTCGGACGACCGGGAACCCAGGTCAGGTAGCCCACTCCTGAATCTCTTTGTTATTGCGCACCAATTCGAGCACAGAAGCAGGAATAGCCGTATGTGCCATTGGCTGTTGTGCAATCCTGATTGCGTATTGAAGAACAGCTGAGAACGAGTGTTGCCGCAGCACGGTCGCTAGAATTTTTGTTCGCACAAGATCGCCAGCGGCCTTTAACTGAGCATACATCTCAAGCAATGCAAGGATCGTCACCCACGCATTCCTTCGCCCCTGCTCCAGTGTCTGCCGATCAAGACCAAAAACCTCGATGCTCTTCTCTCCCTTAGGTGTACTGCTCACAAAGGAGCCGGTTTCTGGCACAAACTGCAAATAAGCAGCAGGATCCTCCGCTGTTGGATCAATCAACAATGGTGCGCCGTTGGCATCCAATGGAAACTGGCTGCGCTTGGCATTGCTATTACAATAAGAGCACGCGAGCAGAAAATTGAGCCAGTCAAAAGCTCGCTCTGGGTGCTGGCTCTTAGGCCAGAAATGCTCAATATCCGTGCCTAGACTATCTTCACAATACATGCAGCGCTGAATGCCAGATGCCATCTGCCTAAGCATCTCACGAACCTCTTTAAATGCGCTATTGCTCTGCAACTGCCAGAGTCGATCCACCTCTCCAACTTTATCTTTGGAGTTGGCCACTTTGGTTGCGCGGGCATGAAGAAAAGCTTGGGCGCGCGTAGAGAGTTGCCCTCTAGTTGTCCGCTTCATGTGGGCTGGGCCTTCATTTCGCGGCTTGAACGCCAAGTAGCGCTTTGACGTCGTCGAGAGCCCGCTCAACTGATGCTGTGGGTGTTAGAGGCAGGTCCATCTCAAGTTGCTGAGCCCGAGATAGGTCCTTTCTGGAAGCCCGCCCCTGCAACTGCTTGGCACGCAAGTGGCTGAGTTCGCGCCGCAGTCGATCAGTCTCATCAGACCAAGTCTTCTCAAGTCCAAAAAGCGCTGTCAGAACAGCTTCATCGGCAGTCCCATGCACAACTCTCTTGAAAGTTTCTTTGTCGACCATTGAGGCCGACCCTAGCTCGCCCGGCGCTGGCAGCCTGATAAGTCCGCCCTCGTCGGCAGCTTGGCAGATGTATGGGCTGTGTGTTGAAACAATGAACTGGATCCGAGGGAAATGACGCTTCATCCAAAAGCCCACCCGCTGCTGCCATGAGACATGCAGATGCGCATCAATCTCATCGGCGAGCACAACCCCAGGCAGGTCGACTTCGAGGTGGCCATTGTTGTTCTTGACTGGCAGTTCCCCGTAGCACTGCTGGAGAAGCCGAACAATATCGAGAACCAGAGCAACAATAACCCTGTATCCATCGCTCAGTTCGCGCAAAGGAAGCTCAGAGTTGCCTTGGGCGACCCATAGCCCCTCAGAGTCAATGCGTATTACTTTGACTTTGTCTGGGAGCAATCCATCATTCAGAAGGCCCAATACGGCTTCCTCAAGCTCGGCGGATCCCGGCTTTTTCTCTAGTCTTCTCGTATAGACATGCTTTAGCCACTGTACGCATTCAATCAGAGAGGCGTCTTCTCGAAAAAGACTCACCATCCGGGCGACATGATTAGGTGCAACCATGAGACGCTGAGCATCGGCGGCGTGGCCAGTTAGGCGGCGGAACGGGCCATATCCTGCTACGAACCATCCGGATGGGTTGTCAGACCAAGGCCCGCGCCACGGCCCTCTCAGAACTTTTTCTGGCTTTGGGCTTGCCTCAAGCGATGGCTCTTGCGCCCCCCCGCTGAGGTTCCATGTCAATGATGCTTTGAAGCCGCTCGTTGGCAGCTTGCCCATCCCTTGAAACCTATCTTCACTAGAAGCAACCATCTCCACAGTAGCACTGCCGTGCGTGCTTCCGTCCCGCACCCATCCCCGAAAACTTTCGGTAAGGGCTCTAGCCGCACTCGGGCCAGCAGCGGCAAGAGCGATGGCACGTAGGAACGTGGATTTCCCTGCGCCATTGCGTCCGGCGATTACGGTCCATCCAGCCTTCCGACCAAATTTAATATCAACGGCATTCCTGGAGCCGAAACCGCGGACATTTTCGATGCGAACATGAGATATGTACATTGTCGGTGCTTCCAGGCCAGCGACAGAGGGAACGAGTTCTTAGTGTCTCCCCTTGACCTTACCAGCCCGCAGGTACGAGGTCATCATCGCTGTATCACACGACTCCCAGGGACTCAGAGTAGGTTCCAGTGGGGGCTTCGCCTTCCTATTGGCTCGGGGGATAAGCTACCAAGTATGTCCCTATCGCGATGGCCGCCGTTACCGCTAGCACCTTCGAGGTGCCACGGCCCGAAGGTGCGCCTAGCACGGACACTGGCCGCGACTCCCGCCGGGCAGGCACCATGGCGCCGAGGGTGTTCGGCACGGTCGCTGGCAGCCACCACTGCCGGGGGGGGCAACCACGCCGTCGAGGTGTCGCTCGGCGCAGGCTGGCGTCGCTACGCCAGGGGGGCAGCGCGGCGCTGGCGGCTGCCGCGCCCCGGGCGCCACGGCTCCGAGATGATGCTTGGCACAGGCAAGCACCACGGCTCCAGGGTGGCGCTCGGCACGGGGATTGGCGACCACCGCATAGCGGGGCACCACGGCCCGAGGTGCCCGGCGTGAACTCTAGCCGCCACTGCGCACCGGCGGACCCTATGGCCGAGGTTACGCTCGGCAAGGATGTCGTTCACGGAGCTGAGCCGGTGCTCGGCAAGGCCCTGGCTACCCACACCGGACAGGACAGGGTTCCAAGGTGGTGCACGGCACGCGCGCCTTCCGGGGCCGCAAGATCGTCCACCGCGCGACTGACCCGGTACACATTCGCATGACGCTCGCGGGGGAAGTGAAGCTGATGGACTTCGGCCTTGCGTCCGCGCGGCTGCCGGGTCAGCGGAGCACGCGCCGACCCGGCGCACGGGCGATGTCTATTGGGCCGCGCCCGCACCTGTGCGCTATCTTTAGCTCCGAATGTCCTTTCTTCGAACTTATGAATAGCACATTCTCAACTGGCGAGATTGTGACTTCGGAGAAATGTCTCGAACTCTATCGTACTGGTTGGCTTGGGAAGACCAAGCTTCCGCGTCAGTCCGAGTAACTGCTGGTGCCGCTTGTTTTTGTCGGATGATAGCTGGTGCTTAGTTTTTGAGACCTTCAAAATGCGTTTCTTGAGTTCCAGCTCTGCTGATTCCGCACGCGCCAGCTCGGCATCGAGCGTTGTGATGATCTTTATGATGATATCGCTGAACCCGGCCACTCCCCGGAGGTCAAGCTTTATGGGAGTGCCGCTGTAAACTGCATGGTGCTTTGGAACCTCTGCAACATGTAGTTGGCTAGGCGTTGCTATAGCCGCGAAGGCTGCGTAGGCCTCTTCTGCTTTTTTGTCTGCCTCCCCTCCATGATGAATGAGTGAGTTTCTGAGTTCTTTGAAATAGCGATAGCAGATCAGGAGGCTCTCCAAATGGCCAGTTGCATATTTTCGATTCTGCCGAAGCAATGGATAAAACACCCCCTTGATCAGATTTGATTCTGATGTAGTGATTCGGTCAATTGCATTTTGTACCCCTCTTGTTTTTGCCTTGGTGGTCTCGGTAGGGAACTGGAGTTCCTTTTCGTTCTCTTTTGTATCTGCCCCTAGGGTTCTGAGGGTCTGACGCAGCCATGCCTCAAAGGTAGCTATCGTGTTGATGAGTGCGAAGCGGGCGAATTCTTCTTGCTGCGACTCCCATGTTTGATCAAGGCAGGTTTTTCTTAGGTTAACTCCCTGGATTCCGCTGCCCTCAACGAATCGCCCCATAAGGCTTTCTTGGGGGGCGGAAGGGAGCGCTTGAAGGTAGCCACTGACTTGCCAACGCAGGTTCCACATCGCGGCGGCCGTTGGCCAAACAAAGTCAAAAAGCTCGACGAGGTTCTTTTGTGCGCCGGATGTAGATTCGAAGAAGGCCATTGCGTTTCCTGCTAGAGACGAGGCATGGAGAGTCTAGGCGACATGTGCAGGCAAGCAAGATTTCCATGCGCTCATGTTATGGTGAGGGTTGTGGTGAGGAGTGCTAGACATCACCCAAAGCGGCACTCGGACAATCCTATGATGCGCCCAGAGTTGTTGACGCTGGAGATGGTGCCGGTGGCGCTTGTCAATGGCGGGCACCTCCCTGAGTGTCTCCCCCTGCTGATAGCAACTTGTGGGTGTTGTCTTTCCAAAGCGGCTGGGTTGCGCCGTAGTGCGGGTGGGTCGAATGAAATGGGGGAGGACATGAAGGCACTATTCGGCGCGCAACCTTCCCCCCCGGCGAATGTAGGTGCGACGGAGGCTCGGGGCCAAGGTGGCTCCCTGAGTGAGTTACTTCCACGATGTCAGTTTACGCCCTTCGCACTGGCTTCGATGCTCCTTGATGGGTTTTCGCTTCGAGCAAGAAGACCGCAGCGGCAGCAGAATATCCACCACGAGTTGGAAGCATCGGCATCCATCTGCCAGGCAACGACGTGCGGCGCGGCGTGGATGCTCCACGTCGTCCTACCCAAAAATCCACTGGCTGAAATAGTTCTTCCAATGTTGCCTTGTCGGTTGGTGTAAAATTGAGCTTGGCAAAAGCAGTTGCGATAGGCTCTGTCCCCACGCGCAGGAAGAAAATTCCACCTCTACGAACTAGGTGGGCAATATGCTTTAGATAGCTAGTCCTGATGCGCTGGTTGCCAATATTCGAGAAGACCAAACGGTCCGAAACAAGATCGAATGATTTATTCAACTTTGCCAACTTCATCAGGTCGCGATGGTCGCCAACTGAGAAGGTGCACTTGTGCTCGATCTGATTTCGAAGCCACTTGCGCCGGGATCGTGCGTAGGCAACACAAAGTTCTGATCGGTCAAAGGCCGTCACCCGGCAGCCCGATTCTGCAAGAAACAAAGCGTCATCTCCAATGCCGCAGCCGATCTCAAGAACCTGAGCACCGGGCCACGCGGCGCCAAACACGAGCGCTGCCGCGATGTCTGCCGACGGTTCGTAAGGGATGTACTCGTTGTGGTTGTCGCTCATGCTACGGCAGCCTACGTACTTTCGACGCTCGCCGACAACTTCGCTGCGTGGAAACCAGTCGCTAGCAAGGACGGTCCATGGCGAACTCGTACCTTCCACCGCCTACCAAGGTGGCCCTATGGCTCCGAGGCGACGCTCGGCAAGCGGAGCGTGGCCAGGTCGGTCAAGCAGCTAGCAGTTCCTGAGTGATCAGGACTGGCCGCATGAGGTCTGTTGCCCTGTACGCGCGCGATGCAGGATGGTCAAGGCGTATAGTCGTTCGGGTTTCGGCGTCGCCGACCCTTGACTCTCCGGCTCCGAGGAGAACCGTGAGCGCTCCGCTGGGGTGGCCCGCCAGTCGGCCATGACCGCAGCGCTTTCGGCAGGGAACCTGCCATTGTGAAACAGGCAGAAGAGGCGTTCAAGAACGAGTTGCGCGTGCATAACCTACCGGGCAAGGGCTATGTTTCGTCCCGATATGCCCACCTGCCCAGTCGTGCCGAATGAATAGGACGAGGTTCCTTCAGCCACTCGATGACGGCATTGGGGCCTATTCACCCCGAGCGCTGCCTTGCGGCCGTAGAATCCGTCCGGCGCGCCGTGTCGGTCATCGCAGTGCTGGCTGCCTCTTCGTTTGGGAAGCAGCTGGCACAGCCTCCGGCCAGATGGAGCGCATAGACATCAAACGCAGTGGAGTTCGTCTAATTCAGGGCTGAGAAACGCTACACATGCCCTCCGGTTCGACGCCCGCAGCTACACCCACTTAAGACAGCGAGAATAAATAATGGGCAGCTACACAGACTTAATGATTGACGACTATGTGATTATTTCGACAAGGAGCATAGTCGATGAGACGGTCATGACGGTGTTCCGTGAAGCGGATAAGTACATCCGAGTTGTCCGAATTGACGATGATGGGACTCGCCATGAGACTGGCAAGTCAGTTCCCACTGATTTCGAGGTTGATGAAGAGGATGAACAAATTGACATCGGCTATGCGGCCCCAGGATGGGCGGTGAAAGATCGTCTCGACGTCATGGGCTTCACGCTCGATGCGACCCGAGACGTATATCAGCGCGGCATTAAGGCTCGGCTGGAGAGAATTAGAAATTGGCTCACTGAGTTCCCCGATTCGGTGCACTGGCTACAAGATATAGAGTTTCTACAGCAGCTCTCATTTGAAAAGTGGCTTACTGAGTTCGCTGAACTCAAGCGCCGCAGAGCATACGGCTACAATACCGATCCCCTGCACACGCCTGCAAAAGACCACATCAGCGTTTCGCCGATAGGTGCTTATCTGCTAGGTGGTGAGAGTGAGTATTTATTCCGTTTTCCCTCTGTCGATCCTCGCTTCTTTCTCCGCGCTGTGATTGAGGCCTGCGGTGACAACACCGTGCTGTCGCAAGACCTGAATGAAGTGGTTTCGGCTGGCCACTACCGATATTCAGACTTGGTGGCCTCCACGGCCAGCACGAATGCAGCAGAAGATCTCCTAGCCAACACGCGCGTCATTATACTTACAGAAGGGGTGACAGACCGTAGGGCGCTTGAGGGGGCACTTGGGGTTTTGTATCCACATCTGAGCGAATCCTTTGCATTTATGGACTTTGAGGGCGCGGCTGTTGCTGGCGGAGCGGGTCCCCTTGTGGCCACCGTAAAGGCGTTTGCTGGTGCCGGCATTGCAAATCGAGTGATTGCCCTCTTTGACAATGACACGGCCGCAAGAGCTGCGGTTCGCGGCTTGTCCCGTATCAAGCTCCCTGCCTCCATGGTGATTGCCCACTACCCGCCACTCGATTTTGCCAAGAACTATCCTACTCTAGGGCCATCAGGCGCGGCCACGATGGATGTTAATGGGCTGGCTGGGAGTGTGGAGCTTTATTTTGGTGAAGACGTATTGCGTCAAGAGAGCGGCTTGTTCGTGCCTGTTGTCTGGCGCAGCTTTGATGATGCTACAAGTTCATATCAGGGCGAGCTGTCTAGCAAGGCTGTGTTGCAGGCTAGGTTTTCTCAGAAGGTCGCCGCCGCAAGCGCCGATCCTTCCCTCATCAAGACTCTCGACTGGAGTGGCATGAAGCTAATTATTTCGCGATTGGTCGGTGCTTTCAGTAACAGGCCGACCCATATTTCAGATGACTAAACGGCCGATCATGATTCTCGCACGGACTCAGACGGCACGGTTGAACTCGGTCTGGCGCAGGCATGGACTGGCAGTGCCCCGAGCGTTGTGAGCGGTGAGGTTGGCATGGACCCGCCCCATCTGCCCGCTCAGGGTGCGGCTGCGATGGTTGCGGGTGACGTTGGCGTTCAGGTCCAACCAGACGCGCTCAATGCGGTTGGCGTCCGGGGGCAGTAGGGCGGCAGGAAGTGCAGCGCGACGCGGCCGCTCGCCTTCGTCTTGCCCTCCACCCACATCAGCTTCCCTGTGTCCGGGTGGAGCGCTCCAGCCAGGTACAGCTTTGGGGTACGCACGACAAGGCCCGAGCCGGGGCGCTGCACGACTGCTGCACAACTCACCACGCGCCACGGCCACCACCGCTAGGCACCGCCGCAGGGGGGAGCGGGCAGCCACTCCTTCAGTGAGCGGCGCTGCGGCCGCGACACACACGAACCCTACCTTACCCCTGGGCAGGGCCTTCCCGGTTTCTAGACTTCTGCGCACACAGAGCCGAACGGGAAGCGCACCTGCCGTTTCGTCCCGGTCAGCTCACGCTCGGCTGCTCACCAGCCCCGATTGAGAGTCATGAGCGGTGGTCCATGTGGTGCTCGACGCGGGCGAAACGGGAAGTGCGGTACGCGGGACTGGCGAATACAGAGGAATCCAACCCCTCGTGGTAGCGCGGTGCCCAGGCCATGGCCGGATGCACACCGGACGTGGGTTGCCTCCATTGCCCCGTTGGGGCGTGTTGCTGCTGCCACACTCCAACTGAGCCTCTCAGGTGGAGGTGTCCGTACGAGCCTCTGGGGGTAATGTGCGGACGCCAGTCAGAGCCAGACTGGTAATGCGACTGGTTCTGGGATGGCCATGGTCCCGATGGGACCAAATTTGGACCAAATCACCTGGACGCTCCTGAACTCTCCTGGACGGGAAGCCAGCCCTGTTTCAGAGGGGAAACCGGGCGGGCAGGCTTCGGTCCGAGTAGGGACCAAATCCGCCTGTGCGGCTTCGATTCCCGCCGCCTCCAGTTGAAAGGGCTCGTCATCCTCAGGGGGGCGAGCCACTTCGCTCACGCCGAGTTGGTGGAAGCGCTTCGTGCTCACGCCGTGGCGAGTGGCCCGGCCGGTCTGCTCCCTGCGGGTCTTGCAGGTTTTGAGTTGCAGTAGGGCGCTACACGGAGGCCCAGCTTCCAGACGGCTGGACTATTCCAGTGTGCGTTCTCCTTGACGATAGTGATTCGAGCATTTTGGACCTGTCACGTCGTTCAGATGTGGAAGGACTGGTAGTACCTTGAGTCTGCCTTTGCGCGACCCCTGTTGCGCGGCACTCGGAGCGTCCTGCCCATGTCCAATCCATCTGACTCTCGGCCTGCCGGGAGCGCTGTCCCATGTCGCCCGAACATCGCGCGCGTCCATGGCCTCTTCGAGTCGGAGATGGGCCTGCGTGTGACGATGGAGAGCGTCGCAGGGTTGCCGCTCAACACCCTGCTGTCCGTTGCCCAGGCGCGTGACCGCGGCTTCTCCGAGGCGCTCATCCTCTACGGGAGCGCGGAGGTCGCGGTGGCCTTGGCCTGCGTGCATGCGCGCATGGACGACGCGAGCTTCGCAATCGGCATCGTCAACCCGGTGGCAACGGAGCCCGGTGCAGCTCCGCGCCGTCGCACGTTGACGAAGCCGCTGACCGCGTAGCGGCGGCACCCCGTTCCCTTCACCACCACGGAGCCACCATCGGCGCGGCGCGAGTCGCTCCAGCCGACCGGGAGGCGTGTGTTCTTCGTGCCTCATCCCGGGGCACGCACAGGAGGCGTGTATGCACAGGAGTCGAAGCTGTCTGGCCGCCGCGCTGCTGCTGTTGCCGGCGACAGGAGGGGCCTCGGAGCCTTCAGCCCCGGAGGAAGAAGCCTCCACCGCTTCGGCCGCACCACCCGCGCGCAAGTGGCACTACCTGACGCGCGTGGAAACCACGTCGTTCGCGTTGCTGCCTCGCGCTGGCGCGGGGGATGACGAGGGCTTCGTGCAGGTTGCGCCCACGTTCATCCTCGACGGTGGTCCGGAGTTCGGCGTCAACGTGGGAGCGCCCGTGCGCTTTCGCCTGTGGGGCGGGAACGACGGCGGGACCCTCGTGCGCCGCGAGGACTGGGACACGCTCTCGGACTGGGGGCAGCTCGTTCGCGGCCTCAAGTTGGGTTCCGACGACGCACCGGTAGGCGTCTGGTTCGGCGCACTGGAGGAATACCGCCTCCTCTCCGGCCATCTCGTCCGCCGCTACTCCAATCGCACGAATCCCGACTACCACCCGGCTGGGGGCATCTTCACGGGCACGTTGGGTCCGCTCTACACAGAAGCGTTCGCCTCGGATGTGCTCGGCGCGCGGCTGGTGGGCGCGGAGTTCTCCCTGGACCTGGAGCACATCCTCTTCGGGCAACCCGAGCAGCGGGGCCGGTACACGCTGGCCCTGTCCTCCGCTCATGACTGGGGGAGAGCGGGAGGAGCAGCGCCCTCGATGACGCTGGCCCACCTGGATGCCATGGCGGTGATGGTGGTGCGGCCCGGCATGGAGGCCTACGTGAACGCGGGGTGGGGCGGGCAGCCGGGAGAGGGCGGTGCTTGGGGCGCTGTCATGGGAGGCGGGGTGGACTCCCTCTCCGAGAGGTTCAACCTGCGCCTTCGGCTGGAGGCGAGGCGCCAGCATGGCGGCTTCCGACAAGGCTACTTCGGCGCGGACTACGAACTGGCGCGCTTCCAGGCGGCGGGCCCTGACGGCGTGCCGCTCGCGGAGGCGCACTTCCCGGACGGCTACTCCGCATTCGGAGAAGCCCTCGTGGAGTGGGATGCAGTCAGTTACGGAGGGCCCTACAAGCACCTGAGCCTCTCGGTGGGCGCGGAAGCCTTCTCGTGGGGGCGCGTCGACGTGGACGGTCGCGTGGCGGTGCAGCTCTTCGAGCGCGCCTTGGAAGTCGCGTTGAAGGGGCTCGCGGTTGGAGCTTGGAAGATCGGGGCGCGCTACCTGGGGGCCGCGGAAGTCCGCTGGAGGTTCCTGGGTGGGAAGTTCTACGTGATGGGGACAGGCGGCACGCTGTTGTTCCCCACGGCGGACGGGACGTTGCGACCGGGGGCCTTCGCCTCGATGGGCTTGGGGGTGGACAATGCGCGCTGAAGCCCTGCTCCTGGTCGTGGTGCTGGCCACGGGATGCGCGTCGGTGCCGCATGCTTCCGGGCGTGGTGGAACGCTGAACTACACGCCTCGCGGGACGACCTCTCCCGAGCGGGTGGACGTGCTGAGTGACGAAGGTCCTCATGCCTCCGGCTCCCCTCCGTACTCCCTCGCGGGCTCTGGGGCTGGGCAGCGCCTCTTCCGTCATGTCGGGCCACGAGGTGAGGGAACGAAGGCAGCACCTGGCACCGCATCTGGAACTGTCGGAGGCAGAGGCCCGCAAGCCGCCTCGGCGCGGCAAGCCTTCCTTGACTCCCTCGACGAGGTGAAGGACTCGCTGAAGGAGTCCGAAGCCATGTTCTCCAAACTCGCGAAGAGCGCTCCCGTGTTCAGTGGCAGGGCTCTCAGTGGGGGAGCGTTCACGCGCTATCTCGACCACGGCACCCATGAAGTGGCGTGGATTCGCGGCGCCCTCGGAAGCTCGACGATGCTGGCGGGGGGCGTGTCGGAGGTGGGGGACTCGGAGCTGGAGTTGGCCCTCCTTCGCATGGCGGGTCCACGGCTCCAGTCCGCGATGTTCGGTGCCCTGCTGTTCGCCACCTGGGTGGACTTCCTCCAGCTCTCCGACGTCCTGCTGCGCGAGTGCCCGATGTGCGGCGACGAGAAGCTGTTCGTGGACCTCCACCGCGTTCAGGGCTTGATGGAGCCCACGCTCGCGGACCTCGCCTCTCGCGACCCCGAGCGAGTGGAGGCGGCGGCACTCGCGATGCCCGAGCTGATGGGGAAGCTGACCCATGAGTTCGACGTGATTCAGCGAGACGCGCGCCTGGCCATGGAGCAGGGCGGCAAGGTCATGGTCGCGGTGCAGGTGATGGAGATGCTGGCCCTGATTTCCACGCTGAAGATGTCACTCCCCAGGCCGCCACCCTCCTCGCCCGCGATGCTCGGCGTGGGGCTCATGATGAACTCGGGTGGCGTCATGGCGGGCTCGCGACTGGTCGTCTCCGCCGAGTGGGTGGAGATGATGCGAAGGCTGGTGCAAGCGGGCGTCATCTCGCTTCCCGTCGTGAGCGCGGCGGTCCGCATCCACAGTGGACAGGTGATGATGGCGCAGGCGCACCAGGACTTGCCCGAGGGCGTGCGAGAAGCGCTGGGGGACAGTCCCGAGGTGCGCGGTATGCGGGTGACAGGTAGAGCTGGGGCGGGCATGTCCGAGGTGCCAAGGCACCATGTCATGCCGAAGGAGCACCGCGAGTGGTTCGAGCAGCGCGGCTTCAAGGGCGACATGGACATCGACCAGTTCTGTGTCCGCCTGGAGCAGGCCCATCACGAGGCGATTCACGGAGGGGGGAACTGGAGGCTGGGACGCACATGGCCCGGGGAGTGGAACCGGATGATCATGAAGGTGCTGCGGGAGGCTGAAGCAGAAAACGGCCAGAGGTTGACGCGGAACGAGATCTTGAGGCTCATCGCGGGATACTTGAAGGAGTACGACATCCCGATGAAGTTCATGAAGGGGACGAGCCGATGACCGACGGGCGTTCGTGGCAGGGGAACTGGAAGGCCCGCCTGTATGAGCGCGTCCGAGCGCGCGGCTACGATTCGCTGACCGCATTTGCCGAGGCACGCCCGACTGCTTCGCTCGCGGCACTGGCCGAGGAACTGGGGCCTGACGATGTTGCCGGAGTGCAGGTGTTCAGCGGGCTCGTAGCTGAAGCGGAGCGAAGCCATCAGGTCACTCGTTTGGTGCGTGGGCAGTTCGTGCGCGAACTGCATGCGAGCCTTCCTACTGGGTGGCCCTCTGTACGGGATGACACAAACCGATTCGATGTTGCCCAAGCCCTCGCTCGCTGGAGTAGCTACACCCCGGAGACGCATGAGGCGCGCGTGAAGCACGCCAGAGCTGCGCTTCGCACAAATCCGCCGCCGCCCGGTTGGCGTCCGATGGGCCCCGACGATGAGCTGCTCCGCATTCTCCTACCCGACGACGAAGCCTGAGTCGGAGATGGTGGCCCCGCCAGTGGGTGAGGCGGGGCACCACGTTGTAGCGCCGCCACGAGTCAATCTGGACGTCATGCAGAGGAGAAGGCGATGAGCGACGGAGCAGCTTGGCAGGGCAACATCAAGGCTCGCCTGTACGAACGGGTCCGCGAGCGAGGCTACGACTCGGTCACTGCCTTTGCCGAGGACCGCCCCACCGCATCCCTCATCGAGCTTGCAGAGGAGCTTGGCCCGGATGACGTTGCGGGCGTTCAGGTTTTCAAGGGACTGGTCGCCGAGGCTGAGCGCAACAAGAGGCTCACTCGATTGGTGCGCGGGCAACTCGTGAGGGAGTTGTACGAACATCTCCCTGGTGGCTGGCCTGTCGCACTGGAGGGAGAGGCACGAACGGATGTTGCGATAGCGCTCGGACAGTGGTTCGCCTACACCCCGGAAACACACCAAGAGCGTGTTGACCGCGCGAGTGACGCTCTCTTCGCCAATCCCCCGCCCGTTGGCTGGCGCCCGCTCGGTCCTGATGACGAGTTGCTTCGCACGCTCCTGCCGGACGACGAAGCCTGAACGAAGTGGGTAGCCCCTCGTGGCCGGAAGCGGCGGGAACTGGCGGCGGGGGGCGGGTTCGACTAATGC
This sequence comes from Myxococcus sp. XM-1-1-1, assembly GCF_020037095.1. Taxonomy (NCBI): domain Bacteria; kingdom Pseudomonadati; phylum Myxococcota; class Myxococcia; order Myxococcales; family Myxococcaceae; genus Myxococcus; species Myxococcus sp. XM-1-1-1. The sequence continues at coordinate 20,022 of NZ_JAIQDH010000028.1, forward strand.
TGCGGGGAATCAGGTGGGGGGAACGCTCGTGAACCTGCAAACCGAGTTCGCCGCGGCGGTTCGACGTCAAGACATCCACTTTGCTGTCCGCAGCCTGCTGGAGCCCGTCACCCAGCCGCAGTTGGCCACGCTGGATTCACGGCTGCTCGCGTCCCTGCTTGAGCTCTACTGTCAGCCGCTGCTTGTCGACATCGCGGACCGCCACGGCCTGCGCGTCGTCGATGCACCTCCCGAGGTGTATCCCCACTTCACCCTGCTGAAGGACGACTCGGACCGGGCCAAGGTCGCCGTCGACATCGAGGTGCGCTGGTCCACCGGGATGTCCGGGGGCGTGGTGATTCGCGAGCCGCTGGTGCAGAGCCGCTTCCCGCTCGACGAGTACACCGCGCACTGGGTCATCTGTTTCTCGTTGGACGTGCGCGCCCCATCCGAGCGCATCGAGTGGCGCGCCGAGAAGCGCCAGCCCGGCCAGCGCTCCTCCCTGAATGGCTGGCACCCGGAAGCGCCGCCCGTGCCGGAACTGGTGCCCCGACTCCGGTAGCTACGGCGCGGACCTGGGCGTCGTCGCCGCCCCACTGGCCGCTGGCGTGGGAACCTGGGGCTTCGCGGGCTCGGCGGCCGGCGCCTCCGGCTCATGTCCGCGCAGCGCGATGGCGGGCAGCGACACAGTCAGCGCTCCCACGTCCAGGAAGCCATGGAACCCCTCCGAGTGCACCTTGGGGAGCATCCGGATACCCACGGGCGTCTGGGGACGAATCTCCACCACCGGGCCTGGGGTGATGCCCATCACGTTGCACGTGATGTCCCCGTTCAGCTCCACGTCACAACCCCAGCGGCGGCCCTGCGCGTAGCCCACCTCCAGCACCTTCACGTCCGGGTGCTTCTCCACCACGTGCCGCGACAGGGGCACGAAGTCATCGTTCCAGTCCGCGTCCCCGAGCCGCGTGTGCGCATTGCCCGCCAGCACCAGGAACACGTCCTGGGGCCGCGCGGCGCGAGGCTTCAACACCTTGCCCGCCATGTGCGCGTCACGCGCCTTCCCCTGGCTCATGTCCGTGTCCATCGCCACCACGGAGATGGCGCGTCCCTGCGCCTTCAGCGCCCGCGCCCGGTCCAGCAAGTCCATCATCGCGCGGCTGCCTCGGCCGTCCTGCTGCACCTTGCGCCAGAAGTGGCCCCCGAGCAGCGCGTCCTGGTCCGCCGGCTTGCCCGCGCTCGCCAGGTACGCATCGATACGCGCCTGCTCCTTGTCGGGCACGGTGAGCGCGAGCGTGACGGCATGGCCCGCCTGCGAGGCCTCGCACATCAAATCTCCCACGCTCGCCGGCACCTCCCGCGTGCCCAACTGCTCACCGATGAGCACCGTGAGCCCCGCCTTCAGCAGCGGCTGGAACCCAGGGACCTTGCGCTCACAGGGCTCCTGCACCGGCTCCTTCCACCGCCGCAGATAGAAGGTCGGATCCCGCGCGAACGAGTCATCCCGCGACAGCTTCAGCGAGCCGGTGAGCGTCTCCAGCGAGGGGCGCGACTCCAGAATCAGGGTGAGCTGCCGCTCCAGCTCCAAGTCCCGCGTCCCCTGCGTGGCGCCGTCCAGCTCCACCCACGCCGCGGTGTCCCGCTCGCGCTGCGCCAGCTCCACCGGCGCGCCCCGGGCGCGGAACTCGTCCTCGAAGCGCTTCATGCCCACGAAGCGGTTGTGGATGGCGCCGCTCGCCTCGGGCTTGATTTCGACGTCGTTGCTGAAGGCGACGCGCTTCATCCGGAAGATGCGGATGATGCACTCGCGCTCGGAGAGGGACTCGCTGGACACCAGGTAGCGCGTGTGGTCGCCGTCGCTCTGGTAGCCCCAGGACTTCGTGCCGATCTGCGCCGCGCGCCACTCGGTCAGCAACAGCCGGGGGTCCTCCATGGGCTGGAGCACCCAACCTTCGTTCTTCAGGAGCTTCGCGGCCTCGGCGAGCGCCCGCTCCGGCGGCATCAGGAAGATGTGCTCGTACTTCGGCTGCTCCGGCTCCACGGGCGGCGGGGCGGGCTGGGTGGCCTCGGCCTGCTCGGGGGGACGGACGTTCCTCGCACAACCCGCGAGCAGCAACACCAGACCAGCCAGGGCTCGGTGCATCGATGGCCTCCCTTGTCGCGTCGGAGAACTCAGTGGCGGGGCTGGAACGCTCGGGGTCGAAAAGGATATCGGGGAGCCGCAAGCCCCCAGGGCGACGCACCACGTCGAGCACGCCCGCTCCCCGGCTGGAGGGCCCGGGGGGACGCAGGCCCCGTCGCCCGTCATCGCGGCGAGCAGGCGTCCTCCAGGGGCGTTATCCACGCGCCCTACCTTCAGAGAAGGAGGAAGCGTTCCATGAGCGGCACCTCGTCACGACCTGTCGAAAAGAGCGGCGTCTTCAAGCTGGGCGGAGTGCTGCCCATCCATCGCCTGGGCTATGGCGCCATGCAGCTGACCGGCCCCGGCATCTGGGGCCCGCCGAAGGACCGGGCGGAGGCGGTGCGCGTGCTGCGCCGCGCGGTGGAGCTGGGGGTGGACTTCATCGACACCGCCGACTCCTACGGCCCCTATGTCAGCGAGGAGCTCATCGCCGAGGCCCTGCACCCGTACGCGAAGGGGCTGGTCATCGCGACCAAGGCGGGCCTGGTGCGCACCGGCCCCAATCAGTGGCACCCGGTGGGCGCGCCCAAGTACCTCCGCCAGGAGGTGGAGATGTCCCTGCGCCGCCTGAAGCTGGAGCGCATCGACCTGTTCCAACTGCACCGCATCGACCCGAGGGTCCCCGTCGAGGAGTCGCTGGGCGAGCTCAAGGCGCTCCAGCAGGAGGGCAAGCTCGGCCACATCGGCCTGTCGGAGGTCTCCGTCGAGGACATCCAGCGCGCGCGCAAGGTGGTGGACGTGGTGTCGGTGCAGAACCGCTACAACCTCACGGACCGCGTGCACGAGAAGGTGCTGGCGTACTGCGAGCAGGAGCAGCTGGGCTTCATCCCCTGGTTCCCGCTGGCCACCGGCGGGCTGGCGAAGCCGGGCGGCGCGCTCGACGCGGCGGCGCGCAAGCACCAGGCGAGCCCCGCGCAGATTGCCCTCGCGTGGCTCTTGGCCCGCTCGCCGGTGATGCTGCCCATCCCGGGCACCTCCTCGGTGAAGCACCTGGAGGAGAACCTCGCGGGCGCCGAGCTCTCACTGAGCAAGGACGAGCTGGCCGCGGTGGACGCCCAGGCATCGGGCCGCTGAGGACGACGGCGCCCCGGCGGGGGCCGGCCCAGGTGCTCGGGCTGGCCTCCGGGGCGCCATCACTCCGCTTCGGGACTCAGGGGTTGGTCCAGATGCCCCAGTTCAGGAAGAAGTTCCGGATGGAGTTGCGCAGGCTGGTGGTCTGCGGCGTGCCCTGCGACGTGCCGTAGGTCCACACGGCGGCGTGGCCATAGGGCCCGTTCGGGCAGGAGGACTGGCCGTGGATGGCGATGGAGTGGCCATTCGAGATGGACGCCGACGCGAAGTAGGGGAAGGTCGGGGAGTAGGCATACACGTAGCCGTAGGAGTCCACGCGGCCGATGGTGCCGACGTTGGAGAACAGGGACACGCCACTGAGCTGGTTGAAGAACCCGCCGTTGCTGGCGCTCGTGTTCAACAGATACGTGCCGTCCACGCGATAGGAGCCCTGCTCGTACGCGGTGGCCGCGCCGGGGCTGGTATAGGCCGCGAAGGTGGAGCCGCTGATGCGGCCCTGGTGGTCGAAGCGCACCCGGCAGGTCGAGGTGCACGCGGCGATGCTCAGGCGGGGAACGAGGATGGGGAAGCGCGGGCCCCCCGGCCAGGTGACGATCCACTCGATGTGATAGGTGATGATCCACCGCGAGCAGTTGAGCCGGAGGTTGACCTGGCTGATGCCGGAGAACCCGTAGGAGATGCCATTGCGCCCCAGGGCGGTGAGCGCGTGCTTGGCGCCGGGGCCGTTCGTGCCGCTGACGATGCCTCCGCTGTTGTTGATGTAGACGCTGTAACCGGAGCCCGAGGGGCTCTGGCCATAAACGGCCTGCCACACGCAGGTGCAGGGGCCCTGGACCTGGAGCTTCGAGAGCGCCAGTGAGTAGGCCACCGCCTGGCCGCGCAGGGCGGGATTGATGGCGGCGACCTCGTCCAGCAGGTCGACCTCCTTGCCCTCACCGGCCTTCGCGGCGACCTCGGCGAGCGCCGCGTCCAGCTCCTCGCTCACGTGCAGCACGTCGCCGCTCGTCCCCGCGCCCGGCGCCACGGTGAGCTGGCACTCCTTGTCGTCAGGGCAGTCGAGGTTGAGGTTGTAGGGCTGCGTGAGGAGGGTCTCCTTGCCCTCCCTGTCCTCGAGCACCAGCCGCTGGGACCAGCCCGTCTCCCAGAACTCCTTGATGGCGCCATCCAGCGAGATCTCCGTCTCCTTGCCGGGCTCCGGCTGCACCTCCACGCTCGCCGTCCCCTCGTCCTTGCCGTTGTAGGACGTGAGCACGAGGCCGGAGGGGAGCTCCTGGTTGTCGGCCCACTGGATGCGGACCTTCAGTCCGCCTTCGCCCACCAGGGAGAGCCCGGTGATGGTCGCCGCGGCGCCCTTCTCCGCCTGCGGGTCGGGGTCGGCGGCGCGGGCCATCGGGGCCAGCAGCAGGCCTCCGAGCGCGAGCACGGACAGGGGCAGCGAGCGCAGCGGTTGCAGCACGAGGTCCAGAAGACCCCGCGTGGGACGGTATGACATGGGGAAACCCCTTATGAGACAGGAGGCACGGCCGACAGGGATTGTCGGTCGTGGTGTCTGTCAAAGCAGGTCTCGTGCCCGTGACATGGATTGTTTGTCTTCCTGAGACGGCCCACGGACCTCCCCGACCGAGGGGAGGTGGGAGTGTCGACCGGTGGACGAAAGGGCGTAACCCATTCCGCCACGAATCCGTCCGACGCGTGGCGAGGAGCGCTACAGCCGCGTGAAGGTTTGATTGGCAAACGGGTGGCGAGGTCTGACTCATCCCGCGATACGGCGTTGGATGAGCAGTCATTGCCCCGGGCCCGCCGGTGAGGCGCGGGCCCGGGTGCGACAGGCTCAAGGCGCGCCGAACGCCTGGGTCCAGTAGTGCTTGTAGGTGCTGGAGGGCGCGTTGTAGTAGCCGACGCCGATGTGCACGAGCTGCGCGTTCATGATGTTCACGCAGTGGCCGCTGCTGGCCATCCAGCCGTTCACCACGGCCGTGGGCGTGGCGTAGCCCGCCGCGACGTTCTCCGCGGCGCGCCGGTAGGAGTAGCCCGCCGCCGTCATGCGCTGCCAGGGCGTGGAGCCGTCCGAGCCGGTGTGGCTCATGAAGTTGTTGACGCCCATGTCCTTGGAGTGGCGCCGCGCCGCGCACCGCAGCTGGTCGTTCATGGTGAGCGCGGGCGCCGGGGGATAGGCCGTGCCGCCGCAGGTCGCCCCGGCCGCGCGCTTCTGGTTGACGAGCACGAGGACCTGCTCCTCGAACGCGGCCCAGGCCGGGTCCCACGTCGCCACGTCGCTACAGATGGCGCTGGCGGTGACGGAGCCGGTGCCGGAGGGCGCGCCTCCCGTCTCCACGTGCATGGGAGGAATCAGGGTGCCTTCCTCCGGGGCGCCACCGGGGCCACCCGCGGACGGCGTCTCGGGCCCACCACAGCCGCCCATCAGCGCGGCGCCCATCAGGAACAGGGGGACGGAGCTCCATCGCATCGCGAATCCTTTCGAGTCAGAGGTGTGGCCATCTCCGGACGAGATGGTCTCCTCATCCTGGCGAGGACCGACGGGATGTCGAGAGGGAACCCTGCGCCCGGCTGCTCGGGCGAGGGGCCATGCGCTCAATGCGATGCAAATCTTACCAGGACATCGTGGCGCTCCTGGCCTCATTCCTCACACGGGGCTTGTCTTCCTTTGCCGGCCGGAATGTTCCATCACCCCTGTCCGCGTCACTTCGTGGGAATGAAGCGCGCTACCGGGGCCCCTCGCGGAAGATGGCGCCGGCCAGGGTGGCCACGCTCGTCACGGCCGCGAAGGCGACGAGGGCGGCGGAGACGAGCGCGAAGAGGGTGGGCAGGCCCGCGCCGAAGTGGGAGACGGCGAGCCAGCCCAGGCCCGCGGCGATGAGCATGCGCGCGGTGCCTCCGACGACGGGCCAGAAGACCCGCGCCACGCCCTGGGAGGCGAACCCGAGCACGAAGCCCAGGCCCAGCAGGCCGTAGAACGGCGCGACGATGCGCAGGTACAGCGCCCCGGGCGCGAGCACCGCAGGGTCCTGGCTGAACAGGTGCAGCCAGAGGCCGGGCGCCACCGCCACGACGAGTCCGATGGCCGACGTCACCCCGAAGCCCAGCCAGGCGCCCACCCACGCGGTGCGCCGCGCCCGCTCTAACTGCCCCGCGCCCGCGTTGGTGCCCACCATCGTCAGCACCGCCGTCCCCAGCCCGAACAGCAGCGGCACCAGCAGGTAGTCCAGCCGGGAGGCGATGCCGTAGCCGGCGAGCGCCTCGACGCCGAACAGGCCCACCGCGCCGGTGACGATGATGACCGTGAGGTTCGGCTGCACCGCGCTGAACGCCGTGGGCAGCCCCACGCGCAGGATGTCGCGGACGAGCCGCCCCTCCAGCCGCGCGGGCGAGAGCCGCAGCGAGGTGCGCCCCGACGCCAGGTGCTTGAGGAGCCAGAGCGCGGCGCCCAGGTAGAACAGGTCCATGGCCAGCCCCGCGCCCGCGATGCCCAGCGCCGGCAGCGGCCCCACGCCGAAGATGAGCGCCGGGGAGATGACGACGAGGACCCCCGCGCCCGCCAGCGTCACCTTCGCCGGCAGCTTCACGTTGCCCGCGCCTCGCAGCGCCGCCGCCAACAGGTTCACCACCCAGAACGGGATGGCCCCCAGGAACAGGTAGTTCGAGTACTCCACCGCCGCGTCCAGCGCCCCCGCCTCGCCGCCCAGCGCGCGGTAGAGCGCGGGGCCTCCCAGCCACGCGAGCAGCGTGGAGACGAGCCCCAGGCCCACGCCCATCACCACCGCGTGCCACACCAGCGCGTCCGCGTCCTGGCTGCGGTGCGCGCCCACCGCCCGCGCCACCGCGGAGGCCACCCCGCTGCCGATGCCCCCGTTGGACATCATCGTCATCAACATGAAGATGGGGAACACCAGCGACACGCCCGCCAGCGCGTCGGTGCCCAGGAAGCTCACGTACCAGGTCTCCGCCACGCCGACGAAGGACTGCGCCACCAGCACCACCGTGGTGGGCACCGCCAGCTTCAAGAGCGTGGGGAGGATGGGCCCGTGCAGCAGCGCCTGCCGGATGTCCGCGCCCGCGGCGCCCGCCTTCTGCTCGCCGCTGGCCTCGGCCTCCGAGGAGAGTGCGCTCTTCACCTGCATGGTTCCCGCTCCCGCGTGACGTATGATGAGCGTAATATGGTGTCGCGCGGGAGACACCGGAAAAAACCGGTGGGGCCTCAGGTGAGCAGGAAGCTGTCGTCGGGCCGTGTGGGTGGAGGGAGGGGCTCGCCGGCCAGCTCCAGCACGGCGCGCTCGATGTTCCGCGTCAGGGCGTCGAGCGGCAAGTCGTTGGGCTCGGTGCCGAAGGGGTCCTCCAGCTCGGAGGTCACCATGTCGAGCGCGATGAACGTGTACGTGACGAAGACGGAGACCAGGGGCGTGGACCAGCCCAGGCTGCCGGCCAGGGCGAAGGGCAGCAGCAGGCTGTAGATGTAGACGGTGCGGTGGAGCATCACGCTGTAGACGTAGGGGATGGGGGTGCTGGCGATGCGCTCGCAGCCGCCGAGCACCTCCGAGAAGCGGTCCAGGTTGGCCTCGAGCGGAGCGACGAGCAGCTCGCCCAGCCGTCCCTCCCGCCGCATCCGGGCCACCCAGTCCGCCAGCGCCAGGATGACGCGGGGGGCGCGCTGCCCGGTCTGCTCCACGCACGCGCGCACGCCCGGGGGCAGGGTGTCGAGCGCCACGGGGGTGCCACGCAGCTGGTGGTTGAGCGTGAGGGCGAGCGCGCGGAGCAGGTCCGTCACCTCGCGGCGCTCCTCGGTGGAGAGGGCGGGGGTGGGCAGCGAGAGGGCCTGGCGCATGAAGGAGCGCGAGACGATTTGCAGCGAGCCCCACAGCTTGCGCGCCTCCCAGAAGCGGTCGTAGGCGGTGCTGTTGCGAAACCCCAGGAAGATGGCGAGCGCCACGCCCAACAGGCCGAGCGGACCTTCCCGGAGGTTGAACTTCAGGTTGAAGGGCAGCGGCTGCAGGACGACGGCCAGGCACGCCAGCACGAGGAAGAAGCCGAGCCGGGGGAAGATGCGTGGCATGACCGAGCCACGCCAGACGAAGAGCATGCGAAGCCAGTGCATTCGCGGGCGGACAATCATGCCGCCCCTGTAACACGCGAGGCCGGGGCAGGGTGGGGACGCCCCGGCCTCGTTGAAGGCGGACTCATCGGGGGCATCCGCGCGGACGAGCCCCCGCCCGTCGGCTCAGCGCACCTCGGGGCAGTCCCTGGCGTGCCTCCAAGGGCTCACAACAGCCTGGTCAGGACGAACGTCACGGACCCGTTGAGCGTGGCGAGCCCTTCTGGCGACGCGCACTTGTTGCCGAGCAGGTCGTTCGCGTAGGTGCTGACCCGCACCATGGTCGCGCCCGCGAACCTCCCCGACCTCACCGTGCCCGTGTCGGTGATGGTCGTCGCCACGTCTCCCACCCCGATGACGGTGGCGGAGAAGAGGACCTCGGACTCTCCCGGGGCTGGGTTTCCCGGCTCACTCCAGATGAGCCGCAGCGTGCCGTAGCTGGAGTGCAGGAGGTCCAGGCACGACGCGGCCTTGATGGGGCCCGTCCGAGGCACGAAGGTGGCGGTCAGTCCCGAGAGCAGGCAGTTGGACAGCACGCCTCCCGCCGAGGCCACCACGTCCTGCGGTTCGTTCTTCAGGGGCGGGTCGAAGGTGGAGATGACCGTGCCTCCGCAGGTCACCAGCGTCAGCAGTCCCTGCTCGGCGGCGCCGACCTCTGCCGGGCTCGTCGAGGCTCCTGGCTCCGGCTCCAGCGCTTCCGGTCCGACACCACACCCCGCGATGACGAGAAGCCCCGCGACGAAGCCCGACACGTGACAACGCATGAATGCCCCTTGGGTTGATGGGCATACATCATACGGATACGTGCCCTGGCGCCGTGGGGACCGACACCTGGGGGCAAGGAGGCTGTCGGGCTCCTGGCGTGACAAGCTTTGACCAGACGGCACTTGGACCTGGGGCCACATCGAGGAGGGGTCAGGTCTGTCTTTGCGCGCGGCGGGTGGGCCTTTCGTGGCGATGTGGGTCCAGGGTCACCTCGCGCAGCCGCGTGCCCACCCGGACGATGGCGTGGAGCACCGGCACCAGCTCCTCTCCGAGCGGGGACAGCGCGTACTCCACCGAGGGCGGAGACGTGGGCCGCACCTCGCGCGTCACCGCGCCCTTCGCCGTCAGCTCCTTCAGCCGTGTGGTGAGCACCTTGGGTGAGATGCCGGGGATGTCGTGCAACAGCTCGCCGAAGCGCCGCGGGCCGCCGGACAGCTGCCAGACGACATGGGTGGTCCACGCTCCACCCAGGAGCGACATGCAGGCATGGATGGGACAGCCGGGCGGTGGCGGTGGGGCCTTGCTCTTGCGCAGCTTCAGGGACATGGGGACTTACCGCCAGGTGAGTGGAGTTACCGCGGGGTGAGTGGAAAGTGCGCTCACCTTATCCGCACTACTTTCCAAAGGTAACCCGGCCCCGTTACTCATGCGCCGTCGTTCCCACCCACCACGAGGAAGCCGATGAAGCTCTATTTCGCGCCGGGCGCCTGCTCGCTGTCCCCCCACATCGTCGCGCACGAGGCGGGCCTCACGCTGCAGCTCGAGAAGGTCGATACCCAGACGAAGGTCATGCAGTCGGGCGGTGACTTCTGGAAGATCAACCCCAAGGGCTATGTGCCGGCGCTGGAGCTGGAGCCGGGCGACGTCCTCACCGAGGGCCCCGCGCTGGTGCAGTACCTGGCGGACCTGCGGCCCGAGGCGGGGCTGGTGCCTCCGGCGGGCAGCCTGGAGCGCTACCGCGTGCAGGAGATGCTCGGCTACATCAACTCCGAGCTGCACAAGACCTACGCTCCGCTCTTCCGCCCCAACACGTCGGCCGAGGTGCGCGAGGAGCGCACGGCCTACCTGTTCAAGCGCTACCAGCTGCTCGAGGAGCGCCTGGCCACGCGTCCCTATCTCTTCGGGGACACCTTCGGCATCGCCGACGCGTACCTCTACACCGTCACCCGCTGGGCGAAGTACGTGAAGGTGGACATGTCCGGCTTCCCGAACCTGCTCGCGTTCATGGAGCGCGTCACCGCGCGTCCCGCGGTGCGCAAGGCGCTCGAGGCCGAGGGGCTGCCCGTCTGACGTCCCGGCCTCACATCCGGGCCAGGATTTCAGTCCGCTTCGACTCGTACTCGCCGGGGGGATGTGTCCCGCGTCGACCAGTCGGCGCAGGTCCTCCATCGCCTTCACGGGGTCGTTCTTCCGCTGGAGGCGGATGGCGGTGTGCCACTACTCCAGGAGGGGGGCTCGGACCCGGAGGCCCCTCCGTCAGGCGCGGGCCTGCCCCACGAGGACTCCCCCTGCAATCACCAGGGCGACGCCGATGAAGACGAGCACCAGCTCCTTGCGCGTCTTGTGCTCGCCGAGCAGGAAGACGCCGCCGAGCGTGGAGATGATGACGCCCATCTGCGACACGGTGAAGCCGGTGGTGACGCCCACGCGCTCGTCGGCCAGCAGCAGCGCCAGGTTGCCCGTCGCCCAGATGAGGCCGGGGAGGATGTTGAGCCAGGTCTTCTTCACGAAGGGCCGACCCTCGCCACGCAGTGACAGCAGGAAGGCCGTCGTCAACAGGCCCACCGACTGGGGGAGGATGGCGTCCCAGCTGTTGACGCCGAACCACTTGGGGATGATGACGTAGGCGACCAGCCCCGCGCCGCAGAGCAGGAGCGCCGTGAGCCCCGCGTTGCGCTGGGCGGGGCTCGCGGTGTCGCGGACCTCCTTGTAGGACGTCATCGCGACGCCCAGCATCACCACGACGAGCCCCGTCGTCCCCAGCGCCACCTTCGCGGTGGTGGGCCACTCGTGGAATACCAGGACGCCAATCAGCGAGGTGCCGAGCAGTTGGAGGCAGACGATGGCGGGCATCGCCGTCGACACGCCGAGCAGCGCGAACGAGCGGAACTGGTTCGTCTGGCCCACCGCGCAGCAGGCGCCGGAGGCGAAGCCAGCCAGCACCACCGTGCGCGACAGGTGCGGTGAGACGACGTTGAGCGCGAACAGGGCCAGCGCCAGCGCGCCCAGCGTGCTGCCCAGGACCTGCTGCTTGGGAAGACCGCCCACCTTCGCGACGAGCAGCGGTTGGATGCCCCAGCACAGGGGCGGGATGAGCACGACCAGGTTCTCCAGGCTCATCCCCATGCTCCCCGCCTACGGCCCCCCGGAATCTAGGGCTGGAGGACGTGGCGGGAATCGGCCCCGTGGGCAGCGCCATGTGGGGCGGGGGACAGTGACGGCGTTGTCCCTCCGCCCGAGGGCCGGCTACGGGCGGTGGCTGCGGCGCTGCTGGAGCAGCCAGTCGTAGAGCTCGAGCGTGGCGTAGGCGGTGTCCCACGTCGAGCCGTCGTGGCGTCCACCCGGGATGACGGTGAAGCGCATCGCGCTGGAGCCCGCGCCGCAGCGGGTGTCCAGCCAGTTCTTGAGGTTGCTCGGGCGGCTCGGCGTGTCGAACTCGCCCTGGAAGGACCAGATGGGCAGGGACTTGAGGTTGCAGACGTTTGCGTCGTTGGTGGGCGTGGACGTGAAGGCGATGGGGACGATGGCCGCGAGCGGCCCGCTGTCCGTGATGCCCTGCTCCAGGCTCCGGTTGCCGCCGCCGCTCAGGCCGGTGAAGTAGATGCGGTCCGTGTCCACCCGGTAGTCCTTCTTGGCGTCCTCGACCAGGGCCAGCAGCGCGTCGTTGTTGAACCAGCCCGTGCCCGAATTGGTGAAGGGCAGCCGCTGGTTCGGGGAGATGACGATGGCCTTCATCGCCGCGCGGAAGCTGGCGGAGTTGAACTGCCGCGCCAGGCCCTCGGGGTTGGCGAGCACGCCCGAGCGGTCCGTGGCCAGCGTGGCGCCGCCCAGGCCGTGCAGCGCGATGATGAGCGGCCAGCGGGTGGTGCGGTCCGCGTTGTACTGCTGGGGCAGGAACAGGGCGTAGTCGTAGCGGACGTTGCGCACCAGCGTCTGCTGTCCGGCGGCGCACGTGGTGGGCGCCGTCGACGCGACCCCGGGTCGGCCCGACAGCTCCAGCTCGCGCAGTCGGCAGTAGGGCTGGTCCTTGCACACCACCCGGACCTTCGTGGTGGTGACGGGCGCGGTGAAGGTGAGCGAGCGCTGCGTGGTGTTGGTCGGGTTGCCCTCCACCACGGAGCCCGGAATCGTCTTCCAGCAGCCGCCGTCCCAGCTCTGCAGCTCGAACGCGGTCATCGCGTAGGACGACGTCGCGCTGGTGGACAGGTGCAGCGTCGCGCCGTGCACTTCGTGGGCGCTCCCGAGGTCGACGTCGAAATAATTGTGCGTCTGGAAGTGGTAGCCGGACTCCCAGCGCGTGGTGAGGTTCCCGTCCACGGCGTTGGAGGGCGGCAGGTTGGCGTTGCTGCTGCCGGCGGAGACCGGCTTGCCGAGTGCCACGTTGGTGAGCGTCTGGGGCGCGGGGGCCACCGTCACGCTGACCTCGTCCGTCCCGGTGGCGCCGTCATTGTCGGTGGCGGTGAGCCGGAAGACGGCGGTGCCGACCGTCAGTCCCGTGACGCTCAACGTGGCGGTGCTGGCGCCGGAGAGCGTCGCGGTGGGACCGCTCACCTGTGTCCATGCCAGCGAGACCACCGTGCCGTCCGCGTCGGTGGCGCCGCCGCTGAAGGTGACGCTGTTCGTGGGCAGGGTGATGGCCTGGTCCGGGCCGGCGTTGGCCACCGGCGGGATGTTCACCTCGGTGGCGTGCGGCGTACCGAAGACCCACAGCTCCTTCACGCGGCAGTTGTCCGCGAGCGGGTCCTTGCAGGAGAATCGCACCTTCTTCGCCGTCACCGGCTGGGTGAACGTCGTCGACACCGCGATGCTGGTGTTGTTCGTCTGGCTCGCGCCGGGGATGGGCTTCCAGCCCGTGCCGTCGTCGTAGAACAGCTCGTAGCTCTTGATGGGCCGGTCGGCGCGGAAGCCCGTGTAGAGCTCCATGCGCACCAGGTCGAATGTCCCCTGCAGGTCGATGTCCAACAGGCGCGTCTCGTTGTAGACGCCAGGGCACCAGCGCGAGTCATCGCTGTTGATGTCCCCATCCACCGCGTACTCCGGCAGGAAGCTGCCCTGCGTGGCGCTCGCGGTGGCGGGCTTGTGGAGCGTGACGTTGATGGGCTCCGCGAGGGCCGCAGCCTGTCGCGAGAGGGCTTCAGGGCCGCCAGCTTCCTCGGGGGTGCCACAACCCAGCAGCACGCCCATCACCAGGGTGCACAGTCGAGACGGAATCCTTCGCATGGTGTTCTCCTCCTCGGGCTCTTGGAGAAGAACGGGGCCGCTCGCGGCAAGTCTCATGGCCTCCGTGTTTTGCGCGGGTGTACCGTCCACCCGGGTACCGAGAGGTGGGGAACATGCGCGTCGCAGTCGCTCCTGGATGGCTCGTGGTGTTGCTCGTGTCCGCGTGTGCCCACCCCGCCTCCTCGGAGCGGACGGGGGCCACGGGGTGCTCGGCACCCGGGACCCTGTGCTGGGACTTCGAGGAGGGGCGACTGCCGGAAGGCTGGACACCGTTCCGCGACGAGTTCAGCGGCCAGCTCCTCGTGGATGCCACGCGTGCACATGGTGGCAGGTATGCGCTGCACGCGAGCCAGCTCGTCGGGGGGCGCGAAGGCGAGCAGGGGGGTCCGAAGAAGACGGTGCGCTTCCAGCTCCCGAAGGACTTCGGCCCCGTGCTCTGGGGGCGTGTCCACGTCTACGTGACACCCGCGCGGCCGGCCTCGCACGCGGGGCTCTTCAACGCGCGGTATCCGCGCCCGGGGAGCCAGGACACCGCGTTCGAGGCGCTCGACTGGTACGAGGTGGCGACGTACCAGGAGAAGTACATGGCCATCTGGCATCCCCCGGAGCCGCCCGGCTTCCCGGAGTGGGTGCAGGTCTCCGACACGCCGCTCGTGCTGGACCGGTGGGCCTGCGTGGAGTGGCTCTTCGACGGCGCGAACGGTGACGCGCCCCAGGCCGCCGAGCCTCGCGTGTGGCTCGACGGCGTGGAGCTCCAGTGGCCTCGCAGGTTCGTCTTCGCCGACCCGCCCACCCAGACACCGCCCATGCGCGAGAAGGCTCGCGACTTCACGGTGCTGGAGGCTGGAGTGTTCCTCTACCAGGGCCTCTCTACGCCCACGGACTGGTGGCTGGATGACCTGGCCGTGGGCCCGCGGCGCGTGGGCTGCGAGTGATGGCGGGCTTCAGGCTCCGCCCGTGGGGCCGTGGAGCTTGAGCACGTAGAGGAAGTCCGGGACGGTGAGGCCGCGCGCCACGACGAGCCCGTCGCGCAGGATGAGCGTCTCCTCCAGCGAGTCGTGGAAGTGCGCCAGGGGCGTGGTGTCCAGGCGGCGGTGGAACGCGACGGGCGCGTCGCCGAGCACCTCCCAGTACGCGCGGCGTGTCACCTCGTCCGGCGGCGCGTTGCCGTCGAGCACCTCCCGGGGCGCGCCCGTGGCGAGGTCGAAGAAGCGCGTCTTCTGGTCATCCGAGCGGGTGACCAGCACGTCCCCCTCCATGGCCACCTCGAACGGCAGCGCGGGGTGCGGCACCTCGTACACCCGCCGCCCCGTGTCCGCTTCGTACAGGCGCACCCGGTCGTCCAGCGTACACACCGCCACCCGCGAGCCATCCGCGGAGAACCGCGCGGCGATGACCGGCTCCTCGGAGACCTGGAGCACGCGCCGGAAGCCCGCGGGCAGGTCGAGCAGCTCCAGCTCCCCCGTGGCGCGCCCCACCGCGATGCGCGGCACGCGCTCGGCCGCCGTGTACGCCACCGCGGGCTTCATCAGGGCCTGGGTGTCGAGCACGAGCCGCCCCGTCTTCACGTCGTGCACCTGGAGCCGTGAGAGGGCCTCGTAGCCCGACACGACATGGGCGCCGTCCGGCGTGAACTCCACCATCGTGACGACGGCCTCGGGGCCCTTCAGCGTGTGGAGCAGCCGTCCGTCGGCCACGCGCCACACACGCACCACGCCCAGCTCGAACGTGCCCGCGAGCAGCGTCGAGTCCGGGGAGAAGGTCATCACCTGCTCCATCGTCATCTTCCGGGACGCGTCCCGCCCCTCCAGCGGCTCGTCGGTCAGCTCCGTCGTCGGCGTCATGCGCGCCACGTCGAACAGCTGGATGCCCCGCCGCCAACCGTCATCCAGGTAGCGCGTGACGGGATAGGCGGCCCACGCCTCGTTCGGGCTCAGGTTCCAGGGATGAAGGCCGGAGTCGTGGGCATCACGGGGCGGCTCGCGCACGCGGCCCTGGGCGTCGATGACGAGCATGCCGTCCATCCGCTTCGCGACGGCCAGGGTCCCCTCGGCCCGCCCCCACAGGTGCTTCACGCGGTGCTGCTCGGACAGGAGCCTGGGCGGGACGGGCGCGTCGAGCCTGCTCACGAGCACGCCGCCATCGACGGCCGTCAACGCGAAGTGCCTCAGGTCCGGCGAGAAGGCCGCGCCGCGCTCATGCCCATCCGAGGAATAGGGGCGCGACCACACCGTGGCGCCGTCCTTCACGTCCAGCATCTCCAGCCGGTCGTATCCCAACAGGCCCAGCCGCGAGGTCCCCAGCCACTGCACGTGGGAGTAGCGCGATTGGCCCTGCAGGCCGCGCACCCGCTGCCAGGTCTTCGTCTCCGCCACGCCCACGTCGTCGAGGTCCGCCCACGCGAGCCACTCGCCGTCCGGACTGAAGGCCACCGTGCTCACGGAGCGCTGCGTGTCCAGCCGCGCCACCTGCTCGCCCGTGGACACGTCCCACACGCGCACCGTGTCGTCCGACGCGCCCGACACGAGCCAGCGGCCCGAGGGATGGAACGCCACGCTCAACACCGACTGCTGGTGCCCCTTGAGCGTGCGGACCTTCTCGCCCGTGTCCAGGTCGTACAGGTGGATGCGCCAGCCCAGGTTGCCCACCGCGAGCAATGTGCCGTCCGGGCTGAAGGCCACCGACGTCACCTGGCCCTCCTGGCGCCCGAACACGTGGAGCTGCTCGCCCGTCTCCACGTCCCAGACTCGCGCGTCATGCGCCCTGGAGCCCGAGGCCAGGCGCTTGCCGTCCGCGCTCCAGGCAATCCCACGCACCTCGCCCTCGTGGCCCTCCATCGTCTGGAGCCGCTGGCCCGTCGCCACGTCCCAGACCTGGACGTTGTCGCCGTCCTCGTGCGAGCCGGTGGCGAGCCGCGCCCCTGTCGCATCGAACGCCGCGCACAGGACGTGGGCCTCGTGCCAGAGGTACGTGTCGGCGCCGTCCAGTGCGCC
Source organism: Myxococcus sp. XM-1-1-1 (assembly GCF_020037095.1). Lineage (NCBI taxonomy): Bacteria > Pseudomonadati > Myxococcota > Myxococcia > Myxococcales > Myxococcaceae > Myxococcus > Myxococcus sp. XM-1-1-1. The sequence continues at coordinate 36,556 of NZ_JAIQDH010000028.1, forward strand.
ACGCAGCGGCAGCAGGGACTCCACCCAGGCCGCGCCGCCGGAGGCCTCGCGCTGTCGTCGCCACCATGCCGCGAGCTGGTACAGGTGCGCCTCCGGGTCGTCCCAGGGGCCCTGTCCCGTCGTTGCGTAGTGGGGCGCGGCGTCCGGCGCGTCGTACCAGCGCAGCCGGTTGTAGAGGCACTGGAAGAGGGCCTCGGGGTGCTCGCCCAGGAAGTCCGCGTCGAGCGCGACGGCCTTGCGCAGCACGCCGAGCGTCCGGGGGCCCACGGTGGGCCCGTCCTCGTGCAGCACGCGCGTGTCCGCGGGTGTCCGGGCGAGCGCGTCGTCGAGCGCGGCGAGCAGTCCGTCCACCCCTTCGGCGGCGAGGAGGGATTCGAGGGTGGAGAGCTCGGTGAGGGAGGCGAGGTCGTGGGGCATGGAGGGCCGCATTCTCGCGGCGACCCTCCATCGGGTTCAATGGGTGCGACGGGTCTGCGCCGTGCTGGTGGCGCGCGAGCCCTCGGAGGCCGGGGTGTCGCGCAGGGCGTGGACGGCCTCGACGATGTGCGTCGCGTCGATGCCCGCCGCGGCGAGCAGCTCCTCGGGCTTGCCGGAGCCGGGCAGCTTGCGCACCGCGAGGCGCTTCACGCGGGGCAAGGGCTCGGTTCCGTCCGAGAAGGCCTCCAGCACCGCGTCCGCGAGCCCGCCCTCGGCCCAGTGGTCCTCGACGACGAGGAGCCTACCCTGGGTCTCCTTCGCGGCCTGCCGCAGCGTCTTCACGTCCACGGGCTTCACCGAGTACAGGTCGATGACGCGCACGGACACGCCCGCGTCCTGCAAGCGCGCGTGGGCCTCCAGCGCTTCATGCAGCGTAATCCCGGCGGCCACAATGGTGACGACGTCCCGGTCGGAGCGTCGGAGCACCTTGCTGCCGCCGATGGGGAACTCCTCGGTGGGCGCGTAGAGCACGGGCGTCTTGGCGCGCGTGGTGCGCAGGTAGCTGATGCCGCGCAGGTCCACCAGGGCGGCCATCAGTCGGGCCGTCTGGTTGGCGTCGCTCGGGTAGAGCACGGTGCTGCCGGCGACGGCGCGCATCATCGCCAGGTCCTCCAGCCCCATCTGCGAGGGACCGTCCTCGCCGATGGACACGCCCGCGTGGCTGCCGCACACGTGCAAGGTCGCGTTGGACACGGCGGCCATGCGCAGCTGGTCATATGCGCGCGACAGGAAGGCGGCGAAGGTGCTGACGAAGACGCGCTTGCCCAGCACCGCCATGCCCACGCCGCTGGACACCATGTTCTGCTCGGCGATGTACATCTCGAAGTACCGGTCCGGGTGCGCCTTGCGCAGCTCCTCCGAGTACGTGGAGTTGGACACCTCCGCGTCCAGCGCGACCAGGTCCGGGAAGGCATCCCCCAGCGCCGCGAGCGCGTCGCCGTACACCTTGCGCGTGGCGACCTTCTCGTCCGTGGCGTAGGTGGGCAGCTTCAGCGGCCCGGCGGCGGGCTTCGCGGTGGGCTTCGTCACCTCCGGCTTCCTCACGTCGAAGCGCAGGTTCCGCTCGCCGCCGAGCTCCTGGATGGCCTCGCGCGCCTTGTCCTCGGGCAGGGGCTTTCCGTGCCAGTGCTCATGGTTGGCGATGAGCGAGTAGCCATGGCCCTTCTCCGTCTTGAAGACGAGGCACGTGGGCCTGCCCTTCGTGGCCTGGGCCTCGGCCAGCGCGCGGTCGATGGCGCCCAGGTCATGTCCGTCCACGGCCAGCGCATGCCAGCCGAACGCACGCGCGCGGGCGACATAGGCCTCGCCGTTCCAGCCCAGCTCCGTCTCGCCGCTCTGGCCCAGGCGGTTCATGTCGATGAGCGCGCACAGGGTGTCGAGCTTGTAGTGTGCGGCCTTGTCGAACGCCTCCCAGACCGAGCCCTCCGCCGTCTCGCTGTCGCCCATCATCACGTACGTGCGGAAGCGGCGCTGGTCCAGGCGCGCGGTGAGCGCCATGCCCACGCCGATGGCCAGTCCCTGGCCGAGCGAGCCGGTGGCCACGTCCACCAGCGGCAGCACATGCGGGTTGGGGTGTCCCTCCAGGCGACTGCCGAACTGGCGCAGGGTCAGGAGCTCCGCGTCGTCGATGGCGCCCGCCGCCTTGAACGCGGCGTAGAGGACCGGGCAGGCGTGGCCCTTGGAGAGCACGAAGCGGTCATTGTCCGGGGCGTGCGGGTGCTGGAAGTCGAAGCGCAGGTACTTCTGGAACAGCACCGCGACGATGTCCGCCGCGGACATGGACGAGCTCGGATGTCCGGAGCCCGCCGCCGTCGTCGCGCGGATGCTGTCGACCCGCAGCTGCGCCGCGAGCCCTGCCAGTGTGTCTGCCATCGTCTCTCTCCAGGCTGGGGGACCTCCGTAGGGTGTTGATGGCGGGGCCTCGGGTGAAGCGGCGCGGGCGCGCGCGGGGAGAGGGCGGACGAGGGGCCTCTCCTCGCAGGGCAACCCGACGAGGGGGCTCCCGTGTGCAGGCCCGCTCACGCTCCGGCGCGCGTGGGCAGATTCAGAGCCAGGGGTGTGAACCGCCATGAATCCACTGCGTCAGCTCGAGGAATTCGGCCAGGCCGTCTGGGTGGACAACCTCCAGCGGAGCTACATCACCCAGGGGACGCTCCAGAAGCTCATCACCGAGGATGGGCTCAAGGGGCTGACCTCCAACCCCACCATCTTCCAGAAGGCGGTGTCGGGCAGCGAGGACTACGAGGACCTCTTCCAGGCCGCGCGGGGCCAGGGGCGCTCGGCGGGTGACGTCTACGAGCAGCTCGCCGTGCGCGACGTGCAGGGCGCCGCCGACATCCTGCGCTCCGTCTACGACGCGCTGAAGGGGAAGGATGGTTACGCCTCGCTCGAGGTCTCCCCGCGGCTCGCGAACGACACGAAGGCCACGCTCGACGAGGCGCGCAGGCTCTGGAAGACGCTGGACCGGCCCAACGTGATGATCAAGGTCCCCGGGACGGAAGCCGGGGTGCCCGCCATCGAGCAGCTCACGGCGGAGGGGCTGAACGTCAACGTGACGCTCCTGTTCAGCCAGGAGCGCTACCGGCAGGTCACCCACGCGTACCTGACGGGCCTGGAGCGCTTCGCCAAGGCGGGCGGAGACTTGAGCAAGGTGTCCAGCGTGGCCTCGTTCTTCGTCAGTCGCATCGACGTCGCGGTGGACAAGGAGATTCAGCAGCGATTGAAGGCGGGCGTCACCGCGGAGCAGCGCAAGGTGCTGGAGTCGCTGCACGGCAAGGTGGCCATCGCCAACGCGAAGCTCGCCTATCGCATCTACCAGGAGGTCTTCAGCAGCCCGCGCTGGAAGGCGCTCTCGGCGAAGGGCGCCAAGGTGCAGCGGGTGCTGTGGGCGAGCACCAGCACGAAGGACCCGAAGCTGCGGGACGTGCTCTACATCGAGGAGCTGATTGGCCCGGACACCGTGAACACGATGCCGCCGGCCACCATCGACGCCTTCAGGGACCACGGCAAGGTGCGCACCACGCTGCTGGAGGACCTGGCGGGCGCGAAGGAGACGTTGCGTCAGCTGGAGGCCGGGGGCGTGTCGATGAAGAGCGTCACCGAGCGGCTGGCCGTGGACGGCGTGCGGCTCTTCGAGGAGTCTTTCGACGCGCTCCTGAAGGCGGTGGAGGCGCAGCTGAAGAAGTCTTAGGCGGCGCAGTGTGCGGACCCTCCATGTCTCTGGCATGGTGCCGCGGACATGCGACGACTCCTCCTGGCCTGGTTGTGCTGCTGCGTCCCGTCCCTCGTCCTCGCGCAGTCGGTGGTGAAGGAGGAGTGGGTCGTCACCACGGACATGTGGGGCAACGCCCTGCACCAGGGGCTCACGCTGGAGCGCTCGGGGAAGAAGCTGTCCGGCACGTTCGACGGTGACGCGCTGGAGGGCGAGCGCACGGGCAACGAGGTCCGCTTCAACGTCACCGACTCACGGCAGGCGCGCTACGTCTACACGGGCAAGGTGCGGGGAGACCGGCTGGAGGGAACGGCGGACGTGCCGGACACGAACGACAAGAAGGCGCGGGTGAAGCGGGCCTTCACGGCGCGCCGGATTCCGGAGCGGCCTTCAGGCCCACCGCGTCGGCATGAGTTCACCCCGACGTCGTGGTCCAACGAGTTCTCGGCGGACCGGGCGCCGGTGCTGACGCTGTGGTCCGGGGACACGGTGAAGACGACGACGCTCGACTCCGGTGGCATGGATGAGCACGGTGTCTCACGCGCGCTGTATGGCAATCCGCAGACGGGGCCGTTCTTCATCGCGGATGCGCGGCCGGGGGACATGCTGGCGGTCCACTTGAAGCGCCTGCGATTGAACCGGCGCAGCGCGGACAGCCTGGACAGCATCGTCGGGCGGGCCATGACGCCGTTGTTGGCGTCGAAGGCGACGGAGCTGGGCAAGCCCGTGCGCTGGACGTTGGATTGGGAGAAGGGCGTGGCGCGGCCGGAGTCGCCCACGGAGAAGCTGAAGGACTTCACGGTGCCGCTGCGGCCGATGCTGGGCGGGCTGGCGGTGGCGCCGGGCTTCGGCTCGCCCCCTGTCTCCACGGGAGACACGGGGCGCTTCGGTGGGAACATGGACTTCAACGAGGTGGTGGAGGGCAACACCGTGTACCTGCCCGTGTTCCAGCCGGGAGCGCTGCTCTACGTGGGGGACGCGCACGCGGGGCAGGGGGATGGCGAGACGTCTCAGTTCGCGCTGGAGACGTCGATGGAGGTGGAGCTGACGGTGGAGGTCATCCGCGGCAAGGCGCCGTCGATGCCGCGAGTGGAGTCGCCCACGCACCTGATGGTGTTGGGACAGGCGGGCTCGCTCGACGATGCGCTGCGCCAGGCGACGAGCGGGCTGACGCAGTGGCTGGCGCAGGACTACGGGCTGTCGCTCTCGGAGAGCGCGCAGGTGATGGGCACGAGCGTGCAGTACGTCGTCGCCAACCTCGCGGGGCGCAGCGTCGGTGTCGCGGCGAAGCTGGACAAGGCCCGGCTGGCGCCGCTGCGGCCCTCGGGGAGATAAGCCCCCTCGCGTCGTCGGTCCTTACTCCCAACTGCTCCCGTTCCACGTCCGGGTGACATTCACCGTGGACGCCCCCGTGGTCTCCACCCACCTGAGCACGGGGCGCTCCTGCACATCCCAGCTCAGCACGGGCTGGGACGCGACGGAGTCCTGCGCGTCATTCACGTTGAGCACCCCGCCCAGCGCATGCCACGCCTGTCCATCCCAGCGCGACGCGCGCAGCTCCACGTTGCTGAAGTGGGGCGACGCCTTCTTCAGCCACGCGACGGTGGGAAAGCCCCGCTCGTCCAGCGCCAGCGTGAACGTGTTGACCGCGCTCCCCGGCGGCCCACCCAGCCGCAGGTCCACCGGACCGACTCCGTCCCCGAGCTTGCGGTACACCGTGTTGTTGAGCACCGGCCCCGAGCGCTTCACATACACGCGGTAGACATCCTCCGCGTAGTTCGTGTTCACCTCCAGCGTCTCACCCGTGTCCCCAATCCACGCCACGACGCACCCGTCGAACCCCTGGTCCGAGTAGTACGCCTGGAGCACCTGCGGCGTCAGGTAGTCCTTGTAGAGGTCGCAGTAGGGGAGGTTCGACCCCGCGTCCCGGATGGCCTGCAACGTCAGCCCCACGCGGGGCGGCAACGCAGTGAGCGCCTGTGACGACGAAGCCGCGTCACCCGACGGTGACACGGCGTCCTCTTCCGCGCAGCCCGCGAACAACCCCGCGCACACCACCGCCGTCAACAAACCCCGAGCCTTCCTGCCTGGGACGAATCGCATGTGAGCCACTCCTGTGGGAGGTGAAGCGGCCCAAAGCTAGGCATGCGAGTCTTTCACGGCCGTCGAGTCCGCCATGTCTGTTCAACGGCGGACCCGACTCATGTCAGGGAAAGAAGAACGAACGGTCGCAGGCGAGACTGCCTCCCGCGCGATACAGCATGTCTTGGTAGACGATGGTGTTGTTGATGGAAAACGCGCTCGTCACCGACGCCACGGTGACGCCGCCTCGCACCAGCCGGAAGCGCGGCGTGCCCTGCTGCAGCGGCACCCGGAACGATTGGATGCCCGCCGCCACGTCCCTGCGCTGAACGACGCCCGCGAACTCGATTTCGAGCGTCCCGGGCGCGGTGAGGAAGGCGAGCAGCTCGACCTCGTTCGCGGCCGCAGCCCCGCCCCGCAGCTCGTAGGGCGCGCGCTGCTGCGTCAGGTCCGGCGCGGCGCTCGTCGAGTGCACGCGGTGGAAGTAGTAGAGCGCGTCCCGGGCGATGGTCGGCTGGACGCCCGTCTTGAACCAGGCGGTGTAATACGCCGTCAAATCGAACGCCGCCCACTGCGTGCCGGACGAGGGCGAAATCTCCGTCGCCTCCGAGTAGTCGTTCCAGGTGATGAGCTGCACCCAGTCCGCGCCGCCCTGGATGGCCGCGTCCCACAGCGCCCGGTACGCCTGGGAGTTGTTCGCCTCCGTGTAGACGAGGTCCTTGGGCCGCGAGTCCTGCACGGCCACGGGCGCCATCCACTGGAGCCCCATCCCGTGCGCGGTGCCCACGTTGGTGCGCTGTCCCGCCGCGCTACCGAGCGTTCGGTTCCCCCACGTGGACGTCCCATGCAGCGGCACCACCGCCTGGAGCGTGTTCGTCGCCGCCACCCAGGGGCGCACGTACACGGGCCACAGCGCGGAGGGGATGCCCCGCGCCTGGAGCGCCTGCAGCACCGACGCCCACCACTGCGGCGTGCGGTTGTCCGCCATGTACGGCGAGAGCAAAAGCCGCCCGTCCGGCAGGTGATACACCGCCGGGTGCGAGGCCACCGAGCCGATGGAGCTCACGAACGCCGACAGCGCCTCCGCGTCCGTGCCCGAGTACGTGGAGCTCATGTCCGGCATGAGCACGATTCGAAAGCCGCTGTCCACGTTGCTCGCCGCCTGGAGCAGCTTCAGCAGCCGGTTCCAGTGCGTGCCGGTGTGGTTGAGGATGTCATACGTGAAGCCATCCAGCCCCAGCGCCGCCGCGCGCCGCACCTCCACCTCGAAGTTCGCCAGCTCGTAGTCCACGCCCGAGGCGCGCGGGGCTTGGGGCAGGGGGCGCTGCTTGAGCAGCCCGCCGCAGTACGCGAACTTGGAGTTCTCCCCGGTGGGCTGCAGGTAGTTGCGCGCGTAGTAGTCGACCGAGGGCTCCCGGTTGTCGAGCGAGAGCGGGTAGGGCGAGAAGTAGTGCGCGAACACCTTCTTCGGCGACGCGCGCAGCGTGCTCAGCGCCGGCAGGTTCAGCGCGAAGCACGGCGTGGCCGGGGCGTCCTCCACCTCGGCCGTGAGCGACGCATCGAAGCTCAGGTCCGACGAGTTCAGCGTGGACTGGTGCACCTCCACCGCCACCACGTTGGTGCCCGCCACCAGCGCGGTGCTGGGGATGCTCGCGGTGTGCCACGCCTGCTCGGCGCTGTCGGCGATGACGGTGCTCGCCAAGGTCGACGCCGTCACCGTGCCCGAGGGCAGGTTGCTGCGCAGCGCCTCCTGGCCATTCAGGTAGACGATGGCGCCGTCATCGCGCAGCAGCCGCAGCACCACGTTGCTCACCCGCGCCGGGTCCGCGACGGTGAAGGCCCGGCGGAACCACGTCGTCACGTGGCGCGCGCTGGTGCTCGGGCCGTAGGCGACGACGGTGGCCTCGTCCCCGTCGCCGTACCCCAGCTGCGCGGGCCCCTGGGCCCACGACGTGTCCGCGTAGCCCACCGACGTCCAGCCCGCGCCCGGGTCCACGCCCGTGTCGCGGTAGCGCTACGTACTCCCCGCGGCGATGAAGGTGATGGCCTGGAGCGCCCGCGCCTCGGCCGTGTCGCCAGGGGGCTCCGAGACAGGCTCGGAGGTGGTGGGGCCACAGGCGCTCAGCCAGGGAACGAGCACGGCGAGCCAGCGCGCTCGGCGGGAGGGAATCCGATTCATGGGGGCGTCTTCCGAGGGGGTGAGGGAAAGACAGGCAGACAGCCCGTCCTCTCGTAACACGCGACAGGCGGTGAATCCGAGACAAACTCCGCGATGGCTGTGTATTGCGCCGTTGTCGCCAAATTCCACCCGCCAGCCGGCGTATCAGCACATCCCATTTTCGGGCACCCTTCCCCCGGATGTGGGAAGGCGGAGGTGTGTCCCACGGGGGGCTCCCCAGTGGAGGGCCCGTGGCACCTGCCTTGCTGTCGGGACCGAGTCGCTGGTTCAGCTTGGGAGGGTGGCATGACGGGCCTGGTCCAGGAGTTCCGCCTCGCGCTGCGCAGGTTGCGCGGCTCGCCGGGGTTCACGCTGGTGGCGGTGTTGACGCTGGCGCTCGGCATCGGCGCCAACAGCGCCATCTTCAGCGTGGTGGACGCGGTGCTGCTGCGGCCCCTGCCCATGGCGGAGTCCGAGCGGCTCGTGCGGCTGTACAGCTCGGACGGCTCGCCGGGTGACTCGCCGTCGTCGGGGCCGGACTTCGTGGACTTCCGCGAGCGCACCCGCTCCTTCTCCGGGATGACGGCGGTGCGCAGCGGCGAGCAGAGCCTGGCCAGCGACGGGGCGGCGCCGGAGCGGCTGCGCGGCACCACCAGCACCGCGGACTTCTTCGACGTGCTGGGCGCGCGGGTGGCGCTGGGCCGGGCCTTCCGTCCGGAGGACGAGCAGCCGGGGCAGGAGCGGGTGGTGGTGCTCGGCCATGCGCTGTGGCGGCGCCGCTTCAACGCGGACCCGGAGGTGCTGGGCCGCTCGCTGTGGCTGGGCGGTGAGCGGCACACGGTGGTGGGTGTGGCGAGCGAGGGCTTCAGCTTCCCGCTGGAGACGCAGCTGTGGGTGCCCTTCGTGTGGGACGAGTCGCTCACCGGAGCCACGATGCGCGCCACCCACAGCCTGCGCGTCTACGCGCGGCTCAAGCCGGGCGTCACGCTGGAGGCGGCCCGCGCGGACGTGGCCGCGGTGGCCCAGGCGCTCGCGGTGGCCTACCCGGATTCGAACGGCGGGTACCGCGCCACGCTGGTACCGCTGCGCGAGGCGCTGCTGGGCAATGTCCGTCCCGCGCTCCTGTTCCTGCTGGGCGCGGTGGGGCTGGTGCTGCTCATCGCGTGCGCCAACCTCGCCAACCTGCTGCTCGCCCGCGCGGTGAGTAGTCGGGGGGAGCTGTCCGTGCGCATGGCGCTGGGGGCCAGCCGGGGCCGCATCCTGCGCCAGCTGCTGGTGGAGAGCGGCGTGCTGGCGGCGATGGGGGCGGGGCTCGGGGTGCTCCTGGCCGGGTGGCTCCTGGATGTCCTGGTGAGCCTGTCCCCGCAGGACATCCCCGGGCTGGCTCAGGTGGCCATCGACGCGCGTGTCGTCGCCTTCACGTGCGGACTGGGGCTCGTCACCGCGCTGCTGTTCGGCCTGTTGCCCGCGCTCCAGGCCTCCCGCGAGAGTCCGGCGGTGAGCCTGCGCGAGGTGGGCGCCAAGGGCGGCACGCGCGGTGGTGCTCGCGCGCGTCACCTGCTCATCGTCGGCGAGACGGCGCTGGCGGTGGTGCTGCTCGTGTGTGGAGGGCTGCTGCTCAAGGGCTTCCACCGCCTCTCCGACGTGGACCCCGGCTTCCGTCCGGACGGGGTGCTCAGCTTCGAGCTGGACCTGCCGGAGAGCGCCTACGGCTGGGCGTCGACGCGGAACCAGCGCTTCTACGACGCGCTGCTGGAGCGGCTGCGCGCGCTGCCGGGCGTGCAGGCCGCGGGGGCCGCGCTGGGCGTGCCGCTGGACGGCCGCTACATGGTGACGGGGATGTGGGACTCGGCGCGGCCGGAGCCCGGGCCGGGACAGAGCTGGGGCGTGCAGGTGGGCGTCATCACCCCCGGCTACGCGGAGGCGCTCGGCCTGCGGCTGGTGTCGGGCCGGTGGCTGACGTCCGCGGACGGCCTGGGCGAGGGGCAGCGCGCGCTGCTCATCAGCGAGGAGGCCGCGCGGCGCTACTGGCCCGGGGAGAGCCCGCTGGGGCGCACGGTGGAGATGGGCATCAACTTCGGCCTGGGCCGCTTCGGCGGACAGGTGGTGGGCGTGGTGGGGGACACTCGCAACAACGGGCTGGAGAAGGCCTCCTTCCCCCAGGTGTACGTGCCCTTCTCCCAGGCGCTGTACGGGAAGATGACGGTGGTGGTGCGCACGAAGGACGCGCCGCTCTCGCTGATGGCCCAGGTGCGCGAGGAGGTGCGCGCCCTGGACGCGAGCCTGCCGCTGGGCAGCGTGCGCACCCTCGAGGACCTGATGGGCGAGGCGCTGTCACGGCCGCGCTTCTACATGCTGGTGACGACGGGCTTCGCGCTCCTCGCGCTGCTGCTCGCGGCGGTGGGCCTGTCGGGTGTCATCGCCCACGCGGTGAGCCACCGCACGCGGGAGTTCGGCATCCGCATGGCGCTGGGCGCGCGCGGCGTGGAGCTCATGCGGCTGGTGCTGGGACAGTACCTGCGGCTGACGCTGGTGGGGCTCGGCGTGGGGCTCGGGCTGGCGCTCGTCGTCAGCCGGCTGTTGGAGGGGCTGGTGTACGGCGTCGCCCCGTGGGACCCCGTGACGTATGGCGCGGTGGCGGTGCTGCTCGTCGCCGTGGCGCTCCTGGCCAGCTGGGTGCCCGCGCGGCGCGCCACGCGGGTGGACCCCATCATCGCGCTGCGCCAGGAGTGAGCGCCCGCCCGGCCGCCTGCCTTGGGGCGGGCCGGCCGACACGGGCCTGTGTCCCGGGTTGTCCTCTCCGGAACAGTCTCCAGCTTTCAGGGAACCATCCTTCCCAAGGAGACTTCCATGAAGCTTCCACTGATGGCGGCCGTGGCCGCACTGACGTTCTGGGGTTGTTCCAGCCACTCGGCGAGCACACGGGCGGACAACCCCTCGGGCTCCAGCATCCCGAGCGCCACGGGTGGTTCGGGCTCGGTGGACGCGGCCGAGCAGGAGCGCCAGGCGCGCGAGGATGAGCGCGACGCGAACGAGAGCCCGGGTGAGGCCGCGGACGTGGTGGACAACGAGCGCCGGGACCGGGGCGGGGCGCCGACCATCTACGACAACGAGGCCACGGGTGGCTCCGGTACGGGCACCCAGGTGACGACGCCGGACGGCGAGAAGTGGGACGTCATGGAGGAGCCGGGTGGCTCCGAGCCGCGTGACTCGACCGAGGGCACGGGTGGCTCGGGCGTGGACGCGGCGGACGGCACGGACGGCAGCCTCGATGACGACCCGGCTCCCACGGGCGCCGAGGAGAGCCAGTAGTCCCTCGAAGGCGGCCTGATGCCTTCCGCGTCGGTGCGCCCCGGCGCGGAAGCGCGGTCTCCCTCTAGAAGATGGAGTCCTTGTCGGTGAGGTTGTAGACCTCTTGCACGCCGCGCAGCAGCTGGGGGAAGTCCAGCTCCAGGTCCCTCAGCAGGCCGGTGCGCATGTCGAACACCCAGCCGTGCACGGTGGGGAAGCCCTTCTCCACGTACGAGCGCTGCACCGCGGCCGTCTTGATGACGCTGATGCACTGCTCGGTGACGTTGAGCTCCACCAGCCGTGCATAGCGCGCCTCGACGTCCTCGAGCGCGTCCAGCTCCGCCTTGTGCAGGCGGTAGACGTCGCGCACGTTGCGCAGCCACGGGTTGAGGATGCCCAGGTCCTTGGGCTGCATGGCGGCCCGCACGCCCCCGCAGCCGTAGTGGCCGCAGACGATGATGCGCTTCACCGACAGCTGGCGCACGGCGTAGTTGATGACCGACATCACGTTCAGGTCGACGTTGTTGATGAGGTTCGCGACGTTGCGATGGACGAAGACGTCCCCGGGCTCCACGCCCATGATTTCATTGGCGGGCACCCGGCTGTCGGAGCAGCCGATGTAGAGGTACTCGGGGCTCTGTTCCGCGGACAGTCGTTCGAAGTACTGCGGGTCGTCCTTCGTCTTGGCGGCGGACCAGCGGCGGTTGTTCTCGAAAAGCTGTTCGTAGGAGGGCACGAATCGGTGGCATCCCTCCATGGGCTCCCCCGCGTCAACGGGGAAGTGCGCTCGGAGGGTGACAGCGTCAGCGGGCGAGCTGAATGGGCCGGGAGGTGGAGGTCCGGAGCTGACGCATGTCGACCAGGATGTCGTAGGCCCGCGCCTTGGGGAGTACCGGCCCCGCGTCGAAGCGGTAGCTGGCGCGCACGTCGGGGAAGCGCTCCCGGGCCGCCAGGGCGAAGAGCTCCTTGGCCACCCACTCCGTGTCGACGGACACCGAGCCGAACTCGTCCAGGTAGCGCTGGGGCGCGGAGGAGTCCGTCTGTCGGGCGGTGAGCACGAAGACGCGCGGCGTGCGCGTGGGGACGAGCGCGGCGGCCCCCTGGCGCATCAGCTCCAGCTCCCGCAGCTGGGGCCAGGCGAACAGCTCCAGCGACTGTTGATGCGCGAGCAGTCCGCTCACCGCGACGAGCAGCGCCAGCACCGCGCCGGCCACGCGCGGCCCGTGTCGGGGCCAGTGCTCGCCCAGCTTCACCACGCCCGCGAAGAAGAACACGCTCCACACCCCCGCGAGCGCGAAGAGCGTGCGGTAGGTGGGCCAGCGCTCACCCGCGAGCAGGCTGGCGCAGTACGCGACGCCGGACAGCCCCACCAGCGCCAGGAGCCACGCGGCCACGCCCGTGCGCCCCGCGCGCCGCCACTCGACGACGAGCGTCAGCAGGAGCAGGCCCAGCGTCACGCCCACCATGGGCCAGTAGCCCCACGCGGGCGTTGTGTCCGTGTCGTCGATGGCCGTCAGCGCCAGGGCGTTGGGCAGCACCTGGGTGACGAACCACGCCGCCTTGTCCAGCAGGTGTCGCTCCAGCGCCATGCGCGGCGAGGGGGTGAACAGCCCCACCGCGAAGCTCACGCGCGTGACGACGTACGCCAGCCCCAGCCCCACGCCCAGCACGGACACGTGGCCCAGGAGCCAGCGGGCCGGAGCGCGCACGTCCTCGTGTCGCCGCGTCACCAGCACCGCCGCGAGCAGCACCGCGTAGAACGGACCACTGGCCTGGTAGATGAGCGTCGACGCCGCCAGCGCCAGCGCGCCGCCCACCAGGAGCAGCCGTCCGCGGACGCCGCCGAGCCACGCGCCAGCTGGCCCGATGGCCTGTCTCGTCAGCGCGAAGGCCCCCGCGCTCGCGAGCAGGGCCACGGCCTGCGGCCAGCAGATGCTCCAGTTGGCGACGACCTGCGCGGACGGAATCAGCGGGATGAACGCGGCCAGCAGCGCGGCGGGGACCTGCTTCCAGCCCTCGGCGCGCAAGAGCAGGTAGAGCACCACGGCGAGCAGTCCCAGTCCGAGCACCGCCAGGGCCCGCAGGCCGCGCAGCCCGTCCAGGTCCTCGGCCGCGCGCGTGGTGCGCTCCAGCATCCAGCCATACAGCGGACGGCCCATGGCGCCGCAGACGCGCAGAATCTTCCCGGGCTCCTCGCGCGCCTCGCGCAGGATGGCGTAGTCGTCCCTCAGGCCGTAGCGCAGCGAGACGGCGCTTCCGTAGACGACCCAGGGAAGCAGCAAGAGCAGGGCGGCCGTACCCCAAGCCCGGAAGAAACCTGTCGTGAAGCGTGTCCGCAGGGGAGAACCTCTGAAGGCCGACACCCTAGCAGAGTCGTATGACGCGTCTCGGTATGCGTGGAAACGAGGCCGTCCACGCCCAGGCCACATGGCCATCCGGACGCACGAGCAGTCCGTCCACGCCCCGCAGCGCGGCTGTGTCGGCGGAAGTCTCCAGCGCCAGGGCATTGACGCGGGGGCGCCAGCCAGGTGCGGGCTCCCAGTCCGAGGACGGCGCGGCGGCGGGTGTCGCGTGCAGCCACAGCCAGTGGCCGTCATGGAGGCCGGAGTAGAGCGAGCGCTGGCCTCCGTCGGCGAGTCGCAGCGTCCAGTCCGGGAGCCTGCGTCCCGTCCAGCCCGGCAGGGTGCTCGGTGAAGGCGCGGGGATGGGTGCACCAGCGAAGGCGACGTCCAGTCCGCCGAGCTGTTCGGCGAGCCGCTGGTTGATGGCGGGCAGGCGCAAGAGGCCGTTCATCAGCTCGCGCAGCGCGAGGACCTCAGGGGTGAAGCCCATGAGCGCGGACTGGGCCTGGGTGTTGCTCAGGAGCGACTGCCCCACCGGATGTCTCTCCTGGTGGTAGCTGTCCAGCAGCGTGGGCGGCGCGCCCTCGCGCAGCACGGCGGCCAGCTTCCAGCCCAGGTTCATCGCGTCCTGCAGGCCCACGTTGAGCCCCTGTCCACCGGCCGGGTAGTGCATGTGCGCCGCGTCTCCGGCGAGCAGCACGCGGCCTCGCCGGTAGTGCTCCGCCAGCCGCGTCTCGTCGCCGAAGCGCGACAGCCACCGGGGCTCCTTCATGCCGAAGTCGGAGCCGGCCACGCGCGTGAGGCTCTCACGCAGCTCCTCCAGGGACAGCGGCTCGCGCGGCGCGGTGTGCTCGCGCCGGGCGTCGGTGACGATGGCGCGGTACTGGCCCTGGCCCAGGGGCACGATGACGGCGTTGCCGCGCGCGTTGGTGAGCGCGAGGAACGGCGTGGAGGGAGGGTGCTCCAGCGTGACGTCGCCCAGCATCGACGTGCGCGTGGAGTCCGTCCCCGGAAAGCCGATGCCCGCGAGCTGTCGCACGACGCTGCGCGCGCCGTCCGCCCCCACGGCGTAGCGGGCGCGGCAGCGGAACGCCGTCCCCTGGACGCTCCCCGCGAGCACCACGCCCTCCTCGTCCTCGTGCAAGGACTCCACGACGTGGCCTCGGCGGATGTCCACGCCGAGCCCTCGCGCGTGCTCCGCCAGCAGGGCCTCGGTGAGCGCCTGGGGCAGGAACAGCGTGTAGCGGAACGTCGTGTCGAGCCCGGAGAAGTCGAGCCGCGTGTCCAGCAGGCCGAAGTGCCCGGTGGGCAGGGGACGCCCGCGCTCCACGAAGGGCGCCTCCAGCCCCCGCAGCGCCAGCACCTCCAGGGAGCGCGGATGCATCGTCAGGGCGCGTGACTCCCGCACCGGCGCCTCCCTTCGCTCCAGGACGCACACCTCCACGCCCGCGAGCGCCAGCTCGGCCGCCAGCATCAACCCGGTGGGGCCACCTCCGACGATGGCCACCTCGACGTCCAGCTCCATGACCTGCCTCCTCATCACGAATCTAACGTTGTTAGTTTTCATCTAACGGCGTTAGATTGGGCCGTCAACACGAGGTGGCACGGGCGCATGCGCATCCAGAAGGAGCAGGTGGTCCAGGCGGCGTGGGCGCTGGTGGATGAGGTGGGTGTGGAGGGGCTGACGATGCGCTCGTTGGCGCAGGCGCTCTCCATCCAGGCGCCGTCGCTCTATTGGCATTTCCCCAGCAAGCAGTCGCTGCTGGAGACGATGGCGGACGCGCTGCTGGCGGACGTGGCGGTGGAGCGCCCGACGGGGAGGAGCTGGGAGGTGGTGGTGAAGGCCGTCGCGGGGGAGCTGCGGCGCGCGTTCCTGAGCCACCGGGACGCGGCCCGGGTGTTCGCGGGCACCGTCGTCGCGACGGAGAACACCTTCCGCGTCAGCGAGTGGCTGATGGAGGCGCTGACGCAGGCGGGGCTGTCCTCCAAGGAGGCGGGGTGGACCACCTTCACGCTGCTCGACTACGTCCTCGGGTTCACCATCGAGGAGCAGTCGTTGGGCACGCGCGACGCCCAGGCGCCCCCGGCGGCCGAGCAGATGCGGGCCCTGGCCACGCCGCGCTTCCCCCACGTGGCCCGGGCGGTGGAGGCCCTGGTGGACCCCGACTTCGACGCGCGCTTCACGTTCGGCCTGGAGCTGCTCCTGGCCGGCGTGCGTGCTCGTAGACCCTCGCGCGCGCGGTGACCAGGCGACAGCAACCCTGCCCTGGGGGCGCGCCTCGCGGTGCTCCGCGTCTGCTCTTGCACGACCGGATGTCAGACTATTGGAAGCGCTCCTTGACGTCGCCCCTCCACGCATCCACCTCAGCCCTGGTGGCCGTGCGTGCGCGACGAGAAGGATGTGGTGAAGCTCCGAGCCGATGACCGAGAGGTGTCCTGGGAGCGCCCGTCGCGGCCGGGGTTGTCCGCGTCACGGCTGCCTGCTCACAATGTGACCATCGAGGGTTGGGTGGTGGAGTGGCTCGCCCTGCACTGGCAGATGCCCACGGCCTCCATCGACACCCGGCGCCCCCTGGTGGAGCAGGGCCTCGACTCGATGGGGGCGATGCGGCTCACGTACGACCTGGAGCAGTGGCTGGGGTTGCCCCTCACCCTGTCGTTCCTCTGGGAGCAGCGCACCATCGAGTCGCTGGCGCGCGCCCTGGCCTCGCCGGACACGCTGTTCTCCCTGTCGCCCGTGAGTGATGCGGGCGACGCGGCGGGGGGGCTGGCGTCGGACACCGCGCCCGCGTCCTCGGGGCAGCGGCGGCTGTGGCGGCTGATGCGTCCTGTGCCCGACAGCCCGCGCTTCCACGTCCATTTCGGGCTGCGGTTCGACGGGCCGCTGGATGTCGACTCGCTGAAGCTCGGCCTCGAGGAGCTGGTGCGTCGGCACGAGGCCCTCCGGACGACGTTCCGCGAGGGCGACGGCGCGTTGACCCAGGTCGTCTCGCCCGCGGCGCGACTGGAGCTGCCGGTCGTCGACCTGCGGGGCGGAGGTGGGGGCGCGCCGGAGGAGGCGCTGGACTCGTCCTCGTTCCGCGCGATGAACGATGCCCAGGCGCGCGCGCCCTTCGACGTGGCGTCCGGTCCGCTGATGCGCGCCGCGCTGGTCATCCTGGCGGAGCAGACCCACGTCCTGCTGGTGACGCAGCATCAGCTCATCACGGACGGGCCGTCGCTCGGGGTCTTCGGGCGGGAGCTGGCCTCGCTGTACCGCGTCTTCCAGGCCGGGGTGCCCTCGCCGCTGGCGCCTCCCGCGCGTCAGCCCGTGGACGTGGCGCGCTGGCAACATCGCTGGTCGACGAGTGACGCGGCCCGCCTGCAGCGCGAGTACTGGCGCGCGCGGCTGGAGGGCGCCCCGCCGCTCTCGCTGACGTCGCGATGGACTCGCGAGGAGGACGCGGGAGGGCAGGGCGGGCTGGTGCGCTTCGAGGTGCCCGTGGCGCTGACGGCCGCCTGGAAGTCGCTGGCGAGCACGGAGGGCGCCACGTTGTTCACGGCCCTGTCCGCGGTGTTCGCCGCGCTCTTGCGCCAGGTGTCCGGCCAGGAGGACGTGCTCGTGGGCACGGTGGTGGCCAACCGGGGACGCCGCGAGCTGCGCGACGTGGTGGGCCTGCTCTCCAACACCGTGGCGCTGCGCTGCGACCTGACGGGCAACCCGTCCTTCCGCGAGCTGCTCCGGCGCCACCGCCTGCGCACCACGGAGGACCTGGGCCACCAGGAGCTGCCCTTCGACGAGGTGGCCGCGAGCCTCCCGCACGGGCTGCAGGCCGCGTGTGTGTTCGAGAGCGCGACGGGGGTCGACCTGTCCATCCCCGGCCTGTCCTGCACGCTGCTGACGGACACGCCGGACGCATCCGTGCCCGGGCTCGCCCGCCATGCGCTGACGCTGCTGCTGCGTGAGGACCTGGCGGGGCTTCGCGGCGCCTTCGAGTACGCCTCCGCCGTCTTCCATCCCGCGGAGGTGGAGCAGCTGGCCCGGGCCTTCCGTCACCTGCTGGGGCGCATCGTCGAGGCGCCGGACGCGCGGCTGGACGAGCTGGCCCTGTCCGACGAAGCGCCGCGTCAGGCGCCGGACGGCGGGCCCGCGAGGACCTCCGGCACGGCGGACTCCAGCGCCTGACGGGCCTCTTCGAAGTCCCGTCGCGCCAGGTCCACCCACTCCTGGAGCAGCTCCAGCGGCTCGTGCGGCGCGCGCGTCTCCAGCGCCTCGCACCGGCGCGACAGCCGGGCCGCGCCGAACAGGGCCGCGCTGGAGCGCAGGCTGTGCGCGTGGCGGGTGAGCGCCGCCGCGTCGGAGATCTCCAGGGCCTGCTGGAACGAGGACAGGTGCTTGTCGGCGTTGCGCAGGAAGTCGCGCACCAGCGTGGCCAGCTCGCCCCGGTCCGGGCCGGTGAGCAGCTCCAGCTTCTGCACCGCGGAGGCGTCGAACCCGGGCGCCTCGGGCGGCGGCGCCAGCGGGAGGTCGGGCAGTCGCGCCGCGCTCTCCAGCGCCGCCATGAGCAGCGTGGCGTCCACCGGCTTCGTCACGAAGTCGTTCATCCCCGCCTGGAGACACAGGTCCTTGTCTCCCTGGATGACGCTCGCGGTCATCGCGATGATGCGGGGGCTGCCATACCGGGGAGCGTCCGCGCGGATGCGGCGCGTGGCCTCCAGGCCGTCCATCTGCGGCATGTGCACGTCCATGAAGACGACGTCGTAGCGCTCGCGCTCCAGGGCGCCCAGCGACTCCACGCCGTTGCCCGCCACGTCCGCGTCGTAGCCCAGCTTCTTGAACAGGCGCAGGCCGACCTTCTGGTTGATGGGGTTGTCCTCCACCAGGAGGATGCGCAGGGGCAGCCGCTGGCCCAGCGTGGCGTCCAGCTCCGCGGAGGCGCGGGTGGCCACCTCCTCGCCCTCGCGCAGGACGACCTCCACGCTGAAGGTGGAGCCCAGGCCCACGGTGCTGTGCACGCGGATGGTGCCGCCCATCAGCTCCGCCAGCCGCAGGCTGATGGCGAGCCCCAGGCCCGTGCCGCCGTAGTGGCGGCTGGTGGACGCGTCCACCTGGCTGAACGAGCGGAACAGCCGGTTCATCCGCTCCGCGGGGATGCCGATGCCGGTGTCCTGGATGTCGAAGCGCAGGGGCCAGCTGTCGGGCTCGAGCCCCGGCTTCAGCTCCCCGCGCGACACGCGCACGCTGACGCCGCCCTCGTGCGTGAACTTGAGCGCGTTGCCCACCAGGTTGACCAGCACCTGCCGCAGCCGCGTCTTGTCGCCCCACAGCGCGTCGCGCACGTCCGCGTCCACCGTGTGCTTCAGGTACAGGCCGCGCGAGGCCGCCTGCGGCCCCAACAGGCCCAGGCATTCCTTGAGGCTCTGGCGCAGCGAGAAGGACTGTCCGTCGAGCTCGAACGCGCCCGCTTCTATCTTGGAGAAGTCGAGCAGATCATTGATGAGCCGCAGCAGCGCCTCGCCGCTCGTGTGGATGACGTCCACGCTCTCGCGCTGCTCCTCGGTGAGCGACGTCTCTCGCAAGAGCTGCGCCATGCCCAGCACGCCGTTCATGGGTGTGCGGATCTCGTGGCTCATGTTGGCCAGGAAGCTGGACTTGGCGGTGTTGGCGGCGTCCGCCTCCGCGCGCGCGGCGTCCAGCGCCAGGTTCTTCTCCCCCATGCTGGAGAGGGCGTCCTGGGCCTCGGTGACGTCCAGCAGCGCCCACAGCCTGCCGCGCGCGGAGCCCCGGCGCGCGGGCACGCAGGAGACGGACAACGTCTGGTGTGGTGACTCGAAGCGCCAGAGCATGTCGCGCAGCTCCGGCTGGCTGCCATCGAACAGCCTCGCCATCCGCTCCTCGATTTGCGCGCGGTTGGTCGCGCGCTCTCGCAGCGAGGCCATGGCGCGCGACATCTGGTGGGCGGGCACCTGCCCCTCGGGCAGCCCGAGCATGACGGCGCCCGGCTTGTTCACCCACGTCTCGACGCGGTTGTGCTCCAGGAACACCAGCGCGCAGGGCACCGCGTCGGTGATGGCGTCCACGCGCGCGCGCAAGGTCTCCGTGGCGCTCTCCAGGTCGCTCTCCCGCGCGCAGGTGAGCAGGAGCCCCGTCAGGGCCTGGAGGCAGGCGCGCTCGGCGGGGGAGAAGCCCGTGGGGCCCTGGCGCACCAGCACGAGGCCGCCCTTGCGGTCGTCAACGGAGTGCCACGGCAGCACGGCCATGGCGCCGCGCAGCGACTCGGGGACGCCGCTCTCCAGGGGACGGGGTTCATGGAAGCGCCACGTCGAGTCCTCCGCCAGGGGGCCGCGGAAGAGCGCCTCGCCCAGGTGCGCCAGCCGAGGGCGCTGCGCGGGCGTGCCGGCCAGCTCGAACACGGTGAGCGGGTCGATGCGGCGCAGGCTGACGGCCACGTCCGCGCGGCAGGCCTGACGCACCACCTCCAGCAGCCGGGTGAGCTGGCCGCCGTCGCGCGTGCCCAGCGCTCGCACTGCGGCCACCATCAGCTCCGCCAGCGCGGGGTCCACGGTCAGGGAACCGGGAGGGGGCCCCGGTTCCGTCACTTCCGTCGAGGAAGCGCTCACGCCGCCGCGAGGGCGCTTGCCGCGAGGGCGTCCGAGATGAGCGTGTTGACCTCGTTGGGCGCGCTCAGGTGCGGCAGGTGTCCCTGGTTGGGGACGTAGCGGATGTTGCCGCTCGGCAGGCTCCTGGCCAGGTACTCGCCCACCGCGGTGGGGACGGCGAAGTCGTTGAGCGGCTGGACGACCCAGGTGGGCACCTTCAGCCGGGTCACCTGCTCGCGGTAGTCCGACTCGAAGATGATGCGAATCACGCCGACGGCGATGTCGGGGCGCAGCGCCAGCAGCGAGTCGGCGAAGCCCTTGACCATCTCCGGCGTGGCGGCGGGACCCATGGCCGCCTGCGCGAAGCCGCTGGCCCAGGCCTCGAAGTGCTGCTCGATGGTCTTGTACAGCTCGTCGACGGCCTGACGGTCGAACCCGCCCTTGAAGTCAGGCGAGTTGAGGTAGCGGGGCGAGGCGCCGATGAAGAGCATGCCCCGGAAGAACTCGGGTCGGACCAGCCCCGCGAGCACGCCAATCATGCCGCTCATCGAGTGGCCCACGTAGAACACGTTGCGCGCCTTGACCGACTCGAGCACCTCCAGCAGGTCCAGCGAGTAGCTCTCCAGGGCCGCGTAGCGATGCGGGCTGTAGTCCTCCAGGTCCGTGCCGTGCGTGCCCACGTGG
Organism: Myxococcus sp. XM-1-1-1; assembly: GCF_020037095.1. Classification (NCBI taxonomy): domain Bacteria; kingdom Pseudomonadati; phylum Myxococcota; class Myxococcia; order Myxococcales; family Myxococcaceae; genus Myxococcus; species Myxococcus sp. XM-1-1-1. The sequence goes on from NZ_JAIQDH010000028.1 coordinate 57,380, forward strand.
TCGAACAGGACGATGCGGTGCGTGTCCTCGAAGGCGCGCACCTGGTGGTGCCACGCGCTCTGGTTGGTGCCGAAGCCGTGGGCGAAGACAATCACATCGTCGCCTCGGCCAATGACCTGCACATTGTTTCGAGTGGTGACTGACTTGGTCATGGCGCGAGTCTAGATGATGCGGGGCGCACGGGACGATGCAGCCCGCATGCTCGCAAGTCGACCACCCGACGGAACGTCACGACTCGCGCAGGCGCGCTCACGTTGCCGCACAAGGCGGCAGTGTACCGAGGGCCAGTTGACCCGCGGGAACCCCGTAGTCGCGCGGGACATGCAGGCGGGTCATGACGGACAGTCGCCGCGTCGGCCCCGGCACATCGCGTGCGAAGTCTGTCCGGGGGCGCCCACTCGCGGGCCCGGAGGGTTGAGGCGCGCGAGGCGTGCGGGGACAACGGCGCGTGGGGAGGAGCGCGCATGGGACTGTCGATGTTCCTGACGATGTGGGTGGGGCTGATGTCTGTCGCTCCAGCGGGCAGCGAGGCCCGGCTGCCCGGCAGCACGGAGTGGGCGCTCAGCCAACCGGCGACGGGCGCGCAATTGGAGGGCTACGCCAGCGCGACGAGCGTGCAGCGGGGCCAGTCCATCGACATCCACGTGCGGACCGACAGCCCGCATGCGGTGCGCTGGGAGCTGTACCGCATGGGCCACTACGGCGGCGCGGGCTCGCGGCGCATGGCGTCCGGAGGTCCCGTCACCCTCGGCCCGCAGCCCACGCCGGCGGCGGACAGGACGACGGGGCTGGTCGAGTGTCGCTGGCCGGTGAGCTTCACCGTGGCGACCCAGGCCTCGTGGCCCAGCGGGGTGTACCTGCTCAAGCTGGTGCGTGACGACGGGCCGCAGTCCTACGTCATCTTCGTGGTGCGCGCCGACGAGCGGAAGAACACGGGCGTCGTCCTGATTCCGTTCACCACGTTCCAGGCCTACAACGCCTGGGGCGGAGAGAGCCTCTACGCCACCTCCCTGGGACTGTCCGGAGGCCACGCGAAGGTCGCCTCGTTCGACCGGCCGTACCTGGATGGCAATGGCGCGGGCGAGTACTTCCATGCCTCGCACCACTTCGTGCTGTGGGCCGAGTCCAAGGGCTACGAGCTCAACTACGTCACCAACGTGGACCTGGACCGGGACCCCTCGCTGTTGCTGGGACAGAAGCTGTTCATCTCCGTGGGGCATGATGAGTACTGGTCGCGTCCGCTCAAGCAGGCGGTGGACGCGGCGCTGGCGTCGGGGGTGAACCTGGCGTTCCTGGGCAGCGACACCAGCTGCTGGCTCATCCGCCTGGAGGCGGGGCCCACGGGCACGTCGCGGCGCAGGCAGGTCTGTTACAAGGACGAGGCGCCCCAGGAGGACCCGAAGGCGGGCACGAACCTCATGACGGTGCGCTGGCGCAACGCGCGCCTGGGCGAGCCGGAGAACGGCCTGGTGGGCGTGATGTCCGACGCGTGGGGCCTCATCCCGCAGCCCTACGTGGTGCGCACGCCGGGCGCCTGGCCCTTCGCCGGCACGGGGCTCGCGCAGGGCGACTCCCTCCTCTCCGTGGTGGGCTACGAAATCGACCGCGCGTGGAGCAACGGGGCCTCGCCGCCGGGGCTCGTCGCCCTCGCCGAGTCGCCGGCCATCAGCAGCAGGGGCGAGCCCAACTGGCACACCTCCACCCTCTACACCGCGCCCTCGGGCGCGTTCGTCTTCGCCAGCGGCGGCATCTCCTGGTCCCACGGCCTGTCGCATCCACACTTCGCGGACCTGCGCGTGCAGCGCATCACCGACAACGTGCTGCGCAGGGCGGGCCTCGTGCCGCCGCTGGCGGGCGACACCTTCGGCGCGGACGACCCCAGGCCCGTGGACCGCACCGGACAGTCCGCGGGCGTGTCCACCTTCGCGGGGGCCGCGTTCCAGGAGGGGTTCGTCAACGGCCCCGCGGCGCAGGCGCGCTTGCGTCGGCCCGTGGGCGTGGCGGTGGACGCGCAGGGCAACGTGTTCGTCGCGGACACCGGCAACCACGCGGTGCGGCGCATCGCCAACGACGCGGCGCGCACCGTCACCACCATCGCGGGCACGGGCACGCCGGGGGTGGGCGAGGGGGCCGGCGCGACGACGGCGCTGCGCTCGCCGCAGTCCATCGCCATCGCCACCGACGGCACGCTCTACGTGGCGGACACGGGCAACCACCGCGTCGTCCGCATCGCCCGGGACGAGCGCTGGACGGTGAGCACCTTCGCGGGCTCGAGGGACGGACGGCAGGGCAAGGTGGACGGCGTGGGCACCGCCGCGCGCTTCCAGACACCCTCCAGCGTGACGTTCGCCGGGACGGACCTGTATGTGGCGGACACCTTCAACCACCGGCTCGCGCGCATCTCCCCGGACGGGCGGGTGAGCACGCTGATTGGCGCGCGCGGCTCGGGCAGCACCAACGGGCCCGCCAGCCAGGCGAAGCTCCACCGGCCCACGGGCGTGGCCTTCGGCGGCGGCGCGCTGTGGGTGGTGGACACGGGCAACCGCCTCATCCGCCGCGTGGCGCTGGACGCTTCCTTCACCACCTCCACCGCCGCGGGCGCCGTCACCGGTGGCTTCTCGGACGGGGCGGGCAGCGCGGCGCTGTTCCTGCCGATGCTCGGCGCGGCCTACGTCCAGGACCGGCTGCTGGTGACGGACACGGGCAACGAGCGCATCCGCGCCGTCGCCTCCGGCCGGGCGAGGACGTACGCGGGCACGGGCGCGCATGGCGCTCGGGATGGCGCGGCGGAGCAGGCCACCTTCAGCCTGCCCGCGGGCATCGCGGGCCTGCCCAACGGGGACGTGCTGGTGGTGGACCAGGGCGCGTCCACGGTGCGCAAGCTGCTCGCGCCCGCCTCGGGGGGAGGCTCGCGTCCCGTGCCGCGCATCACCGGTGGACCCTTCTCCGGGACGAGCGCGCCCTTGAACGTGTTCCTCGACGCGACGACGAGCACCGCGACGGGCGCGGGCCGCTGGATTCAGCGCTTCCGGTGGGAGCTGGGTGACGGCACCACGTCCGACGCGGCGTACCTGGAGCACCGCTACACGGGCGTGGGCCGCTACACCGTCACGCTCACCGCCACGGACGACCTGGGGGCGAGCGCCTTCGCCACGCAGGTCATCCAGGTGGGCCCGCCCTGACGACGGGCCCGTTCAGGCTCAGGACTTCAGGAAGGCGAGCAGGTCCGCGTGGAACTGCTCGCGGTGCGTCACCGTCAGGCCGTGCGGAGCGCCGGCGTAGACCTTGAGCGTGGAGCCCTTCACCAGCCGGGCCGCCGCGCGCGCCGCGCCCTCGATGGGGACGATCTGGTCGTCATCGCCGTGGATGATGAGCGTGGGGACGTCGAACTTCTTCAGGTCCTCGGTCTGGTCCGTCTCCGAGAACGCCTTGACGCAGTCGTAGGCGGGCTTGAGGCCGCACTGCATGCCGGCCAGCCAGAACGCGTCGCGCGCGCCCTGGGAGACCTTGGCGCCGGGGCGGTTGGCGCCGAAGAAGGGCGTGGTGAGGTCCTGGAAGAACTGGGAGCGGTCGGCGAGGACGCCCGCGCGGATGTTGTCGAACACCTCGATGGGCAGGCCGCCCGGGTTGCTGGCCGTCTTCGCCATGAGCGGAGGCACCGCGCCCACGAGCACCGCCTTGGCCACGCGCCGGGTGCCATGCCGGGCGATGTAGCGCGCCACCTCGCCGCCGCCGGTGGAGAAGCCCACGAGCACCGCGTTCTTGACGTCGAGCGCGTCGAGCACCGCGGCCAGGTCGTCGGCGTAGGTGTCCATGTCGTGACCGGACCACGTCTGGGTGGAGCGGCCATGGCCCCGGCGGTCGTGCGCGATGGCGCGGTAGCCGTTCGAGGCGACGAACTGGAGCTGCTCGTCCCAGCTGTCCGAGTTCAGCGGCCAGCCATGGCTGAAGACGACGGGCTGACCCGTGCCCCAGTCCTTGTAGAAGATGCGCGCTCCATCCTTCGTCGTGACGATGCTCATCGTGCCGGCTCCTTCGGGAAGTGACTTCCGCGAGAGCCACCGTAGCCAGGTGCACGGTCGCGCCCCACCCCAAGCCGAGGCGCGCCCGACTCCCCCGGATGGGGGAGGGTGTCTCAGAGCGGCGTGGGCTCCAGCCTCGCGACGAAGTGCGACAGCCCCGGCACGGGCGAGTCCTGGACCAGCTTCAGGCCGTGGCGGATGGAGGCGCGGCGCTGATGCACGGCGGCCACGCACTTCGCCACGTAGGCCATGTGGTGGTTCGTATAGGCCCGCCTCGGGATGGCGAGCCGGAACAGCTCCAGGCGCGGGAGCTTCTTCCTGCCGGTGACCGGGTCGGTGTCCTCGAACGCCAGCGCGCCGAGCCCCACGCCACGGATGGCGCCCTCGCGATACAGCTCCACGCTGAGCACGTCCGCCGGGTAGCACCGCTGGGGGATGTGCGGCAGGAACGCGCCGGCGTCGATGAAGACCGCGTGTCCGCCCACCGGGCGCAGGATGGGCACCCCCGCCTCGGTGAGCAGGTCCCCCAGGTAGCGCACCTGGGAGACGCGGTGGGCCAGGTACTCCTCGTCGACCATCTCGCGCAGCCCTATCGCCAGGGCCTCCAGGTCCCTCCCCGCGAGCCCGCCATAGCTGAGGTAGCCCTCGTGCAGGATGGTCCGGGGCGCCAGCTGGTAGTAGAGGGCCTCGGTGCGCATGGCCACCAGGCCGCCGATGTTCACCAGCGGGTCCTTCTTGCAGCTCACGGTGATGGCGTCCGCGCAGTCCATCATCCGGCGGAGGATTTGCGCGCACGTGAGGTTCCGACAGGACGCCTCGCGCTGCTGGATGAAGTACGCGTTCTCCGCCATGCGCGCGGCGTCCAGGAACAGGGGGATGCCGCGTGCGCGGGTCAGCCGCGCGCAGGCCCGCAGGTTCTCCAGGCTGACGGGCTGGCCACCGCCGGAGTTGTTGGTGACCGTCACCATGACGAGCGGAATGCGCCGCGAGTGCGGATGCTGCGCGAGGGCCGCCTCCAGCTTGCTCAGGTCGACGTTGCCCTTGAAGGGGGCGTCCACCTCCGGCTGGTAGGCCTCTTCCACCACGCAGCTGAGCGGCTGGGCCCGGGCCTGGAAGATGTGGGCCCGCGTGGTGTCGAACGGCATGTTCATGGGGATGAGGTCCCCTTCGCGGGCCAGCGAGCTGAAGACCACGTGCTCCGCGGCGCGCCCCTGGTGCATGGGCAGGAAGTGGTCGAAGCCGAGCAGCTCCTGGAGGGTCTTCTTCAACGTGTAGAAGCTGTCCGCGCCCGCGTAGGACTCGTCGCCGTTCATCAGCGCGGCCCACTGCGCCTTGCTCATGGCGCCGGTGCCGGAGTCCGTCAGCAGGTCCAGATACACGTCCCGGCTCTTGAGCTGGAACATGTTGTAGTGGCTGGCGCGCAGGGCCGTCTCGCGGGTGTCGCGCGAGGGCAGGGCGAGCGGCTCGACCATCTTGATGCGGAAGGGCTCGGGCAGGACCTGGGGCTTCGTCATCGGCGACGCTCCTCATCGAGGGGGCTGGGGACGACGAACTTGCGGCGCCGAGGTTCCGTTGCCCATTGAACCGACGGACAGTCCTCGAGGGCGATGCCCCGCAGGGCGAGCTGCTTGCGGGCCCCGGACAGAGCGCCTCCGCGCATGTCTGGAATCGAAAGGCCCCGAGCGCGCCCCTGGAGCCTCCGGGCTTCGTCGGTTATGCGCCACTGCGTCCACCAAGCGTCCGATGACGAACGTGACGAGGGACTCCGTCCGCCGCGTGCGGGGTGGCTGGCCTAGGGTCCGACGCGTGGACCCCGTGGATACTGGAGACGCGCGCGCGAGCGCGGAGGAGGGCCGGAGTCGGACGCCTCGGCTGGACGTGGGGGCCTGGAAGAGCGCGGTGGCGCGCGTGGTCTTCCTGGCGCTGACGTGGTGGGCGCTGTGTGACGGCGACCCGAGCAGCCTGACGTTCGGCCTGGTGGTGGTGGGCGTCGTGTCCGGGGTGAGCTTCGTGTTGAGTCCGCCGCGTCGCCACGCGTGGACGCTCCTGGGCGTGGCGGGCTTCGCGCTCTTCTTCCTGAAGGGCTCGGTGCACGGCGGCTTCGACGTGGCGAAGCGAGCCCTCTCGCCCAGCCTGCCCATCTCCCCCGTCTTCGTCCGCTACCCGATGCGCCTGCCCGAGGGCGCGCCCCAGACGCTGTTCCGCATCACCCTCAGCCTGATGCCCGGCACGCTGAACGCGGACGTGGAGGGCGAGGAGCTGGTGGTGCACGCGCTCGTGGACCGGGGGCAGGGCATCCATGAGGAGCTGGAGGACCTGGAGCGCCGCGTGCGCCGCCTGTTCGGCCTGGACGCGTCCGCTCCGCCGCGGGAGGGCGCCCATGCATGAGCTGCGCACGGGCCTGGCCCTCTTCCTGCTCCTGAACATCCTGGCCGGCATGGTGCGCGTCGTTCGTGGGCCCACGCTGACGGACCGCTTCATCGTGGCGCAGCTTTTCGGCACCACGGGCGTGGGCGTGCTGGTGCTGCTCGCCGGGAACGAGGGGAGCGCTCCCCTGCGGGACGTGGCCCTCATCTTCGCGTTGCTCGCGCCCGTCACGGTGGTGGCCTTCGTGCGCTTCGCGGTGGGCAGCGACGCGGAGGACGCGCGCGCTCGCGGCGAGGAGCCGCGCCGATGACCCTCCTCGACGGTGTCTCTTCGGCGTTCATGCTCGCGGGCGCGGGCTTCTGTCTGGCGGGCACGGTGGGCGTGCTGCGCTTCCCGGACGTGTACTGTCGGCTGCACGCGCTCACCAAGGTGGACAACCTGGGGCTGGGCCTGGTGGTGGTGGGCCTGGCGCTCCAGTCGGGCTCGTGGGCCACGGCGCTCAAGCTGTTCCTGGTCTGGCTGTTCGTCCTCGTCGCCAGCGCCTTCACGTGTCAGCTCATCGCCCGCGCGGCGCTGCGGCGGGGCACGCCCGCCTGGACTGGACGGCGGGAGTCATGATGGACGGGCTGCTCGACGCGAGCCTCGCCATCTGTCTGCCCCTCCTGGCCTGGCTGGTGCTCAGGACGGAGGCGCTGTCGCAGGCGGTGGTGCTCTTCGTGGCCTTCGGCCTGTTCTCCGCGCTGGGCTGGGCGCGGCTGGACGCTCCGGACATCGCGCTGGTGGAGGCCGCGGTGGGCACGGGCCTGACGGGCGCGCTGCTGATGCACACGCTGAGCTGGACGGAGGAGGACTCCTCGGACGTGCGCGCCCGCGCGCGGCGCAGGCCCTGGGCGCTGTTGTGCACGGTGGCGCTGGCGGCGCCGCTGGGCTGGGCGGTGCTCGCGCTGCCCGCCGACAGCCGGGGCCTGGGGCCGCTCATCGCCGCGCGCCAGGGGGACAGCGGCGTGGAGCACCCCGTCACCGCGGTGCTCTTGAACTTCCGGGGCTACGACACGCTGCTGGAAATCGCGGTGCTGCTGGTGGCCGCGCTGGGCGCGCGCGCGGTGAACCCGCGCAGCGAGCGGCCGGACAAGGAGGCGATGGAGGACCCGCTGACGGGGGAGCTGTTCCGGATGATGACGCCCGCGCTGCTGCTGGTGGCGGGCTACCTGGTCTGGGTGGGCGACCACGGTCCGGGCGGAGCCTTCCAGGCGGGCGCCATCCTCGCGGGCGGCGGGGTGGTGGCCATCCTCACCGCGCGCATGGGCACGCCGCGCATGTCGTCCCCCCGGGTGCGCTGGGCGCTGCTCACCGGGCCGTTGATGTTCATCCTGGTGGCGGTGGCGCCGCTCGTCTCCGGAGGGCGGCTGCTCGAGTACCCCCAGAAGTACGCGGGCACGCTCATCTTCGTCGTGGAGGCGGCGCTGACGGTCTCCATCGCCATGGTGCTGTTGATGTTCTTCCCCGGGACGCGGCCGCCCCGGGCGCTGCCGGAGGAGACGCCGTGAGCCCGTGGGCCGTCTATGCGCTTTCGGGCGTGGCGATGTTCAGCGTGGGGTTGGTGGGGCTCTTCTCCCATCAGCACGTGGTGAAGCGCATCCTCGCGGCGAACATCGCGGGCTCCGGCGTGCTGCTGGTGCTGGTGGCGCTCGCGCGGCGGGTGCCCACGGGCGTGCCGGACCCGGTGCCGCACGCGCTGGTGCTCACGGGCATCGTGGTGTCGGTGAGCGCCACGGCGCTCGCGGTGGCGCTGGCGCGGCGCATGGCGCGGCTGCAGGCCGAGCAGTCCCACACCCCGGAGCGGGAGCCCGTCTCCGATGGGGAGCTCTCATGACGGGAGCCTCGGCCTTGATGGCGTGGCCCGTCGTCATCCCTCTGCTGGGCGCGGTGCTGGCGCTGCTGGTGGGACGGCCCGCGGTGCGCCTCATCTCGGGCGTGACGTCGGTGGCCACGCTCAGCGCGTCCGCCGTGCTGGCGTGGGAGGTGGCGCACCGGGGTGTGCTGCGCCAGAGCATCGGCGGCTGGGGCGTGCCGCTGGGCATCGAGTGGCGGGCGGACGGGCTCGCCGTGCTGATGCTGCTCACCATCGCCCTGGTGGGCTCGCTCACCAGCGTCCACGCGCTGGACCACCTGCCGGACCGGGAGGACCGGGAGTTCCTGCCGCTGTGGCTGCTGGTCTGGTGCGCGCTCAACGCGCTGGTGCTGTCGGCGGACGCCTTCAACCTCTACGTCACGCTGGAGCTGACCACGCTGGGCGCCGTGGCGCTCATCGCGGTGCGGCGGGATTCGCCGGGGCTGGACGGAGGGCTGCGCTACCTGCTCTTCGCGCTGCCGGGCTCGCTCTGCTACCTGCTGGGCATCGCGCTGCTGTATGGGGCCTATGCGGCGCTGGACGTGGGGCTGCTCGCCGAGCGCGTCCAGCCCGGGCCGGTGACGTGGGTGGCGGCGGCGCTGGTCACGGTGGGGCTGTGCCTCAAGACGCCGCTGTTCCCGCTGCACGTGTGGCTGCCGCCGACGTACGCGGGCGCGCCCACGCCGGTGACGGCGCTGTTGTCCGCGCTCATCTCCAAGGGCTCCTACTACGTGCTGTTCCGGCTGTGGATGGAGGTCTTCGCGCCGGTGATGGACGCCCAGGTGGCGCAGCTGCTCGGGCTGTTGGGCGCGGCCGCCGTCATCTGGGGCTCGTTGCTGGCGCTGCTCCAGTCGCAGCTCAAGCGCGTGGTCGCGTACTCGAGCGTCGCGCAGATCGGCTACCTGTTCCTGGTCTTCCCCATGGCGACGGAGGACGCGAGGGCGGGGGCCATCTACCTGGTCGTCTCGCACGCGGCGGCCAAGGCCTCCATGTTCGTGGCGGTGGGCAACATCCACCAGGCGGTGGGCATCACCACGCTGGGCGGAGTGCAGGGCCTGGCGGGGCGGATGCCGTTCACCTTCCTGGCGCTCGGCCTGGGAGGCATCAGCCTGATTGGCATTCCCCCGAGCGGGGGCTTCATCGCGAAGTGGCTGCTGCTCAACGCGTCCATCTCCACGGGCCAGTGGTGGTGGGGCGTGGTGCTGCTGGTGGGCAGCCTCCAGGCGGCGGCGTACGTCTTCCGCATCCTCCGGGGCTCGTTCCTGCCGCTGCCCGAGGGCGTCACGGTGCGCGCCATCCCGCTGGGCAACGAGCTGGCGCCGTTCGCGCTGGCGCTCATCGCGCTGGTGCTGGGGCTGGTGCCCTGGTTCCCGTTGGGGCTGCTGGCGGTGGGGGCGGCGCGATGAACACCTGGCTGCCCATGTGCGTGCTCTTGAGCTCGCTGTTGCCGGGGCTCATCATCTTCCTGCTCTCCGAGGAGGCGCGGCGCACGCGCACGGTGCTCAACCTGACGGCCGCGGCGACGAAGCTGCTGCTCACGGCGGCCATGGCCTGGGGCGTGTTCCAGGGGCGTCAGTACGAGTCGCGCGTGACCTTCTTCCCCAACGCGGACCTGGTGCTCAGGGCGGACTCGTTCAGCCTGCTCTTCATCACGCTGTCCGCGGTGCTGTGGTTCGTGACCACCATCTACGCGGTGGGCTACCTGGAGGGCACCGGGCACCGCAGCCGCTTCTTCGGCTTCTTCTCGCTGTGCGTCGCCTCGACCATGGGCATCGCCCTGGCGGGCAACCTCCTGACGTTCTTCCTCTTCTACGAGATGCTCACGCTGTCCACGTATCCGCTGGTCATCCACCGCGGGACGAAGGAGGCGCTGCGCGCGGGCAACGTGTACCTGCGCTACACGCTCAGCGGCGCCACGCTGCTCCTGGCGGGCGTGGTGCTGCTCTACACGCTGGCGGGCTCGGTGGAGTTCACCGAGCGGGGGGCGCTGTCGGCCGTGGCGGGCCACCGCGCGGAATTGACGGTGGCCTTCGCGCTGCTCATCGGCGGGCTCGCGGTGAAGGCGGCGCTGGTGCCGTTCCATGGCTGGCTGCCGGTGGCGATGGTGGCGCCCGCCCCGGTGAGCGCGCTGCTCCACGCTGTCGCGGTGGTGAAGGCGGGGGCGTTCGGCATCACCCGCGTCATCTACGACGTGTATGGCGTCTACCTGGTGCACGACCTGGGGGTGACCCGTCCGTTGGCCGTCGTCGCGGCCATCACCATCCTCTACGGTTCGCTGAAGGCGCTCCAGCAGGGGGACTTGAAGAAGCGGCTGGCCTACTCGACGGTGAGCCAGGTGGCGTACATCGTGGCGGGCATCTCCATCTTCGGCACGGTGTCGACGATTGGAGGGCTGGTGCACCTGGTGCATCAGGGGGTGATGAAAATCACCCTGTTCTTCTGCGCGGGGAACTACGCGGAGGAGCTGCACCTGCACCGGGTGAAGGAGCTGCGTGGGGTGGGGCGGCGGATGCCGCTGACGACGGCGGCCTTCACCATCGCCGCGCTGGGGATGATTGGGATTCCGCCCGTCGCGGGCTTCATCACCAAGTGGTACCTGGGCATCGGCGCGCTGGAGGCGGACGAGTCGTGGCTGGTGGTGGTGCTGCTCTTGAGCAGCCTGCTCAACGCGGGCTACTTCCTGCCCATCGTCTACTCGGCGTGGTTCCAGGCGCCGCGTGAGGACTGGACGCCGAGCCCGCGTCCCCACGGGTGGGAGATTGGCTGGGCGCTGCTGTTCCCGACGGTGGTGACGGCGGCGCTGTCGGTGGCCGCCGGGCTGTTCGCGGGCGCGGAGCTCAGTCCCCTGGGCTGGACGCGGCTCATCACGGACCGGGAGTTCCGGCCATGAGCGGCTGGGAGGAGGTGCCCTCGCTGCTGGTCATGGCGACGTTGGGCGTGCCGCTCTTGCTCACGGTGGCGGTGCTGCTGCCGGCGACGCGCAAGGGGGGCGTCCTGCTGGCGCCGTGGGCGGCGCTGCCGACGGTGGTGCTGGGCTTGAGCGCCGGGGCGACGGTGTATTGGCCGCACGTGCTGTTGGGCATGCGGCTGTACGCGCCGGACGAGGTGACGCGGACGTACCTGCTCTTCACCGGCGTGTTGTGGCTGTTCTCCGGGCTCTTCGCGCGAGGGTATCTGCGCGAGGACGGGCGGAAGGCCTCGTTCTGGGGCTTCTACCTGGCGACGCTGGTGGGGAACGTGGGCGCGGTGCTCGCGCGGGACATGGCGAGCTTCTACCTGTTCTTCGCGATGATGACCTTCTGCGCGTATGGGCTCGTGGTCCATTCGCGGGACGAGCGCGCGGCGCGGGCGGGGCGCGTGTACATCATCATGGCGTTGGTGGGCGAGGTGCTGCTGCTCGCGGCCTTCTTCCTCATCGCGGGCACGCGCATCAACCTGACGTTCGACGAGGTGCCGCGCGTGGTGGCGCAGTCGCCCGAGCGCGCGCTCATCTGCGTCCTGATTCTCGCGGGCTTCGGCGTGAAGGTGGGCGTGCTGCTCTTGCACATGTGGCTGCCCCTGGCGCATCCGGTGGCGCCCGCGCCGGGCAGCGCGGTGCTCAGCGGCACCATCATCAAGGTGGGCGTGCTGGGCTGGCTGCGCTTCCTGCCGCTGGGCGAGGCGAGCGTGCCCCAGGTGGGCCAGGTGCTCGTGGTCCTGGGCCTGGCGGCGAGCTTCTACGGCGTGCTGGTGGGGCTGACGCAGAGGGAGGCGAAGACGGTGCTCGCCTATTCGAGCATCAGCCAGATGGGGTTCTTGACGCTCGCGGTGGGGCTGGCGTTGGGCGCACCGGAGGCGGCGCCGGTGTTGGTGGGCGCGGTGCTCGTGTATGCGACGCACCACTCCCTGGCGAAGGGGTTGTTGTTCCTGGGCGCGGGGCTGGTGCACGAGACGGGGCGCCGGGGCTGGCGCGCGGTGGTGGTGTGGGTGGGGCTGGTGTGGGCCGGGCTGGAGATCGCCGGAGCGCCGCTGACGAGCGGGGCGTTGGCGAAGTTGTCGTTGAAGTCGGCGGAGGCGGTGGCGCACGCGCCGGAGGTGGTGCCGACGCTGTTGTCGCTGGCGGCGGTGGGCAGCACGCTCATCATGGCGCGCTTCCTGGTGACGGTGCTCCCCGATGCGCCCGAGCAGGGGACTCGCGCCACCGGAGGGATGTGGTTGTCGTGGGTGCTGCTGCTCGTCGTGGACACGGTGCTGCTGGTAGGGCCGCCGGTGGGCTCGGAGTTCCTGCCCAAGCTCCTGGAGCCGAAGAATCTGCTGTCCGCGGCCTGGCCCGTGGCGCTGGGTGTGGCCGTGAGCGTCGTGGCGTGGCGCATGGGCCGGAGCGTGCCGGAGATACCGGCGGGGGACGTGCTGTGGCCCTTGTCGCGGCGGGTGCTCCCCGGGTGGCGACTCTTGACGCGAGGGGCGGAGCGCGAGGACTCGAAGCCGAGTGAGTTGACGGTGCGCACGCTGCGCGGGTTCGAGCGGGTGCGGGACCTCTTCCTCCGCGCGGTGGGTCGCGGGGAGGAGGGGCTGAGCCGGCTGAGCCACGTGGGCTTCCTGCTGCTGGTGTTCCTGGGCGTCTTCCTGTTCCTGCTGGTGCGCTGAGGCTGCGCGGGCTCGCGAGGACGTCGCCGGTTCACAAGGGCTTCGCGCCGGTGTCGACCTTGCTCTCGCGCCGCGATGAGGGGCCGGCGGAGCCATGCGCGCTTCGCGCGGATGTTGCTCCTGCCCTCGCGCCAGGGCCTGGTGTCGCTGAGCCCGCGAGCTTCGTGAGGGTGGGCCCGGGGCGTGCCTGGCGCCCGCGCGCTCGCGCGAAATAGCGCACCCCGGGGCGCGGCCCGCGTGTCGAGCACGCGGGCCGGTGAGGCTCAGCCGCGCTGGACGCGCAGGCGGGCCGGCAGGCCGTTGAGGCTGACCTCCTCCTCCTGCCCGGTGAAGCCCTCGGGCCCCACGTGGATGGCGGAGGCGAGCGTCTCCCGCGCAATCAACGCGCGGCCCTCGTCCGTCACGCGCTTCACGCGCGCATCACCGTCCACCCAGAGCTGGATGGTGTCCGTGTAGCCCAGCTCCAAATCCTTGCGAGCCCCCTGCACCCGCGCGAGCAGCTCGCGCACGAGCCCCTCGTCGACGAGCGCCTCGGTGAGCTGCGTGTGGAGCACCACCACGCCCGCGCCGGTGCCCGCCGCCGCGAAGCCGGGGTTGGCCTCCACGAGCGTCTCCAGCTCCTCGCCGGTGAACACCAGCTTCTCGCCGCCCAGCTCCAGCGCCACCTGCCCCGTCTGGAGCAGCTCGCGGTGCAGCGCGCGCCCGTCGCCCGTGTCGAAAGCCTTGCGCACCGGCGCCAGCTTGGGCCCGAGCCGCCCGCCCACCGCGCGCAGGTTCGGCCGCACCCGGAAGCGCACCACGTCCGCGTCCGGGCTGCCCGGCTCCACGAAGCGCACCTCGTGCACGTTCAGCTCGTCCGCGAGCAAATCCTTGTACGCGGCCAGCCGCTGCGTCAGCTCCTTGCGCGCGAGGATGATGTCCGCGCGCGCCAGCGGCTGGCGCACCTTGAGCTTGTTGTCCGTGCGCACCTTGAGGCCCGGCGACACCAGCTCGCGCACCGCCGCCATGTCCGCGGCCAGCTCCGCGTCGATGAGGCTCGCGTCCGCCTTGGGGAAGTCCGCCAGGTGCACGCTCTCCGGCTGCGTCGCGGGCCAGGGCTTGCGCACCAGGTTGCCCCACATCTCGTCGGCGAAGAACGGGATGAACGGCGCGGAGATGGCGGCGATGGTGGTCAGCGCCTCGTACAGCGTGAAGTAAGCGTCCTGCTTGTCCTGCTCCAGGCCGGCCGTCCAGTACCGGTCCCGGCTGCGGCGCAGGAACCAGTTGGACAGGCCGTCCACCAGCGCCACCAGCCGCTGGGCCGCGTCGTACACCTGATAGGTGTCCAGCGCCTTCTCCACGTCGCGCAGCGCCAGCTGCACCTCGGAGAGGATCCACCGGTCCAGGAGCGGGCGCTGCTTCACCTCGCGCCAGCCCTGGCTCTGCTTCACCGCCTCCCACGGCGCCGCCTTGGCGTCCGGGTTGCCCTTCGCCGGGTTGAAGCCGTCGATGTTCGAGTAGATGGTGAAGAACGAGTAGACGTTGCGCAGCTTGATTTGAAAGTCCTTCTGCAACAGCCGCACGTTCGCCAGCGAGTGGCGCGTGTTGGACCACGTGGGGCTCGCCGCGTAGAAGAACCAGCGGAACGCGTCCGCGCCGGGGGCCTTGGCGTTGGGGTCCTTCACGGTGACGCGCTCGGAGGCCGCGAGCCTCGGCACCTCCACCGGCATCACGCCCGCGCCCTTGGCGGACGGCGCCACGCCCAGCTTCTCGTGCTCCGCGGGCCCGAGCAGCACCACGCGGCGCTTGAGCTTCTTGTGCGCCTTCACCGTCACGGTGACAAAGACGTCCGGCCGGTCCGGGCGGAACACCTGCACCTTGGCGCCCTCCACCAGGTCCAGGCCCTCCAGGTCCTCGCGCGCGATGAGCGCCACGCCCGGCTCACCCGGCATGCCCGCCTCGGCGGCGGTGAGCACCGCGAAGTCCATGCGCACTTCGTCGAGGATGATTTCGGGCGGCGTGTAGTTGCCCTTGGACTTGGACTCCTTGCGGCCCTCCTTGTCGGAGACGTGGCCCAGCACGATGCAGCTCTTGTACGGGTGCGGCCACTCCCGCTGGGGCACGAGGCCCAGGCGCGCCTGCGTCTCCTCGTCGAAGACCAGCGTGCTCACCATGAGCAGGGAGTAGAACCACCCGCGCGTCTGGTCGATGGCCTCGGAGATGAAGTCCGCCGGGAAGGCGCGGTTGAAGATGGCGTGCGAGCCCTCCGCATGCGGGAAGCCCCACTGCGCGAAGGGCATGCAGCCCGAGTCGAACCACACGTCCACCACCTCGGGCACGCGCACGAAGCGGCCCGGGGTGCCCGGCTTCTCGTACGTCACCTTGTCAATCCAGGGCTTGTGGACGATGAGGTGGCGCGCGTTGGCCTCGTGCGGCTTGTTCTTGAGGAACGCGGCGAGCTCCGACTCCACGGCGCCCAGGTTGCTGCCGGGCTTCTGGCGCAGCGCCTCGAGCGAGGGTACCGCCTCCACCTCGCCCGTCTCCGAGTGGACCCACAAAGGCAGCGGCGTGCCCCAGTAGCGCTCGCGCGACAGGGCCCAGTCGACGTTGTTGGCCAGGAAGTCGCCGAAGCGGCCTTCCTTGATGTGCTCGGGCACCCAGTTGACGGCGCGGTTGTTGGCGATGGCGCGGTCCTTCACCGCCGTGGTGCGGATGTACCAGGCGGGGCGGGCGAACTGGATGAGCGGGTCGTCATCCGCGCGCCAGCAGAACGGGTACTCGTGCTTGTACTGCTCGGTGACGAGCAACAGGCCCCGCTCCTTGAGGTTGCGCTGGATGTCCTTGTCCGCGTCCTTCACGAACTTGCCGGTGACGAGCGGCACGTCCTCGGAGAACGTGCCGTCCGGCTTCACCGCGCAGAACAGCTCCATCGCGTGCGGCTGGGCGAAGCGCTCGCGGTCCTTGCGGAAGGCGTCGTAGTCGTCCTCGCCGAAGGCCGGGGCGATGTGGACGATGCCCGTG
Source organism: Myxococcus sp. XM-1-1-1 (assembly GCF_020037095.1). Taxonomy (NCBI): domain Bacteria; kingdom Pseudomonadati; phylum Myxococcota; class Myxococcia; order Myxococcales; family Myxococcaceae; genus Myxococcus; species Myxococcus sp. XM-1-1-1. Next base: position 73,286 of record NZ_JAIQDH010000028.1, read on the forward strand.
CCGCTCGACAGCGTGACGAAGTCGGCGGCCAGCACGCGCCAGGCGCGCACGTCGTCGCCGCCGTCTCGCAGCGCCAGCCGCGTGTCCCCCTCCTTGGAGAAGTACACGTCGAAGGGCGGCAGGTAGCGCTGGCCCACCAGCGCGCGGCCCGGCTGCGTGTCGAGGACAGGCAGGTCCTTCTTGAGCTTCTTGGCCAGCTCCTCGCGCAGCGCGGCGGCGACGATGAGCTTGCGGTCGCCCGCGTCCACGGTGACGTAGTCGACGCCCGCGTTGACGGCCGCGTACATGTTGGACGGCAGCGTCCAGGGCGTGGTCGTCCAGACGAGCAGCGAGGTGTCCGGCGCGTCGCGCAGCGGGAAGGCGACGTAGACGCTCGGGTCGTCCACCGTCTTGTAGCCCAGGCCCACCTCGGCCGAGCTCAGCGCGGTGCCGCCCTGCGGCCACCACCAGACCACCTTGTGGCCCTGGTACAGCAGGCCCTTCTGGTGCAGCTCCGCCAGCGCCCACCAGACGCTCTCCACGAAGGGGCGGTGGTAGGTGACATAGGCCTGGTTCAGGTCCACCCAGAAGCCGATGCGCTCGGTGAGCCGCTCCCACTCGGAGGTGTAGCGGAAGACGGACTCGATGCAGCGCTCGGTGAAGGGCTCCACGCCATAGCGCTCGATTTCCGCCTTGCCGTGGATGCGCAGCTCCTTCTCCACCTCCACCTCCACGGGCAGGCCGTGGGTGTCCCAGCCCGCCTTGCGAGGCACGTAGTGGCCGCGCATCGTCTGGTAGCGGGGGAACAAATCCTTGATGACGCGGGTGAGGACGTGGCCGTTGTGGGGCAGGCCGTTGGCGGTGGGCGGGCCCTCGTAGAAGACGAAGCTCTTGGCCCCTTCGCGCGCCTCGAGCGAGCGCTCGAAGATGCGACGGTCCTTCCAGAAGGCGAGGATGCGGCGTTCCTCGGCCGGGAAGTCCATCTCCGCGGGTACGGCGTCGAACAGGGCGGGGGGCGCTGACTCAGGCATGGTGGGTGCTTGATAGCACCCGGAGCGAGGGAGGGAAGGGGGCCCGAGGAGGGATGCGCTCCTAGTTCCAGGGATAGGACGGCTCGTAGGTGCTCGTGCCGCCCAGGAGGAAGGGGAGCTTGCCTGTCAGGACGAGTCCCACCTCGCGGCCCTGTCGGACGCGGCCGGGGACGCCGTCCGGGCCGAGCGCGCCGCCCTTGTCGCTCAGGGGCAGGCTGATGCGCACGCCCAGCGAGCCGTAGATGCCCGTGAGGAAGGGGGTGAGCTGCAGGCCCGTGGTGGGCAGGTGGTCCTCGGTTCCGGTGAGGTGGTAGGCGCCCAGCTCCAGGCCCGCGAAGAGGAGGGTGCCCTGGATGCCGCCGGCGAGGCGGGCCTCCCCCTGGGTCATCCACTGGGCCTGGGCGAAGGCGCCCAGGCTCTGGACTTCATGGACCCAGTTGAGGGTGGACTCCAGCCCCAGCCCGTAGCGGGGCTTGCCCGTGAGGTCGTCGATGCTGACGAGGGGGCCGACGGTGAGCCAGGTCTCGTTCTTGGGGAAGGAGACCTGGGCCTGCGACGCGAAGGGGAGGAGGACGAGGAGGGCGCAGAGGAGGCGTGGGTTCATGGCGTGTTGGAGTTGCAACGCACGGACCTGGAGGAAGTTGCAGCGGAGGCAGGGGGTGGGACGTGTGCAGGGGACTGCACGGTGCGCAGCGGCTGGCGCACGCTCATGAAGTCGAGCGCGGGGCGCGGACGAAGAGCCGGCGCGCGGTGCGCAGCAGCAGGTCCTTGTAGCGAGGCTGGGAGTAGCCGCGCTCCAGGGTGAGGTGTTCCCAGTTGCGCACGGACAGGAGCGTCCAGAGCAGGTCGGTGGCCTCGCGGGCCGTGTAGTCGGGGGAGAGGGTGCCATCGGCGCGCAGGGCCTCGATGGCGGCGGCGCAGCCTTCGCGCATGTCCTCCATGCGCTTCTTCCAGGCCTCGGCGGCCTCTTCGTCGGTGTCGGCCATGGCCATCAGCGCCTTGGCCACGCCGCGAATCTCGGGGATGTAGTCGGCCCAGGCGCCGACGTATGCGTCCAGGCGCTCCGCGCCGCTCTTCGCGGTGCGGCTGGGGACCAGGCGCGTGCGCACGTCCTTGAGCTCGTCCAGGTAGAGCGTGGTGGCGATGAGCAGGGCGGCCCGGGTGTTGAAGTGCAGATAGACGGCCTGACGGCTGACGCCGGCCTTCTTCGCGATGTCGCTCATCCGGACGGCCTGCCCCTGTCGTGTCTCCAACAGGTGCAGCGCGGCCGCGAGGATGCGGGTCCGGGTCTCCGGCGGTTCACTTGACATGATGTAAAGTCGCGAATATCTCTCGCGGAGTCAATTGACACGGTGTCAAGCGAGGGACGGCGATGCGAAACCGGATGACGAAGGGGGTGTTGCTGGTCGTGGGCGCAATCGGGGGGGCGATTGGCGCGGCGTTGTTGTTCACGCCGCAGGCGTTCCACGGGTGGAGTGGAATCGACCATGGAGGGCAGGTGAGTCTGTTGAGCGAGGTGCGCGCGCCGGGAGGGGCGTTGCTGGCGTGTGGGCTGCTCATCATGGCCGGTGGAATCTGGAGCCGGCTGACGTTCACGTCGCTGGCGGTGTCGACGACGCTGTATCTGTCTTACGGCATGTCGCGGCTGTTGAGCCTGGCCGTGGACGGCACGCCCGCGCCGGAGCTGGTCGCGGCGATGGTGGCGGAGTTGGTGATTGGCGCGCTCTGCGCGGTGCTGTGGTCGAGGAGCGCGCAGATGCTGGGGCGTGCGGAGGCGCTCCCGGGGACTTGATGGGTGCTACGTACTTGCAGCCTTCTGCTCAAAGCCCATGACGAAACGGTTCTTCGAGCTTGCTCCCGACATGTCGCTCCCTGGGCGATGTTCTCTCGGAATCCCCACGGACATGAGTGGCCGCGAGGTCGAGGACCCCTGGCTGTTCAAGAAGGGGCGTCGCATCGAGAACCCGGGTCGATTGAGGATTCCCGTGGACGTCCCGGGCAGGACTTTCGATTTCACCCTCGCGGGGATTTCGACACCCGTCGTCCACGTCCGAGTGGCGACGCTGCTCACGGAACTGGCACCCGAGGATGTGCAGGTCATCCCGGTGGAGATTCCGGGGTACCCCGAGCAGTACAGCATCCTCGTGGCGACGAAACTCATCGAGTGCATCGACGACGCGGCGTCCCGGGAGGTGGAGCGGTGGACCGCCGAGGACGGCCGGCCCGAGAAGGTGGGCCAGTACCGGGACGTGGACGGGCTGAGAATCGACCCCTCGAAGGTGGGTGACGCGAAGCTCTTCCGGACGTGGGGCTGGTCCGTGGCGCTCATCATCTCCGAGGACCTCAAGCTCGCGCTGGAGGCGCTCGGTATCACGGGGATGCGCTTCACTGAGGTCTGAGGTCCACCGTATGGTGGCGCATGGGAACGAAGGAACAGGACGCCCGGGAGCGCATCCTCCGGGCGACCATCATCTGCATCGAGCGCGACGGGCTGGATGCCACCGGCATCCGCGAGATTGCCCGCGAGGCGCAGGTGAACAGCGCCGCCATCAGCTACTACTTCCGCAGCAAGGAGAAGCTCATCACCCAGGCCCTGGACTCCACCCTGGACCAGGCCTTCACCCACGTCCTCCTCGACTTCGACAGGCTCCTCGACGAGGGCCTCTCCGTCCGTGATGCCTTCGAGACCCTGCTCGAGGACGTCGTCGGCAACGTCGGCCGCTACCCCCGCATCGCCCACGCCCACCTGCACGACGCGCTCGTGCACCAACGCTACGACGGCGCCGCCGTCCAACGCCTCAATACCTTCCTCGAAGCGCTGTCCCGAAAGCTCGCCCCCGCCACACCCCACCTGAAGGAAGCACGCCGCCGACTCGCGCTCACCCAAGTCTGGTCCTCCATCCTCCTCGTGTCCATGCTCCCCCGCGTCTTCGACCAGGTCCTCCTGCTCGACTTCCGCACCCTCGACACCCGCCGCGCCTGGGTGAAGCAATACACGCGGCTGCTCTTCCCCTCCTGAGCCCCCGCCTCCGGCGCGAAGCGTCAACTCCAGTGCAACGGCTGCTTTCCCGCCGTCTTGAACACGTGAGACTTGAAGTCCTTGTGAGTGTTCACTCCTTGGCCGTCTAGCTCCGCGTCGCCAGAGGGCTTTCCGCAAGTCCGACAGTTCCTGAAAATAGCGATTTTCACGCCCCGCAGATGCGGGCTCGACTGGACGCGTGCTCCCAGAGGGGAGTGTCTGTCTTTCGCGTTTCGCGGGAGGACCGCATGCGTCAATCGTCGAAGTGGGTCGCCTGTCTCGTGCTGTGTTGCAGCGCGCTGGCGTGGGCACTCCAGCCCTCACAACCGAGCCCGTTGGCGAGCCAGGCGTTCTTCAAGCCGGAGCTGTACCTGCCCGTCTCCAACGTGTCCCTGGATGAAGCCCGCTCGAAGCTGAAGGGCGCGGCGCCCGGCGCGTGGGACGACTTCTTCGCCCGCAACGGGCGCGACTTCCACGTGTACCTGGACCCGCTGACGGGCATGCCCTCCGCCGTCCAGGGCGCCATCCCCCTCATCCCCGGCAAGGGCGTGGGCAACACCGTGACGCTCGGCTCGCTCCAGCAGCAGCTGGGCCGCTCCACCGGCGAGGTCGACGAGGCCGTCGTCGCCGATGCACTCTTCAAGTTCCTGAGCGACAACGAGGCCGCGCTCGGCGTGGACCTGCGCCAGCTGGGCCAGCCCCGCGTGAAGCAAGTCACCGACGTGCTGTGGCACGTGCTCATCCCGCAGGAGGTCGACGGCATCCCCGTGCGCCACGGCAAGCTGGTCGCCACGCTCAGCCACGGCAACATGGTGCTCCTGGGGACGGAGGCGTGGAGCAACGTCACCGCGGCCACGAAGCCCACGCTGAGCCCCGAGCAGGCCCTGACGCTCGGCGGTGAGCGCTTTGGCCTCCTGGAGACGCCGAGCACGCTGTGGCAGGAGCCCACGCTGGAGCTCGCCCCCCTGGCCCGCGCCGACGCGGCCTTCGGCGAGGGCTACCGTCACCAGCTCGTCTGGACGTATGGCTTCCAGAACCCCGGTGAGGTGGAGCGCTGGAAGGTGACGGTGGACGCGCACTCCGGCGAGGTGCTCGCGCTCGAGGACGACAACCACTACCTGGACGCCACCATCAAGGGCGGCATCTATCCGTTGAGCAGCACCGGCATCTGCCCCGACAACACCACCTGCGGCACCATGCAGCTGGACACGCCCATGCCCTGGGCGAACACGGGCCTGGCCTCGCCCAACAACTTCACCGACGGCGCCGGCGTCTTCAACTACTCCTCCGGCAACGTCACCACCACGCTGGCCGGCCGCTACGTGCGCGTGAGCGACACGTGCGGCTCGCCCAGCACCAGCTCGGCCACCGGCAACCTCAACCTGGGCGGCGCCAACAACCAGCACGACTGCACCACGGGCGGCGGTGGCGCGGGCAACACGCCGGCCTCCCGTTCCGCCTTCTACGAGCTCAACCGCATCGCCGAGCTGGGCCGCGGCTGGCTGCCCAACAACACGTGGCTGCAGAACCAGCTCACCGCCAACGTGAACATCAACAGCACGTGCAACGCCTTCTGGAACGGCTCCACCGTCAACTTCTACCGCAGCGGCGGTGGTTGCCGGAACACGGGCGAAATCGCGGCCGTGTTCGACCACGAGTGGGGCCACGGCATGGATGACTTCGACTCCGGCGGCGCGCTGAGCAACTCCAGCGAGGCGTACGCGGACATCGCGTCCATCTACCGGTTGCAGGCCTCGTGCGTGGGCTATGGCTTCTTCGCCACGACGAACCTGGGCTGCGGCATGACGCCGGACGGCACGGGCTACAACCAGAACGAGGCGCAGGCGGGCGGGACGTGGTGCAACACCCGCTGCTCCGGCGTGCGCGACGCGGACTACCTGGCGCACGCGAACCAGACGCCGGCCACGCCGCAGAACTTCGTGTGCTCGCGCTGCTCCTCCGGCACCGGCCCCTGCGGCCGTCAGGTGCACTGCGCCGCGGCGCCCGTGCGTCAGGCCGCGTGGGACCTGGTCGCTCGTGACTTGCAGGCCGCGCCGTTCAACTACGACTCCAACACGGCGTTCATCATCGGCAACAAGGTCTTCTACCAGGGCAGCGGCAACGTGGGCTCGTGGCACGCCTGCAACTGCTCGGCGGGCACGTCCGATGGCTGCGGCGCGAGCCACGGCTACATGCAGTGGCTGGCCGCGGACGACGACAACGGCAACCTCAACGACGGCACGCCGCACATGACGGCCATCCACGCGGCGTTCAACCGCCACGGCATCGCCTGCTCCACGCCCGCGCCCGCCAACTCCGGCTGCGCCACGGGCCCGAAGACGGCGCCCACCGCCACCGCCACGCCGAGCGACGGCCAGGTGGCGCTCGGCTGGAACAGCGTGCCCGGCGCCAGCGAGTACTGGGTGATGAAGACGGAGGGCTACGCGGGCTGTGACTTCGGCAAGGTGCGCGTCGCCACCGTCACCGGCACCACGTACACGGATGGTGAGGTCGCCAATGGCCGGCAGTACTGCTACTCCGTCGTGCCGGCCAGCTCCAGCGCCTGCTACGGCCCCGCCGCCGCGTGCACCTGCGCGACGGCCGGCGGTCCGTGCACGCCCCCGGGTGTCGCCACCCTCTCCACCCCGGCGGATGGGGCGGCCAATGTGGCGCTGTCGCCCGTGCTCGACTGGGCGGACGTGGCGGGCGCGACGTCGTACGAGGTGCAGGTGGCCACCGACGCGGCCTTCGGCACCGTGGTGCGCTCGGCGACGGCGCTCTCCAACAGCACCTGGAGCGTGACGCCCGCGCTGACGGCCAATACGCAGTACTTCTGGCGCGTGCGAGCGGTGAGCGGCTGCGGCGCCGGCAACTACAGCGCGGCCTTCCGCTTCACCACCGCGGACACCACCTGTCAGCCCGCGGCGGCCCCGGTGCTCGCCACGCCGTCCAATGGCGCGACGGGCGTCGCGCTGTCCCCCGTGCTCGACTGGGGGGATGTGACGGGCGCGACGTCGTACGAGGTGCAGGTGGCCACCGACGCGGGCTTCTCCAGCGTGGTCCGCTCGGCCTCGACGCTCCCCAACAGCACCTGGAGCGTGACGCCCGCGCTGACGGCCGGCACGCAGTACTTCTGGCGGGCGCGCGCGGTGGATGCGTGCGGCGCGGGCAACTACAGCGCGGGCTTCAGCTTCACCACCCAGACGGGCGGAGGCGGCACGTGCACCACGCCGCCCGTGGCCACCTATGACGCGGCGCTCGGCACGCCCGTCTGTGGCAACGGCTGCGGTTGCGACACCGGCACGCTGGTCAACAGCCGTGGCAGCCAGTTCCTCGCGGCGGAGCCGAACGAGCCCAACACGCTGGATGGCTGCCCGGATGGTCCGTTCGGCTTCTACCACCTGGACGAGAGCATCGACCGTGTCGTGCTGCGCAGCGTGGACGGCGGGCCGATTACCCCGGGCAAGCAGGTCAAGGTGGACGTGACGGTGTGGTGCTACGACGCCACGGACAAGCTCAACCTCTACTACGCCCCCGTGTCCGGCTTCCCGCTCTGGTCCACGCTCGTCACCGGCCTGCAGTGCACGGGCAGCGGCGCGAAGACCTTCAGCCACACCTTCACGGTGGGCAGCAGCGTGGGCCAGCACGTCCTGCGGGCCCAGTTCGTGGAGGCGTCCAGCCCGCAGCTGAGCTGCACCTTCGGCTTCTACGATGACAACGACGACGTCGTGTTCGGAGTCTCCGCCGCCGTCGCGTCCAGCCCCACCCGGCCCCTGGCCGTGCAGGGCCGCGCGAAGGTGACTCGCTGAGCTTGCTCCGGCGCCGCCAGCCCGCTCGTGTCAGGGGCTGGCGGTGCGCCAGGCGCGCCTCTTGGTGGAGTATCGCGAGACTCAGTCCACGCGGCGGCCGGTGAAGCTCACCACGTAGTTGCACGTGGGCGTGTCGAAGTTGGCATCCATGAGCTGGGTCCTGAGGTCGATGAATCCCTCGACGCGGTCTGCCTCGAGCGAATCGCTTTCGATGACGAAGCGCTGCACCACCGTCCCACTGCCGGTGTCGTCTTCGATGAAGGTCTCGAGGCCCACGAACTGGAACGGGCCTCGTTCGACCGAGGTTCCGTTGACGATGAAGGGCGTCTCATCCAGGGGGACCTTGTGGAGCTGGGTCCGGAAGTAGCCAGGGACCTCGATGCGCGTGTCGCCATGCTCTCCCGCGGTGATGGTCCATCGCTGCTTCGTAGAGACCTCCCAGGCAGCCGAGAAGCCCTTCCGGCCGTTGTCGCAGACGTAGGGCACGGCGCTCAGCTCGGCCTCGTTCAGCTCGATGTCGTAAACGCTCTTCTCGAAGCCGCACCCCGTCGACAGCATCACCACGGTGCCGATGGCTCCCAATCTCGCGAACGTCGCCTTCCGCATCCGATGCCTCCTCCGTTGGGGCCGTGAATCACCACCGCGTGCCCTGATGCAATGAGACCTCCTCCGAGGAGACAGGTTCAAGGAGGTGTCTGGATGCCACTCATCCGGCAACCATCTGCCTCCCACGGGGCGTCTCGCGTCTTCAGCACGCTCCGTGCGGCGCTGGGGCGACGGTGAAGTCGAAGCCCTCGGTGGGAAGGGTGTCCGGGAGCCGTTCCACCGGATGGAATCGCAGCCGGGCGCACGCACTGAGCCTCGTGTCAGTGAGGCACGGGCAGGGCTTCATGCTCCCGACACAACAACTGGCTGTCCTCGCGAGACAGCGGCTCGCGCGTCAGTCCGCAGCGGAAGCGCCCCGAGCCTTCGCGCTGGAAGTGCTTGCAGGTGGCGCAGGCGCCGAAGCTGCGCTGGGCGTTCGCCGCCTGCAGCGCGCTCAAGAGTCCGGTGAGCGCCTCCTCGAGTCCCTCGCCATCGCCGGGCAGCCGCGCCAGGGCCCGTTTGAAGAGCTCCGGTGGCAGGGCCGCCCTCAGCACGGCGCGGCCCTCATCCGTCAGCAGCAGGTGGACGACGCGCCGGTCCTCCGTGTCCGCCTCCTTTCGGAGCAGCCCCTTCTCCTCCAGCAGCAGCAGCGTCTGGGACACGGTGCCCTTGGTGAGCCCCAGGTACTCCGTCAGCGCCGCGGGGGTGTTGCTGTAGCGATTGCACGCCTGCAGGTAGCGCAGCGCCTGCAGGTGCACCGGCTGCAACCCATGGGGCAGCCCCGCCGCCCGCTCCTCCGTTCGGAGCAGGTTCCCGAGTCGCTCGAGCAGCGCGTAGAGGCGGTCGCCGGCCATGGGTCAAAAGGTATCGTGTCGATACTGAGTTGACAAGCGAAGGGGACGGGCGCATTTAGTGTCGAGTCGATACCAATCGACCCGCTGAACCACCCGCAGTCCCTGGGAGCACCCCATGACGACGCCCCTGATTGCCCCTGTTGGCCCCTCGAACACGCCCGCGGCCTCCGAGCCCACGCTCGCCGCCCTGAAGACGAAGTTCGGGGGTGTGCCGAAGATGTTCTCCACCTTTGCGCACTCGCCCGCGGCGCTGGAGGCCGTGGCGGGCTACTTCAACGCCATGGGCGGCGCGAAGCTGTCCGCGCGCACGCAGGAGGCCATCGCCATCGCGGTGGCGGAGCTGAACCGCTGCACCTACTGCCTCTCCGCGCACACGGCGCTGGCGAAGGGGCAGGGGGTGAAGGCGGATGAGCTCACGGGGTTCCGCTCGGGGCGCTCGGCGGACCCGCGCGAGCAGGCCATCCTGGACCTGGCCGTGGCCATCGCCCGGACGCGGGCGGCGGACGTGGGCCCGCAGCTGGCGCAGGCGCGCAAGGTGGGGCTGAGCGACGCGGAGCTGGTGGAGGTGGTGGCCGCCGTCGCGCAGAACGTGCTCACCAACTACCTCAACGTCGTGGCGGGCACCGAGGTGGACTTCCCTCGCGTCGCTTGAGTCCTCGCGGAGGTCCGTGGCGTGTTCGCACCGTGTGAGGCCGAGCGGGAGGTCCCCGCCCGGCCCCGCGCGATAGTCGTCATCGCGCGTGCGGCGGCGCCGCGCACGGTGGACGTCGGCCCTCGGGATACCCATCCACGAGGTCATCGCACTCGCAGCCGCGACGGCCGTCCGGGCCCAGGCTCCACACCTCCACGGCGTCTGCCTCGACCGAGTAGCCATAGGGCCGCTCCCAGGGGTCGAGCGGCACGGCCCCGATGATGAGCCCGCTCGTCACCAGGGCCTGGAGTCCTTCTTCTCGCGTCGGGTATCGCCCTGTCTTCATCCGGTAGCCGACCAGCATGCGCCGGAGGTTCTTCAGGTCGTACTGGGCCCGGTCCAGCTGCGCCGCCTTGTAATTGGGGAGGATGACCGCGAACACATTGAAGCCACAGCAGGACAGCAGGCTGAGCGCCACCACCCAGGGCCACACCTTTCGTGGGCGCGGGCGGGAGTCCGGGAGGGGCGGTGGGGCGTCGGTGTCATTCATGGGCGCGGTGGCATTTCAAACCCCATGCCCGCATGGCCTCCTCGTGCGCCAAGGTCTGCTCCTGACTCCAGGCGCGTCATCCCGTCAGGGTGGTGCCCCGGGAGCGCGCCGTATTGGCAGGCAGGTGCTCGCCGATGGAGGCACCACGCGGCCCCGAGTCCCTCGCGGCGTCTGTGATTGGGTGAGACGGCCCGGAGCATTCTCCTCCGGGCCGCCCGTTGCCGCGAGGAGGACTACGGGCTCAAGGAGATGCTCCCCGCCCAGGAGCCGTAGGAGGACGAGGTGACGCCGTAGCGGCTGGTGCTCGTGTAGCTGCTCTGGCCCGGCTGGATGGTGACCGTGACATCTCCACCGGAGGCGGGAATCGCGCCCGCGTGTACGGCGGCCGCGCAGACATCCGAGTCATCGGTGTACAGGTCCGTGCCCCAGATCGACGCGCCCAGGCTCACCGTCGGGCAGCCGCAGCGGATGGCCCTCCCGGTCTGCCCGCGATAGGACGTCAAGTTGTAGGTCGAGCAGAGCGGCGTCGTCTGGGGCTGTGGAATCTGCGCCCCGATGAAGCGGTAGCTCCCGCCCCAGTAGCCGTAGGAGGACGAGGTGACGCCGTTGCGGGTGGTTCCGATGAACGTGCTCTGGGCCGGCTGCACCTCGACGGTCACCTTCCCCCCGCTGGGGGGCATCACCCCCGCGTGCACCGCGGCGCGACAGATGTCCGAGTCATCGGTGTAGTTGTTCGTCCCCCAGACCGAGCCCGAGCCCCCCGAGGAGCAGGCGCAGCGAAGCTGCTTCCCCGTCTGTCCGCGATACTCCGCGACGTTGACGCTCCCGCAGGGCTTTCCATAGAGCGCGAACAGCGCGTCGGCGTCCGAGCTGGTGAACTCGCCGCTGCTGTTGACGTGAGGGCAGGTGTTCATGACGGAGCCGTCCCACGTGGCGGCCTCGGGCGTCCCCGAGATGGGGATGGCGCCCACGCCCATGTCGCCCTCGTTGTGGCCGTAGTACTGCAGGCAGCTGATGTAGATGTTGTAGTAGTCCGAGTGGCGCAGGCCGAGCGCGTGGCCAATCTTGTGGGTGATGGTGTGCTCGGTGACGTCGAGGGAGAACTCGCCCAGCTGGGTCGTCATCGTGATGTTCGCGTAGGGCAGCCCGAGATCAGGGAAGCCCGCCCTGCTCACGTTCTCGGAGGTGGGCGCGATGGTGATGTTCGCGGTGCAGCCGTCGGTCGGACCGCGCGCGAGGGTGAAGCGCAGCCCCAGCGCGTTGTAGTTCTCGATGGCCAGGTCGAGCCCCTGGCGCAGGAAGATGTAGTCGTCGTACCCAGGCGCGGGGTTGATGCAGATCTTCGTCACGTGGGCGCCGACGAGGTTGGTCGTGCGGAACTGCTCCTGGCTCCCCTCGGTCGCCTGAAGCATCTCGCGGGACGCCTGGAGCGTCACGTGCGCGTCGCCGCCCACGAACACCGCCTCGTCGATGACCTGGATGTCCCGGGCCGGGTAGCCCGCCTCGATGAGGTTGGCGATGATCTCCTCCTGCTCCATCTGAGGCTCGACACCGCCACAACCGGCCAGCCATGCGACACCGGTCGCGGCGAGGACTGCTGCCTGCTTGAACATGGATGCTCGTCTATCTGACAACGGGGAATGCGCCGCCCGGCGTGGGCTTCGCGCCAGGTCTCATAGCGTGCCCCCACCCCAAGTCCTCAGTGACATGTCTGGATGATAAATCCCTCTCGAACCCCGAGATTCGAGACAGCTGAGCGCTGTCAGAGCTTGCTGCTGAAATGGTCTCGCACGCTGGCGAAGACCTGGTCCGCGCGCGGCGCCGGTGGCGCTGGCCGCATGGGACGTCAGGACGACCTTCCCACAGGCCGCGAGGGTGGGAGGGACGTCCGGCGCGTGCTCGAAGACACCCTGGCTGGCGTCGGCGATGCGCCCTCCTGGAGCGCGCGGATGAGCGCCGCCTCGTCGACGATGGACCCTCGCGCGATGTGGCTCAAGAACCCCCGGGGTCCCCATGCGTCCAGCGCCTGTGCTGCCATCAGGCCACGAGTGCCCGCGCCCTCCTGGCAATACCAGCGCCGTCCCGCGCGGGGCGCTCCGGGAGCCACCTTGGCGAAGGGGCCGGCGGGACGCATGAAAGGGCGCCCCGGGCCGGGCACCTCGGCGCCCCCGGTGTTGGAATGGCCCCTCCCCGCGGGGCTGGCGACAACCCCTTAGTCAACGCTCCGTGACGGAGTGCGCCATGTCAGTCATTGTCATGGGATACAGCATCTGTGTTCATTTGAAGGCAGGGCGGTATGCGGGAGTGTCTGGGTCGTTCCCGGGTCCAGGTAGAATTTCAGCTTGCAGGCAATTGAAGGCCTGCCGACCAGGAGCGCACATGCAACGACTTCCCGCCCCAGCGTTCATCTTCAACCTCACCACGTCGTATCTGGCCCCGCGGTGTCTGTATGCGGTTGCACAGCTCGGCGTGGCGGACGTGCTGGGGACGACGCCGATGAGCACGGAGGAGCTGGCGAAGGCGACGGGGGCGCACGCGGACTCGCTGCACCGGATGCTGCGCCTGCTGTCGGCGCAGGGGGTGTTCGAGCGGCGCGCGCAGGGCTGGGCGCACACGGACTACTCCGAGCACCTCAAGGCCAACCACCCGCACTCGCTCAAGGCGCTGGTCATGATGTTCAACGACGACATCAACTGGCGCAGCGCCCAGGCGCTGACGGTGTCCGCGCGCACGGGGCAGACGGCGTGCGACACGGTGACGCCCGGCGGCCTGTGGCCGTATCTCCAGTCCCACCCGGAGGACGCGCGCATCTTCGACGCGGCGATGACGGGCAAGTCGCACATGGCCATCGCGGCCATGCTCCAGGCGATGGAGTTCCACCGCTACGAGCACATCGCGGACATCGCGGGTGGCCGCGGCCACGTGCTGTCGGCGGTGCTCGACGCGACGCCCCGCTCGCGCGGCACGCTGTTCGACCTGCCCCACGTCGTGGAGCACGCGCAGGCGCATGCCCGCATGCAGAAGCAGGGCGGTGACTTCTTCGTCGGGCCGCTGCCGCGCGCGGACGCGTACATCGTCAGCAACATCCTCCACGACTGGGCGGACCCGCAGGCCATCTCCATCCTGCGCAACATCCGCCAGGCGGCGCCGGCCCACGCGGAGCTGCTCGTGCTGGAGATGATGCTGCCGGAGGGGCCGGAGCTGCACCCCGCGCTGGTGATGGACATCGTCATGCTGTCGCTGGCGGGCGGACGCGAGCGCACCCAGGTCCAGTACGACGTGCTCTTCGCCGAGGGCGGCTTCAAGCTGGACCGCGTCGTCCCCACCCAGGGCCCGTACTCCATCATCGTGGGCAAGGTGGCGTGAGCCGTCCGCCCGACGCGGGAGGAGGTAAACCCTCCATTTCGTTGAAGATGTCACTGTGTGACAAGAACTGACCCGCGGGTCCGCGTGCAGGTCGCGCGGACTCCGCGTGGAGTCGGGCTAGGCTGGTGGCCTCCTTTCCCCTCAGGAGCCACCTCATGATTCGGAGTCTCTGGGCGCTGTGTCTCGTCGTCTGCCTCACGTCGGCCTGCTCCTCGGAGGACCCGCCCGATGAGGGCCCCGACTCGCTGGGGGACGCGGGGACGGCGGATGGTGGGCTGACGCCGGACGGTGGCAACCCTCCCGCGGACGGCGGTGCGGGCAACCCGGATGGTGGCGGCGTCACCGAGGCCGCGTGCGAGCCGTTCGGCCGCTTCGGCCCGCCGGGCAACACCCTCACGCTGCCGGGGCCCAACGCCACCAACGGGGAGATGTACATCCCCAACGTGCAGACGCGTTACCCCGACGTGGACTGGAGCACGCTGGACCGGCTCTACATCCCCGCGGGCAACTACACGCTCATCAACCTGGGCAACCTGCCGCAGCGCCCGGCGAGCCGGCCGCTGGTCATCACCAACAAGGGCGGCCAGGTGGTCATCCGTCCCAAGGCGGGCAGCACGCAGGGCTACATCTGGTCCATGGGCGGCGGCTCGAACTGGGTGCTCACCGGCCGGTATGACCCGGACTCGGGCACCGGCCACGCGGACTTCCCGGGCCACCGCTGCGGCCAGTACGCCACGTCGCGCAACCGCTACGGCATCCTGAGCGATGGCATCTTCCTGAGTGAAGGCCACATGGGCGTGGGCATCGGGGACGCGCACAGCTTCGAGCTGGAGTACCTGGAAATCACCCGCTCGGGCTTCGCCGGCGTGCGCATCAACCGCGCGGCGAGCGGGGGCGTGGCGCCGCCGCTCAACGACATCAAGCTGCACGACCTCTACATCCACGACACCGCGAGCGAGGCCATCTACTTCGGCTCCACGCAGGGCGCGCCCACGCCGCTCGCCACGAACCTCAAGGTCTACAACAACCGGCTGGTGCGCACCGGCAGCGAGGCGCTCCAGGTCCAGAGCCTGGGCGACGGGGCGGAGGTGCACCACAACGTCTTCGCCTTCGGGGCCATCGACTGGCGCGCCGTCTTCCAGCAGTACCAGGACAACAACTCCCAGGCCACGGTGCGCTCGGGCCGCATCCGCTTCCACCACAACGTCTTCGTGGGAGGCGCGGGCGCGCTGCTCAACTTCTTCGCCCAGCCCGAGTCGGGCGACGGGCCGCTCGACGTGGACTTCACCGACAACTACTTCGCGGACACGCTGTCTTTGGGCATCTGGTTCGGTGGCACCGTGGGGACGGGCTCGAGGTTCCTCTGGGAGCGCAACGCCTTCCGCGGGCTGGAGTTCGGCTACCAGAGCGTCTATCCGACCTCCTCGGACCCGGGCGTGGTGCTCAGCAAGGCGAACACCGTCACCTCGCCCATCACCTTCAAGGACAACCGCTGGGAGGGCGGTCGCCGGCTCATCGCGGGGCTCACGGGCGGCACCGGCACCGTGGGCACCGTGACGGCCACCGGCAACGTGAACGGCGCCGTCCCCGCGCTCACCTTCGTGAACACCGGCCTGCCGGCGGGGACCGCGACGCGCGCGCTGGAGATGTGGACGGACCGCGCCATCCGTGCCCCCAACTCACCGGAGGTGACGTACGCCGCGGGCGCGCTGGTGATGCACGACGGCCAGCTCTACCGGGCGCGCGCGCAGAACACCAACAAGGTGCCGCCCCAGAACGCCGCCCTCTGGGAGCTGCTGCCGCCCCCCGCCGATGACCTGCGCACCGCCCCCGGCACCGAGTGGCACACGAAGGGCGTGGGGCTCCTCGACGTCGCGCCGTGAGCAGGCCGTGAGCCTTCCAGACGGTGTCTCCGGGCGCGGCCTTCGAGACGGCCTTCGCGGCCACCCCGTTGCCCTCACGGACACGGTGGAGGGTCAGGGCGAGGCCCTCGAGTACGCGCCGAACGGCTCGGGCTGCTTCACCATGAGCGAGTCGGGGACGCCGTTCCGGCTCGAGCGCGTCGCCCGTCAGTCGCGGGAGGGGTGCTCCCGGGCGCCGCCACGGGCTCCCGGGAGCACTCCGGTGGGTCAGGTGCTGGAGCCGTCACAGCCCCAGGCGGCGCCGTCGCAGCGAATCCAGTTGCTCCCGTAGTCGCACTCCCAGGTGCCGTTGCACCGGAGCACCGAGCCGTTCTCGCAGATGAGCTCCAGGAAGCACGGGCCGGGATAGGCCGAGGGGTCCTTCTGCTCGTGCTCCTGCTCCGAGGCGCCCGCGACGGCCGCCGGAGGAACCACCGCCGCCGCGAGTCCGACCACTGCGCCCAACGTCACCGCGAGCCACGTCTTCATGGGGACCGCCTTTTCGTGAAGGGAAGCCCAAAGACTAACATCATCCGGTGACATGGGTTTCAGGGTGGCGGCTGTTCCAGCCTTGTCGACAGGCGATGGCTGGGGACACGGATGTTTTCATTCGGGTAAGAATCATGGGGTCCCCGGGACTCCCTCCCTGGACACTTCGAGGACGACGTCATGGACCAGCTCACCGCGATGCGGGTGTTCGCCCGGGTGGTCGAGGCCGGCACCTTCACCCGGGCCGCGGACACCTTGAAGATGCCCAAGCCCTCCGTGACGAAGCTGGTGCAGGGGTTGGAGGCGCACCTTCAAGTGAAGCTGCTCCAGCGCACCACGCGGCGGGTGACGGTGACGCCGGAGGGCGCGGCCTACTACGCGCGGACGTCCCGGCTGCTGGCGGACCTGGAGGACATCGAGGCGGACGTGTCGAGCGCGCGGACCCGGCCCCGGGGACGTCTGCGGGTGGATGCGGGCTCGTCGGTGTCCAACTTCCTGCTCATCCCCGCGCTGCCGTCGTTCCGGGAGAAGTTCCCGGACATCCAGCTGGAGCTGGGGGTGGGGGACCGCTCGGTGGACCTGGTGGGGGATGGCGTGGACTGCGTGATTCGCGGCGGCGTGTTGCCGGACCCGGCCCTGGTCGGTCGGCGCATCGGTGAGCTGGAGTTCGTGTCCTGCGCCACGCCGGGCTACCTGAAGCGAAGGGGCACTCCGGCGCAGCCCACCGACTTGCAGGATGGCCACGACATCGTGAGCTACTTCTCCACGCGGACGGGGCGGGTGATTCCGTTGTCGTTCCTCCAGGGCGAGGAGCGGCTGGAGGTGCTGGGGCGCGCCAGCGTGGCGGTGAACGAGAGCACGGCGCATCTGACGGCGGTGCTTGCGGGGCTGGGCGTGACGCAGCTGCCGGAGTTCGTCGTGCGCCCGCATCTGGCGAGCGGCGCGCTGGTGCGGCTGTTGCCCGAGTGGCGATGCGAGCCGTTCCCGGTCTTCATCGTGTATCCGCAGAACCGGCACATGAACGCCAAGCTGCGCGCCTTCGTGGACTGGGCGGTGGAGCTGTTCGCGCCGTTCCGCGCGCGCGGTGAGGTCCGTCAGGCGGCCTCGGGACGGTGAGCGGGTGGCGTGAGGCGTAGCGGTCCGTCAGCGCGCGGCGTGGGCGAGGGCGGAGGCGTCCTCGAGGAGCTGCTCCAGCCCCTGGGGGTCCTCCGTCACGCGGTAGTAGCCGCGGAGCCGACCCGCGGCGTCCACGAGGACGAAGTGCTCGCCGTGGAAGAGGGAGAGGAAGTCGTCCTCGTCGGCTTCCTCGGCACGGCCCATCATGACGCGGAAGCCCTTCAGGACGGTGGTCTCCACCTGTTCCAGGGGGCCCGTGACGAGGCTCCAGTTGGCGGTGTCGAGGGCGTGGTCCCGGGCGTAGGCAGCGAGCCGTTCAGGTGTGTCGTAGCGCGGGTCCACGCTGAAGGACACGAAGTGCACCGGGACGTCCTGCTCGCGGGCGCGTCGCTGGAGCCGGGCCATGCGCTCGGTGAGCAGGGGGCAGACGGTGGGGCAGCGGGTGAAGAAGAAGTCCGCGACGACGACGCGGCGCTCCAGCTGGGCCTGGGTGAAGGCGCGGGCCTCCTGGTCCCGCAGCTCGAAGTGGGGCAGGGGACCGAAGTCGGGAAGGCTTCGGGCTTTCGCCTCGAGGGTCCGTGATTGGAGCCAGGGCCACGCGCCCACGACGAGCAGGCTGAGGCTCGCACCAATGGCGAGCACGGGGAGGAGGCGACGGCGGGGCCTGGTGTTCATGGGCGGGGTGCTCAGTGCTGGAGCCCGCAGGTGTCGAGGCATCGAGCGTCCTCTTCCACCTGACGAGCGGTTTCGGGGTGGGTGAGGGCGTTCGTGTAGATGCCGCGCACGGAGCCCAGGGGGTCGACCAGGAGCAGCAGTGACGTGGCGTCCTCGGCGGGATGTCCCCGCGTCACCGCGCGCATCGCCTGCTCCAGGGCGTCTCCCCGCCACAGCCTGCGCCAGCCGCGGGGCAGGGGACTGGGGAGGGGGACGGGTGGTTCGTCCCGTGTGACGAGGAGGACGTCCACGCCGAGCCCGGAGGCCTCCAGGCTCGTGTGCACCGCGAGCAGGCCAGCGGGCTGGAGTTCGGACTCGGAGAGGAAGTGGAGCAGGGTGACGCGGCCTCGGAGGTGTTTGTTCTCGAGCGGGCGGCCCGCGTCGTCGCTCAGTGAGAAGGCGGGCAGGGGGCCGTAGTCGGGGAGGACCGTGGGATGGGTCGTCGCTGGACGTCCTTCGTGCAGCGTCTTCCCGATGACGCCGACGAGCGCGGCGCACGTCAGCACGAAGAGGAGGATGCCCAGCCACTCCAGCAGCGTGAGGAACCAGAGCATCGCCGAGGACGGGCGACGATGCGTCGGCGGATGAGCGGGCGCGGACATCGTGCTGACGACATTGACTCAAGCTCTGTCGTGGCGAACGCGGTGAATTGTCGCAGGGCGCGGGACGCATGCCTGGTTGCGGCAACATGTCGCAAGGGGACGGAGGATTTGTCTGGCTACAGTCACCGTGGGGCGTGATGAAGACACGCGTCCATGGAGCGTCGACGTGAGGACATGGGTCGTGTGGATGATGTTGTCGGGAGCGCCGGCGTTCGCGACGCCGCGCGCGCAGGCCGAGGCGAGCACCGCGGAGTCCGTGGTGGGGATGACGCAGAGTGCCTCGGGACGGTGGCACGTGAAGGTGCTGTCCACGGCGACGCCGCTGAAACGCGGGCCGCAGCGCTTCACCGTTCGCGTCTCGGATGCGGCGAACGGGAAGCTCGCTCAGGGACTGGAGTTGCGCGTGCAGCCGTGGATGCCGTCCATGGGACATGGCATCGATGAGGCCCCGCGCGTCACGTCGCGCTCGGATGGCGTGTTCGAGGTGTCGGAGCTCGACCTGTTCATGCCGGGGACGTGGGAGCTGCGCTTCACGCTCGCGGGGCGGGAGCAGGACACCGCGAGCGTGACGCTCAAACTGGGCAGATGAGGTGCGCGTGAGGACCGTGCCCGGGGCGGGCGAGGACTGAGACGTCCGCGAGGGAAGCGGCTCAGGTGCTCGCCTTCTTCTTCGCCGGGGTCTTCCTGGCGCCTGCCTTCTGTTTCGAGGTCGCCTTGGTGCCGGTCTTCTTCGACGCCACTTTGCGCGCGCTGGCCCTCTTCGCCGGGGCCTTCCTGACGCCTGTCTTCTGCTTCGAGGCCGCCTTGGCGCCAGTCTTCTTCGCCGCCGACTTCTTCGCGGGCGTCGTCTCCAGGCCGCTCAGCGCCTTCTTCCACTGTTGGATGTACTCGGCGCGCGACGCCGCGTCGGGGAGCCCTTCCATGTGCAACGCGACGGTGTGCCCTCGCGCGGCCGGGAGGACGCGGAGCTGCGCGGTCCTCGGTCGCGGCCAGTCCGCGCGCGTCAGGCGGATGCGCAGCAGGGCCGGCGCACGCACCCGGACCGCCAGGACCTCCGTCCCATCCTTCAGCGTCGTCCGCTCACCCTCCTTCAACGCCGCGCGCGGCGAGGAGAGCCACCGCCCCAGGCCCGAGCCCTCGGCCCAGTTCCTCCAAGCGTCCTCGGCGCTCATGTCCATCGTGTGGCGAGCCCCTGCCGCATACGTTCCATCCGCCGCGAGACCTGCGAGCATTCTCCATCTCCTTTGCCGCCCACGATGGACAGGCGCGCACGTCCGGGCAACCGGGAAGTGACGCTGCGGACCCCCGCGGCCTTGGTGTAGAGGAGCCTGGTGACCCCACCCCCGTCCATCGCCGTCGACTTCATCGAGGAGGAGACCCGCCGCTATGTGCGGAGCTACCGCTCGGCATCGCTGTGCGCCGGCGTCACCTGGCACGGTGAGTGGCATGTCCAGACCTACCGGAAGCAGGGCAACGCTCCCGCCTATGAGGCGGTCTTCGGCCTGGGCGGCCTCACGCAGGTCTTCACCGGCGCGCTGCTCGCCCTGCTCGTGGACAAGGGCCAGGCGCGGCTGGACATGGCGCTCGGCGAGGTGATTCCCCGCGCGCTGCTTCCCGACGCCGACGCGGGGCGCATCACCCTGGAGCAGCTGGCCACCCACACCGCCGGGATGCCCCACCTGCCGCCCAACCTGGACGCGCCCGAGTCGCGACCGGAGGACCCGTTCGGTCACTACTCCGCCCAGCGCTTCGGCGACTTCCTGCGCGGCTACCACCCGACCTCTCCACCCCCGCGCCCCTTCTCCGAGTCCCTGCTCGGCATGGGCGTGCTGGGACATGCGCTCTCACGCCGCGCGGGCGTCAACTACGGGCACGCGCTCCGCGACTGGCTCTTCAAGCCACTGAAGATGAGCGACACCTCGACGCGCGTGACGGAGGAGCTGGCGCCCAGGCTCCTTCCGGGCCACACCGCGCGAGGCCGCCCCGTGCCCCCGTGGACCTTCCCCGCGCTCCCCGGCGCGGGCGCGCTCCACTCCACCGTGCTCGACCAGCTGCGCTTCCTCGACGCGTGCCTCGGTCGCGAGGACGCGGGCCTGGCGCGTGCGCTCGCGATGACCTGGGTTCCCCGCGCGGAGGCGGGCAAGGTGCGCATGGGGCTGGGCTGGTCGCTATCCCAGGTGAGGGGCCACACCGTGGCGTGGTGCTCGTCGGTGATGGGGGGCTATGTGGGCTTCATCGGCCTGGCGCCCACGGCGGCCACGGGCGTGGTGCTCCTGGCGGACCACGGGTGGTCGCTGTTCGCCGCACTCCGGGGACGCGTGCCCCTGGAGGGGCCGGGGTTCGCGCTCCTCTCCCGCCTCATCACACAGCCGCCGGAGTAGTTGGCGCGACACCCCTTCCGAAAAAGGTTGCGGCCTCATGACGAGGGCGTGGCAGGTTACGCCCACCGACACCATGGTTGAGTACGACCCGCATCGTTGGTGGAGTTACTTCCACTACCTCAAGGGCTCGATGGTCCGCGAAATCGTGGCCCGAGTCATGGTCTGCGTCCTGTGGTCCCTGGGCGTCGCCCTCTTCCACACCCACGTCCGCTCGGTGAGCATCCCCGCCACGGTGCACACCCTGGCCGGAATCTCGCTGAGCCTCCTGCTCGTCTTCCGCACCAACTCCTCCTACGACCGCTTCTGGGAGGGCCGGAAGCTCTGGGGCGGCATCGTCAACGAGACGCGCAACCTGGCGCGCGCCTCGGGCGTCTTCCTCCAGTCCCAGCCCGTCCTCTACACCGCGATTCTGAGGTGGACCGCGGCCTTCCCCTTCGCCTCCGCGTCGTCGCTGCGAGGCAAGGCGTCGCTGGGCCCGCTGGCGCAGGAGCTCCCCGCGGACGAGGTGGCCCAGGTGATGGGCGCCCAGCACGTGCCCTTCGCGGTGACTCGCAAGCTGAGCTCGCTGCTCGACGCCGGCCGCCGCGAGGGGCGCTATTCCGAGTACGTGCAGATGCAACTGGACCAGAACGTCCAGCTCCTCCTCGACTACCTCGGCGGCTGTGAGCGCATCCGCAAGACGCCCATCCCCTTCGCGTACGTCATGCACCTGCGCCGCGCGCTGCTCGTGTATTGCTACACGCTGCCCTTCGCCTTGCTGGACGCGCTGGGCGGGCTGACGGTGCTGGCCACGTTCATCGTCGCGTACGTGTTCTTCGGCATCGAGGAGATTGGCGTCGAGATCGAGGACCCCTTCGGCCACGACGACAACGACCTGCCGCTGGACCTCATCTGCTCCACCATCTACGCCAACCTGACGGCCATCATCCCCGCGCAGCCGCAGCCGACGCAGCCGCCCCCGACGACGTGAGCCCTCAGCGGCCCGTCACGGGCGCCGCGTCCGAGGGCGCGTCGTGGACACACAGCCAGAGGCCATCCTCGGGCGTACAGCGTGTGCCCGGGATTCGCTGGAGCTGGGCCACGCGCGCGGGGATGGACAGGTAGACGGTGCGCGAGTCCAACCGGCCCGCCGCGATGTCCGCGTCCAGGCCCAGGCAGTACTCCTGGGCGCGAGCGTCGTCGAGCCGTGTCACGTAGCCGCTGTTGAAGGTGAGGCCCAGCAGGTACGCGCGGTAGGCCCAGCGGTGGTAGTCCATGGGGCCCGCGCGGCAGCCACGGCCGGAGCTGTCATGCATCTGCGGTGGGTAGAGGACCAGGTGCTCGCGTCCCTTCGACGCCGCGGTGAGCTCGGGAGAGGGGGGCGTGCCCCAGCGGCCCGCGCCCTGGTTCGCCTGTCGGCCCTCGCCCAGGTTGAGGTCCATCACCTGGAGGCCGAGCAGCAGGCCCGCGAGCAGGGTGGCGCGCGCGGGGCTCAGCCTCCTGGCGAGGACCAGCGCTCCGCCCAGGAGCACCAGGTAGTAGAGCGGCCAGATGAAGCGCCCCGAGGAGCGGAACGCCTCGACCCACGGCAGCACGGGCCGATAGAGCGCGGACAGGTCGGCGACGTCCTTGCCCAGGAAGGTCACCCGCGAGGACAGGGCGAAGAAGGCGAGCCCCACGGACAAGACGCTCACGGGGAGCCAGCGTCGCCACAGCGCGAGGTGCGGCGTGGGCTGGCGCGCGAGCAGGACGGCCGCGAGCAGGGCCCCGAGCAGCCCTCCGGCGCCGAGGTAGCCGAACCCCTCGTATTGGCCTCCGAGTCGAGGCAGCAAGGGCAGCAGGCGCGACCAGTTGTAGTGGTGGCCGTGCGGGTTGAAGAGCGTGTTGAGGTCCGCGGAGAACTCGCCGAAGCCGCCCGCGCCCACGGGAGTTCGGGTGCCCAGGTAGCCGAACACGAAGAAGAGCCCCAGCATGGCCGCGACACACGCCACGGCCGCGAGCAGCGGCACCTTCACGGGCAGCTGTCGCTCCAGCGCGGTGCGCACGCAGAGGGAGATGGCGAGCGGCAGCGTCATCACCGCGATGACGGGGTGGATGCCCGCGGTGAACACGCAGAGCGCCAGCGCGAGCCAGAGGGACTGGCGTGCCGCGCGCGCGTCTGGCTGGGGGATGAGGTGCAACCCCACGAGCAGGACCAGGGGCCAGTGGGTGCAGAGCGCGACGTGCGACAGGGCCATCCGCGACAGCAGCGTGGGGGACAGCACCAGCAGCGCGCCGACACACGCCTGCTGTTGCTTGGAGGCGCCCAGACGCTGGGCGACCCAGGCCGCCGCCGCGCCCTGCAGCATGAGACACAGGCACAGCCACGGGCCGACGTACTGGAAGGTCGTGGGCAGCAGCGGGGAGAGGGGCCGCAGCAGCAGGCCCACCCAGGGCATCGAGTCCGTGTACCCGAGTGAGGTCCCCAGCGGATGGATGTAATTGGGGGTCGACCCCAGCGGGAAGCCCAGCGGGGCCTGCCGGAAGTAGAGCCACCCCATCAGGTGCTGGCTGAAGTCGTCGCGGATGAGCCAGCCGATTTTCCCAGGCTGGAGCGCTCCGGCGCCGAGGGTCGCCAGGAACGTGAGCAGCCCCGCGAGCGCTGCCAGGAGTGGTCCCTGCTGCTCGTCGCACCACCGGAGGAAGGGGTGTCGGCGCGACGTCTCCGGGGGAGGGGACGCAGGGGCTGCGGGAGACAGGGCGGTGCTGGAGTCACTCGCGTCCGACATGGGCGGTGCTTGAGCACGGGACTTCCCGCCCCGTCAAGGCGGGGCGGGCAGCGGAGCGCTCCACCTCGGGCGCTGTCGTCGTGACGAGGCTTGAAGGCCCGTCGTCCGGCGCGGGTGACGGAGGCGTGAGCGCCCGGCCTCTACAGTCCCGCGAGCCGTCCCAGCACACGCGTGGTGTCCTTCTCGAGGAAGTCGACCAGCGCCGCCGCGCGCGTGTGCCGGATGAGGGGCGCGTTCTGTCCCGCCCACAGCGACAGCAGGTCCTCGCGTCCCTGCCGGGCCGCCGCCTGGCGCAGCGGCTGGGTGAGCCAGTTCTGGATGGGGTAGGGCGGCACCTCCCGCTCGTGCGGCGTCATCTCCCGCAGGAAGCGGTTCTTGATGCCGCGCGCGTAGCGTCCGGAGAACACGCGCGTGAGCACCGTGCCCCGAGCGGACTCCTGGCGCAGCGCCTGCCGGTAGACGTCGCTCGCGTTGGACTCCTCGCACGCGAGGAAGGCCGTGCCCACCTGCACGCCCTCGGCCCCCAGCGCCAGCGCCGTGGCCACCGTGCGCCCATCCGCGATGCCACCCGAGGCGATGAGCGGCGTCTTCACCCGGTCCGCCAGCTGGGGCACCAGCGCCGTCGTCGCCGGGGACTCCTCCGCCGGCCGGAGGAACGAGGCCCGGTGGCCTCCCGCCTCACTGCCCGAGGCGACGATGAGGTCCACCCCCGCGGCCTCCAGCGCCAGCCCCTCGTCCACGTTCGTCGCCGTGCCCGCCGTGAGGATGCCCGCCGCCCGGCACGCCTCCAGCACCCGCGCCGAGGGGATGCCGAAGATGAAGCTGAACACCGGCGGCTTGAGCGCGAGCACCGCCTCCACCTGCGCCTCGTAGTCCTGGGAGAACGCGCTCGGGTACGTGGGCTGCGCCAGCCCCAGCTCGTCGTACCAGGGCTTCAGCCGGTCGACGGCCGCCTGGAACTCCGCGGGCGTCGGGCGCAGCGCCTTCTCACCCTCCAGCGGCACCCACAGGTTGATGGCGAACGGGCGCGAGGTGAGCCCCCGCAGCTCGCGGACGGTGGCCTCGATGTTCTCGGCGCTCAGGTGATGGGCACCGAACGAGCCGAGCCCCCCCGCCTCGGACACGGCCGCCGCCAGCCGCGTCGAGGACATCCCTCCGCCAAACGGCCCCTGCACCAGGGGGAGCCGGGTCCCCAGCTTCCGTGCCACGCGCGTGTCGGTCCACATGGAAAAGCCCTCGTCGTCGTTCCAGGTGCCCTGTCGTAGCGAGGCGCCCCCGCCCTGTCCGGGTAGACGGCCCGCCATGCCCCCTTTCCAATAAAGGCGCGAAGAAGCCCGCCTTGTGGGAGCAGGCCGCCACGGCGCTTGCCCCGGTGGGGGGCGGGTGCCACCCTCCCGCGCCTTGGCTCTTCGCGAGGGACACCATGCAAGCACCCGGACCGAGGATTGAAACCGCGCGCCTCATCCTGCGCCCCACGGCGCTCGAGGACTTCGAGGGCTTCGTCGCCCTGATGTCCGACCCGGACTCGGCGCGGCACATCGGCGGGGTGCAGCCGCGCTCCGTCGTCTGGCGCGGCATGTGCGGGATGGCCGGAGGCTGGGCCCTCCAGGGCTTCTCCATGTTCTCCGTCCTGGAGCGCTCCACGGGCCGGTGGATTGGCCGGGTGGGGCCCTGGTGCCCGGAGGGCTGGCCCGGCACCGAGGTCGGCTGGTCCCTGCTGAAGGAGACGTGGGGCCGTGGCTACGCCACCGAGGCCGCCAGCGCCGCCATGGACTGGGCGGTGGACCACCTGGGCTGGACGGACATCATCCACTCCATCGCCCCGGAGAACGCCCCCTCCCAGCAGGTGGCGCTCCGGCTGGGCTCGCGCCTGAGGGGGCCCGGCAGACTCCCCGCCCCCTTCGAGGCCGCCACGGTGGAGCTGTGGGGGCAGACCCGCGAGGAGTGGCGGGCCCGCCGCGCGGCTCCGTCCATTGGCTGACCCCACGCGTGGGATTCCAGGGCACGACGGGGGCCCTGGTGTTATGTCCGCCGGTGGGCTAGTCCTCGCCCCGGGGGCGTGTTCACCCCGCCAGCTCCCTTTCTCACCGGGCAAGGGAGCGATTAGATTCGAGGTTCGGTTCACCCGAGCCATGCCGTAACTTCGCGACCTGCCACACCCTTGGGTAGCAGGTCCTACACCCCTTCGAAGGAGCGCAACATTCTTCGTGATCAGAGAAGCAGCCGCGGCCAGAGCCGCGACCAGAGGACCAACCGCCGCATCCGCGCCCGCGAAGTCCGCGTCATCGGCTCGGGCGGCGAGCAGCTCGGCGTCATGCCGCTCGAGGCCGCGCTCGAGAAGTCGCGCTCCGAGGGGCTGGACCTCGTCGAGATCAGCCCGATGGCTTCGCCGCCAGTCTGCAAGATCATGGACTACGGCAAGTTCAAGTACGAGGAGAAGAAGAAGGCCTCGGAAGCCAAGCGCGCCCAGGTCGTGGTCCACCTGAAGGAAGTGAAGCTCCGTCCGAAGACGGAGGACCACGACTACGACTTCAAGGTCCGCAACACGCGCCGCTTCATCGAAGAGGGCGACAAGGCGAAGGTCGTCATCCAGTTCCGCGGGCGTGAAATCACGCACAAGGAGCAGGGCACCGCCATCCTCGACGACGTGGCGAAGGACCTGAAGGATGTCGCCGTGGTGGAGCAGCCGCCGCGGATGGAAGGGCGCTTGATGTTCATGATTCTGGCGCCCAACCCGAAGGTGGCCCAGCGCGCCCGCGAGCAGGTCCGCGCCGCCGCGGCCGAGGCCAAGCGCGGCCCGCCGCCCGGCGAGAAGGCCGCCGCGGAGAAGCCTTCCGCCGAGAAGCCCGCCGCCGAGACGCCCGCCGCGCCCGCCGCGGCGAGCACCAGCACCACCACCGAGGAGAACGCGTCCGCACCCGCGTCCACCCCGGCGGGCACCACCCCCTGAAGAAGACGCCCCGCACGCGGTGGATGACCTCCACCGCGTAGGGGAGACGCTCCCGGGCCGCGCCGGTCCTCTTCCAGTCTCCCTGGAATGAGGTGGCGCGGCGGGAGGCATGAGGCGGACAGGCGCAGGGTTGTCCGGTGAAAGCGGTCCAGGCGAACAACCCCTGTCGAGCCGGTGTAGGCTGATAGGTTGGAAGCGCCTGTAAACCGAACTCAGCCCCATGCAGCAGAAGCTCGCCGCCGACATGTCGACGACCGCCGTGCAGACGAAAGGCCCACCCGCGACGGCCCCGCGGAGTGTGCCAGCGCTGACTGTCGTGTCTCATCCCCACCCCCAGCGCATCGGAGAGCAGCTCCTCTTGGAGGTGCTCGCCAGCGTGGGCCGGACGGCGGCCTTGTCGCGCAACGCCCCGGACTTCTCGCGGCCCGGGGGGCTGCTGGCGCTGCCGTTGGGAGACCCCTTCCTCAGCCGGACGCCGGTGCTCTTCGAGCCCGCGGCCCAGGGGGGGCTGCGCCTGCGGGTGCCGGAGGATGGCACCCAGGTGTGCGTGGCCGGCGAGTCGGTGGCCGGGGGCCGGGAGTTCACCCAGGAGGAGCTGGTGGCCGGGGTGCCGCTGGTGCTCGCCGAGCGCGTGGTGCTGCTGCTGCACCTGGCGTCCACGGCCGCCCCGTCGGTCCACCGGGATTTGGGGCTGGTGGGGCAGAGCCAGTCCATCCAGCAGCTTCGCGACGACATCCTGCGGGTGGCGGACCTGGCGGTGCCGGTGCTCATCCGCGGCGAGACGGGCACGGGCAAGGAGCTGGTGGCGCGCGCCATCCACGAGCAGGGGCCGCGCCGCTCGGGGCCGTTCGTCAGCGTGAACCTGGGCGCGCTCTCCAAGGAGCTGGTGGCCGCGGAGCTGTTCGGCGCGCAGCGCGGCGCGTACACGGGCGCCAGCCGCGACCGGGACGGCTTCTTCCGCGCGGCGCACGGCGGCACGCTGTTCCTGGACGAGGTGGGCGAGGCGCCCGCCGAGGTGCAGGCCGCGCTCCTGCGCGTGCTGGAGACGGGCGAGGTGTACCCGGTGGGCGGGCACACGCCGGTGCCGGTGGACGTGCGGCTGGTGGCCGCCACGGACTCCAACCTGGAGGCGCGCATCGAGGAGCGCCTGTTCAAGGCGCCGCTGCTCCACCGGCTGGCGGGCTTCGAGCTGCGCGTGCCTGCCCTGCGCGAGCGGCGCGAGGACATCGGCCCGCTGTTCCTCCACTTCGCCCGGCAGGAGCTGGAGACGACGGGCGAGGGCTGGCGGCTGTCGCCCACGGACCCGCGCGCGGCGCCCTGGCTGCCCGCGTCCGTCGCGGTGCGGCTCTTGCGCTACGCGTGGCCCGGCAACGTGCGGCAATTGCGCAACATCACCCGGCAGCTCGTCATCGGCAGCCGCGGCCTGCCCGGCCTGCGCGTGGACTCGCGGCTGGAGCAGACGCTGGACGCCGAGTCGCTGCCGGTGCCCGGGCGGGTGCTGGCCCCGGCCGGCGCGGGTGTCCCCGAGGCGGCGGGGGAGGCGAAGTCCTCGCGCCGCAAGCCCTCGGAGGTGGGGGAGGACGAGCTGCTCGAGGCGCTGCGCGCGTGCTCGTGGGACCTCAAGGCCACCGCGGACTTCCTCGGCATCCCCCGTCCGTCTGTCTACGTGCTCATCGACAAGAGCTCGCTCATCCGCACCGCGCGGGACTTGAGCCCGGAGGAAATCACCCGCTGCTTCCAGGAGTGCGCGGGAGACCTGGACAAGATGGTGCAGCGGCTGGAGGTCTCCCGCCGCGCGCTCCAGCGCCGCGTGCGCGAGCTGGGCCTGTCGGACGCGTGAGCGCGCCGGACACGTCAGTCCCCGGGGGTGACACGTCGTTGACGTGTCCGCGTGCGCGCGCCGTGCGCGGGTGAAGCACCCGCTCCGAGGGACGGACACGTCGGTCGCCTCTGGTACGGTGCCTGCAACCCACACCGCGCATCTGCGGTTCCAACCCGGAAGGAGTCACGGCCCATGACTGTCACCGTCACCATCACGTCCGACGACATCATCTACAGCCCTTCGAACATCGTGAAGCACGGCGAGGAGGTGGAGTTCAAGCTGCAAGGCATCTCCTCCGCCCTGGTGGTCTTCAAGGACGGGACCACCTGCCTCTCGGGGCCGGGCTCCTTCACCCTGGACACGTCCAATCCGCTGGCGCAGGAGAGCGACCAGCAGGTGACGCAGACGTGCCTCAAGCGCCTCTACCCGTTCGACGTCGTGGTTCCCGCGCCCCCGCCGTCCCAGGCCGCGAGCTTCATCGGCTCCAACGCGGAGACGAAGAAGGGCGGCCTGGACGTGACGACGGACCCGCCCGAGGACCCGAAGAAGTAATCGGGCGTGGGGCTCAGGGCGCGGCGGGCCGGACGGAGAGCTCCAGGTCCGGTGCCAGCCGCGCCTTCCACGTCGAGGCCAGGTGCGGGTTGCTCGCCAGCGCCTGCTCCGCGTCCTCGCGGGCGCGCGCCGTCCACGCCTGACGCTGCTCCGGGACGGCGGTGCCCTCCGCCAGCGCCCACAGGAGCCCGGCGCGCAGCAGCCGTGCCCGGGCCCACTTCGGCCGGGCGGCGAGGATTCGCTCGACGCCCTCCAGGGCGCGCGTCAGCTTCCCGGTCGCGTCCCCGCCCTGGCGCGCCTTCCAGCGCCCCCAGGCCAGCGCCAGCTCGCTCGACGCCAGCACGTACTCCTGGCGCCGGGGGGACAGCGCCACCGCCTGGGCGAGCGCGTCCTCGGTCCGCCGGAAGTCCTCCTCCTTCGCGGTGCCCAGGCGCACCCGCTCGCGCGCGTGCACGTCGAGGAGGGCGCCCTGGTAGCGCCACGCGTAGCCCAGGCGCGGGTTGAGCTGCCGGGCGCGGTCCAGCGCCTCCTGCGCGCGGGTGAGCCCGGGCGCCACGGCGCGCCGCTCCTGCAGCGCGTGCGTGGCCGCGAGCACGTGCACGCGGGCCAGGTTGGTCCAGATGTCCGCGTCGCCGGGCATCATCTCCAGCGTCTTGCGGTAGGCGGCCTCCGCCGTCTTCAGGCCGAAGGACGGGTCCTGCCCGCGCGCCAGGAGGAAGCCCGCGCGCACCGCCTCCACCTCGCCCAGGTTGTTGTAGGCGTAGCTCTGCTGGGGGGCCGCCTCGCGCGCCTGCTCGAAGGCCTCGCGCGCCTCCGTCAGGAGCGCCTCCACGTCCTCGCCCTCCTCCCAGCGCTGCTCGGCCCACCACAGCAGGGCCGCGCCCAGGCCGTTGGCGAGCTGGGGCAGCTTGGGGTTGATGTCGCGGCCCTGACGGTAGAGCGCGAGCGCCCGCTCCAGGTCGGGCCTCGGGTCCTGGCCGTGCTCCTGGCGCCAGCGCGCCAGCTGCTCGGACACGTCCGCGCCCTGGTAGCAGGCGATGACGTTGCGCGGGTTGAGGGCGAGCGCGCGCTGGATGGCCTCCAGCGCGCGGGTGAGGTCCCCCTGCGCGTCCGGCGCCCGGGTGAGGCCCGCCCTCGCGCGGTAGGCGTTGCCCAGGTTGATCCACGCGTCGGCCTGGGTGTCGCGCAGGCGGATGGCGGCCAGGTAGGCGTCGATGGCCTTGCCCTGGTGCTCCAGCGAGTCCAGCCCGAGCCCGCTCTCGTAGTCGGCCCACACCTGATGCGTCACGCCCAGGTTGGCGTGGAAGGCGTAGTCGCGCTCCTCGGGCCCCAGCTGCTCGAAGGCCTCGATGGAGTGGCCCAGCTGCTCGCGCGGGTCCTGGGAGAGCCGCTGCAGGTGGCGCGCCCACAGCCGGTGGATGATGGCCAGGTCCAGCGTGACGCGCTCGGCGGGGGGCGCGAGCTTCAGCGCGGCCCTGGCCGCGTCGATGGCCTTGCCGAAGAGCGCCTCCACGTCCGTCGCGTTCTGGTTGGCGTGCTGCTCTCCCAGCCGGCGGTGCAGCCGCGACAGCACGATGAGCGAGCGGTGGTGTCCGGGCGCGGCCTGGAGCGCGCGTCCCAGGGCGGCGAGGCCCCGCTCGTACGGGGGCTGCACGTCGCCGGAGCCGTACAGCTCCATCACGAGCGCCGCCAGCTCCAGGCGCCCCAGGGCGTAGTGCGTGTCCGGCTGGCTCTCCGCGGTGGAGATGGCCTGGGCATACGCGCGCCGCCCCGCCTCCAGGTCCGCCTGGGAGCCCGCGCTGTCGCCCTGGTGCCAGCGCGCGGTGGCGCGGGCCAGGTGCACGTCGCCGCGCAACAGGGGCGCCTCGTAGAACCAGGGCCAGGTGTTGCCCATGGCGTCCAGGTGCGCCAGGGCCTCCTCGTGACGGCCTTCATGGAAGGCGAACAGGGCCTTCACGTACAAGGGCGGCGCGGGCACGTCCGGCCCCTCGGCCTGGCGCAGGTAGGCCAGCGCCGGGTCGCGGTAGCGCTGCTCCAGCTCGCGCCGGCGCGCCTCGCGCTGCTCCTGGCTCCTCCGCTCGACGTCCAGCAGCAGCTTCTCCCGGTACTGGTCTCCCAGCACCAGCGCCAGCGCCCAGGCGGCGCGGGGCTCGCGGTAGCCGTGGCGCCACGCCGACTCCAGCCGCGCCCGGGCGCCCTCCACGTCGCCCAGGGCCAGGAGCGCGCGGCCCAGCGCGTAGTGCCCGGGGCCCACCGCGTGCTCGCCCGCCTCGCGCACCTCGACCTCCAGCGCGTCCATGCTGGCGCGCAGGGCCTGCTGGTCCTCGCGCGTGTCGTGCAGGCGCGACAGGAAGGAGTAGCGCGCGGCCGCCTCGATGCGCTCCACCCGCTCGGTGAAGCTGCGCGTGAGCCGCTCGCGCTCGGCCACCTCCTTGCGCGCCACCACCGCCTGCCCCAGCGCCAGTGCCACCACCGTCAGCGCCGCCACCGCCAGGCTCAAGGCCACGCGGTGCTTGCGCGCCTTCTTGCGCAGCCGGTAGCCCACGCCCCGCCGCGCCTGCACCGGCTCCCCGCCCAGGAAGCGCTCCAGGTCATCCGCCAGCGCGCGCGCCGAGTCGTACCGGGCCGAGCGCTCCTTCTCCAGGCACTTGAGGACCACCGCCTCCAGGTCCTCGGGGATGTCCCGGTCCACCGCGCGCGGCGGCAGCGGCTCCTGCGTCTGCAGGCGGGTGATGACGTCCTGGCCGCTCCCCGCGAAGGGCGTCTGGCCGGTGAGCAGCACGTACAGCGTGGCGCCCAGCCCGTAGACGTCCACGCGCCGGTCCAGCCGGGACGTGTCCCCGCGGGCCTGCTCGGGGGCCATGTAGTGCGGCGTGCCCATCACCACGCCGCTCTGGCCCGCCTCCTCGCGCCAGTCGCGCGCCAGGCCGAAGTCCATGACGAAGGGCGCGTAACCCCCGTCCTCGGTGCGCTCCACCAGGATGTTGCCGGGCTTGATGTCCCGGTGCACCAGGCCCGCGCGGTGGGCGGCGTGCACGCCCTCGGCGGCCTGCCGCAGCACGAGCACCTTCTGCTCCGGCGTGAGCGTGGCGGCGAGCTGCCCGAGCGGCTGGCCGTCCACGTAGCGCATGGCGATGTAGCCGCGCCCCTGCACCTCGCCGACCTCGTACACCTCGCACACCCGCTCGTGGCGCACCCGGGCCTGGGCCCGCGCCTCCGACAGGAAGCGCCTGGCCAGCTCCGGGTCTCCGCCCTTCACGAACTTGAGCGCGACGTTGCGGCGCAACAGCGGGTCATACGCCAGGAACACCTGCCCCATGCCTCCCTGACCCAGGAAGCGCACCGGCTGGTAGCGGTTCCAGTCCGGCACCGGGAAGACGGGGGCCTCGCTCGCGTCATCCTCCAGGGCGGCGACGGGGGGCGCCACCGGGGGCGTGCGCGGGTCCAGCGTGGTGGCCTCCAGCGGGGCGCCCCCACTGGCCGTGTCCTCCAACGGGGGGCCCAGCTCCTCGCGCAGGGTGCTCAGCGTGTGCTCGCTCACCCCGCCGCGAGCGCGCAGCAGCTCCAGCGGGCTTCTGCCCAGGCCGAGCGCCTCCTCGCGCAGGGCGGTCGCCTCCTGGGCGGAGACGAGCCCGTAGTCCAGCGCGAGGAGCAGCTCCTCCTCGTACCTCTCCTGCGTCTTCCCCGCCTTGTCCACGGCCCCCAGCATACGGGGTTGCGCGACGAGGCGGGGAGACCCGCCGGGAGGTCCACGAGTCCCCGGGGCAGGGGACTGGGGGAAGGGATGTGGACCCCCCGGCGGTGGAAGACGGACTACCGACGCGCCTTGCGGCGGCGCAGGCCCAGCAGGGCCAGCAGGGCCAGGCCCGCCGACGAGGCCGGCGCCGCGCTGCAACCGCCGCCCGCGAAGGCGCGCGAGTTGAGCACCGTCCACCGGTGCTCGGCGGGCGTCGGGTCCACGTTGCCCGCGCTGTCGATGGCGCGCACGCGCAGGACGTGCTCACCCTCGCGGACGTCGTAGGTGTCCTGGCAGGCGACGTAGGGCCCGTTGTCCAGGCTGCACTCGAACGTCACGCCCTCCTCGTTGGAGGCGTAGGCGAACGGGGACTCGGTGTTCCCGGAGCTTGCGCCCGGCGTGCGGCTGAAGGACGTGTCCGGCGCCTGCGTGTCGATGCGGAACGTGTCGACGTTGGAGGGCCCGCTCTCGTTGCCCGAGGTCGGGTCCGTGGCCGTGGCGGTGACGGCGTGCGAGCCATCCGCCAGCGGCGTCGTCGGCGTGCAGCTCCAGTTGCCGCTGGCGTCGGCGGTGGCCGTGCACACCACGGTGGTGCCCTCGCGCACCGTCACCGTGGCGCCCGGCGTGGCGGTGCCGGAGATGGCGGGCGTGGCGTCGGCCAGCACCGAGCCGTTGGCGGGCCCCGTGATGACGGGCGCGCCGGGCACGGTGGTGCTGACGGTGAACGTCACCGGCGCCGAGGGCGGGCTGGTGTTGCCCGCGCCGTCGGTGGCCGTGGCGGTGAGGGTGTGCGGACCCTCGGACAGCGGCGTCGTCGGCGTGCAGCTCCAGTTGCCGCTGGCGTCGGCGGTGGCCGTGCACACCACGGTGCCACCCTCGCGCACCGTCACCGTGGCGCCGGGCTCCGAGGTGCCGCTGATGGGCGGCGTGCCGGTGGACACCGTGGAGCCACCCGCGGGGCCCGAGATGACCGGCGCGCCCGGGGCGGTGGTGTCCACGATGAACGTCGTCGGAGCGGAGGTCTCGCTGGTGCTGCCCTCCGGGGTGACGGCCGTAGCGGTGAGGGTGTGCGAGCCGTCCGGCAGCGGCGTCGTCGGCGTGCAGCTCCAGTTGCCGCTGGCATCGGTGGTGGCCGTGCACACCACGGTGGTGCCCTCGCGCACCGTGACGGTGGTGCCCGGGTCGGACGTGCCGCTGATGGGCGGCGTGCCGGTGGACACCGTGGAGCCATTGGCCGGACCCGTGATGACGGGCGTCGTCGGCGGGGTCAGCTCGACGATGATGGTGGCCGGCGGAGCCGTCTCCGTGGCGCCCACCTCCGTGGAGGTGAGGACCACCGAGTGCGTGCCCTCGGGGATGTTGCCCAGATCGCACGTCCAGCGGCCGGCGGCGTCCACCACCACGGTGCACACCGGCGTGGTGCCACCGTCGACGTAGACGTCGATGGTGGAGCCCGGCGAGCCGGTGCCGCCGATGACCGGGTCCGTCACACCGCCCGGCGCCGGGTCCGTCAGCACGGGGATGAGCTGGCAGATGGACAGCGAGTCCACCCGGTAGGCCACCTGCGTCTCCGTGTTGTTGTTGTCGGCGCAGTCGGTGTCGACGAGCGCCAGGCGCACCTCGCCCGAGAGCGCGTCGAAGTCCTGGTGATGCCCGAAGCCCAGGCCCATCGCCGCGTCGCGGGTGGCGGAGGCCGGGCCCGACAGCGGCAGGCGGCCCAGCGTGAAGCGCTGGGTCCCCGCGCCCGTGACGTGGTTGAAGCCGAACAGGCCCGGGTACCAGTTGTCGGTGCCCGAGTAGCTCACCGCGCCGGAGACATAGGCCGCGCGGTAGCGGCCCGGCACGGTGAGCGCCGCCTCGGCGGCGAGCGCCGCCAGGTCCGGCTGGGCGATGTCCGACACGTTGGTGCACTGCGAGCGACCCAGCCGCGTGTAGAGGGCGTGCACGTCGGTGTTCTTGCAGCCGTGGCCCGCCTCGATGGTGCAGGTGGCCGAGCAGCCGTCGCCCGCGGTGGTGTTGCCGTCGTCGCACGCCTCGGCGGCGGCCTTGATGCCGTCGCCGCACGTCACCGCGCACGCGGAGGGCTGGCCCGCGCAGCTGTAGCCCGTCTCGACGGTGCAGGTGGCCGAGCAGCCGTCGTTGGCGGTGGTGTCACCGTCGTCGCACTGCTCACCCTCGTCCAACAGCCCGTTGCCGCAGACGTTGGCGCTGATGCAGACGTTCGAGTAGGGGTTGCACAGGCCGCTGTCGCAGACGCCGGACGCGGCGCAGGGCTGGCCGTTGGACCACAGGCAGCGCGGCGAGCAGGTGTCACCGGACTCCAGATTGCCGTCGTCGCACACCTCGCCGCCGGCCACCGTGCCGTCGCCGCAGGTGGTGGCGCAGGTGCTGGGCTGACCGCTGCACGTGTATCCCGGCTCCTGGGCGCACGTGTTGGAGCAGCCGTCGCCGGAGGTGGTGTTGTTGTCGTCGCACGTCTCGCCGGGGTTCACGACGCCGTTGCCGCACGTCTGGCTGCACACGTTGCCCGGGGGCGGGCAGCTGTAGCCCGGCTCCACGGCGCAGGTGGCCGAGCAGCCGTCCCCCGCGACGGTGTTGCCGTCATCGCACGTCTCCGCGCCGGCGCGGATGCCGTCGCCGCAGACGGTGGTGCACGTGGAGGGCGCGCCGGAGCACTGGTAGCCCGACTCCACCGCGCAGCCCTGGCTGCAGCCGTCGCCGTTGGAGGTGTTGTTGTCGTCGCACTCCTCGTTGGCGTCCACCGCGCCGTTGCCGCAGGTGGCGACACACACGGACGGGCCGCTCGCGGGGCGGCTGCACGAGTAGCCCGGCTCCGGCTTGCACTCGGTGGCGCAGCCGTCACCCGGGTTCAGGTTACCGTCGTCGCACGTCTCGCCCGGGTCCACGGTGCCGTTGCCGCACGTCTTCACGCACGGCTGGCCCACGGTGGGGCAGGTGTAGCCCAGCTCCAGGGTGCAGGCGTTGGAGCAGCCGTCGCCCAGGTTCGTGTTGCCGTCGTCGCACAGCTCGCCCGGGTTGAGCACGCCGTTGCCGCACGTGGGCGCGCAGTTGGAGGGCGCGCCCGAGCACTCGTAGCCGTTCTCGACGCGGCACGCGTTGGAGCAGCCGTCGCCGGACATGTTGTTGCCGTCGTCGCACAGCTCGCCCGGGTCCACCGCGCCGTTGCCGCACGTGGCGACGCAGGCCTGGCCGGGGGTGGGGCACGCGTAGCCGGACTCCACGCGGCAGGACGCGTTGCAGCCGTCGTTCGGCGTGAGGTTGCCGTCGTCGCACTGCTCGCCGGAGTTGAGCAGGCCGTTGCCGCACGTGGCCGCGCAGGAGCTGGGCTGGCCGCTGCAGCCGTAGCCGGGCTCGATGCCGCACGTGGCGCTGCAGCCGTCGCCGCTGGACGTGTCGCCGTCGTCGCACTCCTCGCGGGGGGACACCACGCCGTCGCCGCAGCGGTCGTCGTAGGCGTCCACGAAGAGGTAGCGGAAGGCGTTGGGGGGCGACGCCTCGTTCTCGTTGCACAGCTCCAGCCGGTTGAGGCCCGTCTTCCAGGCCGCCGTGGTGCCGAACTCACGGATGATGCTCTTCTGCCACGGCGAGCCCGGGGGCTCGCTCACGGTGACGGGCGTGAAGGGCTGCCCGTTGACGGTGGCGCCGTCGAACGAGTTGTCGTTGAACGTGGCGATGCGCATGCGGAACTGCGCGACGTTCGTCGTCGAGGGGATGATGAAGTCCTGGTAGACGCACGTGGGGGCACCCAGCGGGGCCACCATGAAGGTGGCGGTCTGGATCTCCTGCGGCCAGTCCTCGGCGCTGCGCGCGCCGACGGCCGCGCCCGTCGTGGTGCCGGAGTAGAACCAGTGCGGGTCCGCGCCGGATTCCAGGCGGCGGTTGTTCTGGTCCACGCCCGTGTTGAAGAAGGCGATGCCCGCCCTCACGCAGCGGCTGGGCGTGCCGGAGCAGGCGAAGCCGGGCTCCACCTCGCACATCCGGTTGCAGCCGTCGCCCTCGGTGCGGTTGCCGTCGTCGCAGACCTCCTGGTCGAAGTTGGGCCACTGGCGGTTGTTGAACGCGCCGTTGCCGCACAGGGACAAATCACACGTCGTCGAGCAGCCGTTGCCCTCCTGCGTCGTGTTGCCGTCGTCGCAGGCCTCGCCCGGGTTGACCTCGTTGTTGCCGCACAGCGACGCGAGCGAACAGGCCCGTCCGGGGACGTGACACAGGTAGCCTGCCTCGATGGTGCCGGTGGCGGAACAGCCGTCGCCGCTCACCGTGTTGCCGTCGTCGCACTCCTCTCCGGGCTGGATGCGCCCGTCACCGACGACGGGGGCGGCCAGCTCGGAGCGCTGCGCGCCGGGCGCCTCGGTCGAGACGAGCGCGGTGGGCTGCTGCTCCTGGCAGCCGGTGAGGGTGGTGATGAGCGCCAGGGCGAGCGCGGCCACGGACGGGCCCGTCCGGGCCCGCTTCATGGCGATGGGATGCGTGTCTGATGATGGCATGGAAGGTCTTTCCTCACTTCTCGAGGGTGTCGGTGGGCTCGCCGCTCTTCGTCTCGACGCCATCGGCGTCACCGACGATGCGGAACTCCACGCGGCGGTTCTTGGCGCGGCCGGCCTTGGTGGTGTTCTCCGCGATGGGCTTCTGGGGACCGAAGCCGCGCGGCTCCAGCCGCTCGCGCTTGACGCCCTTGCCCTCCAGGTACTTCACCACCGCCTCGGCGCGGCGCTGCGACAGGTCCAGGTTGTAGTCGGCCTTGCCCGTGTTGTCGGTGTGGCCCTCGACGCGCACCTTCTCGATTTCGGGGTGCGACACGAGGATGGCGGCCACGCCGTCGAGCAGCTTGAAGCTGCGCGGGCTGATGAGGTCCTTGTTGTTCTCGAAGAAGACGGCCTCGAGGATGCGAATCTGGCCCTCGCCAATCTGCGCGAGCTGCTTCTGCTTGCAGCCGTGGTTCTTCACCGGTCCCGGCTCGTCCGGGCAGTTGTCCAGCCGGTCCACCAGACCGTCGTTGTCGCGGTCCTTGTCCGGGCAGCCGCGGTTCTCCTTCGGGCCCGCCTCGTTCATGCAGGCGTCCTTGGCGTCGAGCACGCCGTCGTTGTCGTTGTCCGGGTCCGGGCAGCCGTCCTCGTCCTGGAAGCCGTCCTTGTCCTCGGGCTCCTTCGGGCACGCGTCCTTGGAGTCGGTGACGCCGTCGTTGTCGGAGTCCGGGTCATCCGGGCAGCCGTCCTCATCCTGGAAGCCGTTGATGTTCTCCGGCTGGGCGGGGCACTTGTCGGCCAGGTTGGGGATGCCGTCCTTGTCGTCGTCCCCGTCCGGGCAGCCGTTGAGCTCGGCGAGGCCGGGCGTGGTGGGGCAGCGGTCCTGCGCGTTCGTCACGCCGTCGCCGTCCGCGTCCAGGTCGGGACAGCGCGCGGGCTCGTGGGGCTGGCCCGCGACACATGCGGGCGCATCGTCGCGGGGGCCGAAGTTGACGCCCGCCAGCACGCGGAACTCGGGCGTGCCGGGCGTCCGGCCGAAGCCCGGGCCGCCCATGACGTAGAACTCGGTGCCCGCCTTGACCGGCGAGCGCAGGCCCAGCAGCACCTCCATCGACTCGGGCGCGTCCGCGAACGGCAGGGTGCCGCGCACCACCAGCTCCTCGCGCAGGCCGAACAGGTGGGCCGTCACGTTGACGCCGCCGTTCATCTCCACGCCCAGCTCGTCCTGCAGCGGGTCCGCGTTGGGCGTCAGCGCGTACTTCTTGGTGCGCACCAGCGCGCCCACGTCCGCGCCCACGCGCCAGCCGTCGCCCACCTTCTTGCCCAGGCCCAGGCGGGGGGTGAAGACGAAGCCCTGGTCCCGCGTGAGCGTGTCCTTGCTGCCCAAAGGCAGCGCCGCGCCCAGGTGCAGGCCCACGTCCAGCGGGCCACCGCGCGCCTCGGACAACAGCCCCGCGCGCGCCTGCGCCCACGGCGTGCCCAGCGCGAGCGTGGACGGCGTCTGGAAGCCGAGCGCCGTCGTGTCCGGGCCCCACTGCGAGACGATGGGAACTTGAAGACCCAACTCCAACCAGTCCGTCACGGCGTAGGCGCCGCTCAGGTGCACCGTCACGCGGTCCGAGATGATGGTGCCCACTTCATCGTCGTTGCGCAGCAGCACCAGCGGCTTGCGCTCGTAGTGGGCCGTGAGCCCCATCCGGAAGGTGCCGTCCGGGAGCAAGTCACCGGTGGACAGCACCAGGCTGTCCTTGGCGCCGGGGTTGAGCTGCAACCGTTCCAGCTCCAGGTTGGGAATCCGCTGGACCTGCGCTTGAGCGGAGAGGGCCCAGAGAACGGCCAGCCCTCCGAGCAGGGAATGATGACTTCGAGAATTCAAGGGTTCCTCCACGTCCGGGCGTCGCACTGAGCGCGCGCACGGCCTTCTGCCACGACTGTGTGGGTATGGACAGCTGCATGGCACGGGCCATCGCGTCACCGAATGGGACGTGAGGACCTGCGAGGCTTTGCTGACGTGTCAGGAGGTCCATTGGCCCGCACCGACGCGACATTGACGTGTCAGCGAAAGGGGGCGGGTGCTGGCATACCCTCCCGGAGTCTCCCCCTCCGAGAGGGTGGGAACACCTCACGCTAGCGCAGTGGCAAATCCAACCAGGAGGGTCCGCCCACGGTCAGCGTGGCGTTGAGGGTGCTGGCGCCGAGGTAGAGCGGGTCCTCGGTGTCGACCACGAGCGCGAGCTGATGCCAGGCCGGGACGTCATACGCGGTGGCGGGGAACACCAGGTCCAGGTCGAGCGGCGTGCCTGGCGTGGCGCCGTGCCAGCTCAGCGGCACGTGGGTGACGAGGCCGCCGAAGTCCCCCACGGCGTCATAGAGATAGGCGACCACGGTACCGGAGGCCGTCGTCGGGGTGATGCGCAGCCGCAGCGTGGCGGTGCCGCGCAGGGCCAGCTCTCGCGAGGACGGCGGCGAGGTCCACACGCCCGCGCGCAGCCGGTTGACGCCCGGCAGCCACACGATGGGAGGGATTCCCGTCAGCGCCTGCAGACCGTTGGTCAGCAGCGGCACCCCCGCGTCGGCGATGGTATCGACGCCGCCCCAGAGGGTCCGCGCGCCGCTCGTGGATGGGGCGCCTCCGAGCGTGCCGGTGCCATCGAGCAGCCGGATGGCGCCCAGGCCGAGGCGCTGGGTGCTGGAGGAGACAGCGGCCCAGGTGGAATAACCCTCCACGTCGCCGTCGTAGGTGCGCAGGACGAGCGGCGGCTCGTTGGCGATGCCCGTGTCGATGCCGGCGACGTGCTGGTCCAGCCACCGCGTCACGCTGGTCCACACGGGGTTGGGCAGGCCGACCAGGCCCGTGGCCTCGACGACGGCGTGGTCCCCGGGCGCGAGCTCCAATCGCTTGGGGCCGGTGAGCTGGCTGAAGAAGGAGACGAGCTGGTTGGGAGGGAACATGCTGTCGCCGTACGCGTTGGCGATGAGGATGGCGGGCGCGTTGGCGTTGATGCGGTCCACGTAGGTGGAGGCGGAGCGGAGGCGCCCCCACTGCTTGAGGCCCTCGATGTCCCGGTTGGCGAAGTAGTCGTCGATGCGGGTCCGCAGCTCGGGGCTGGGACGGCCGAGGAAGCGCGCGGCCAGGTCCAGCAGCGCCACCGCCTGGGGCCTGCGCGTGTCACCGCCGTACAGCGACGCCACCAGGTCCGTCCATCCGGAGAGCGCGGCCACGGCCTTCACGCGCGAGTCGAAGCCGGAGGCGATGAGGGAGATGCCCGCGCCGTACGACACGCCCGCCAGGCCGATGCGCGCCGCGTTCGTCGGTGTGTTCGCCACCAGCCAGTCGAGCACGCGCGAGGTGTCCGCGATGTCCGCCGGGCCCGCCGTGTCGATTCCACCCCCCGACGCCCAGAAGCCCCGAGGCGTGTACGACAGCACCACGTAGCCCCGCTCGGCCAACGCCTTGGCCTGGGCCAGGTACTCCAGGTCGTTGAGTCCCCAACTGGAGATGAACACGACGGCCGGGTGGGGACCGGGCGTCGTCGGGGCGATGTGGTTGGCCTTGAGCACCACCCCGTCGCCCACCGGGATGTCCACGAACTTGAAGTCCGTCGTCGCCGCGGCCGTGAGCACGCCGTGGGCAACCGGGAGCGGCGAGGGCACCGCCGCCGTCGCGAGGACGGGTATCAACAATGCGACGAACAGGGACGAACGGGGGAACCACCGCGAGAGCAGACGCTGCGCCATGGAGCACCTCACCGGACTGCGAGGGGTCGCTCACGGTAGAGAGGGATTGATTCGTCAATCAAGGTTCCCTGACACGGCGTGTTGAGCAGGTTTCATCGCGAGGGGAGGGTGTAGCGGCCTTCCTTGTGGAGCTCGCGGTGGATGCCGTGGAGGAGGTCCGCGGCGCGCAGCTGTTGGGGCATGCGGATGACGGCTTTGAGACACGCGTGGCGGAGCACGTTGATGATGGCGCCGCCGGACAGCTCGTGCTCGCGCGCGAGCTTCGCGAGGTCCACGTCGGGGGCCAGCGGGAAGGGTTTGTCCTTGAAGCACGCCTCCCACAGCCGCAGGCGCTGCGCGGGGCCGGGCATGGGGAAGTGAATCATCGACTGGAAGCGGCGGGCGAAGGCCTCGTCGAAGTGCGCGCGCTGGTTGCTGGCGAGGATGGCGATGCCAGGGAAGTCCTCGATGCGCTGGAGCAGGTAGGAGATTTGTTGATTGGCCGCGTGGTCATTGGCGTTACGTGACTCGGTGCGCTTGCCGAAGAGGGCGTCGGCCTCGTCGAAGAAGAGGATCCAACGTTGGAGCTGCGCGTGGTCGAAGAGGCTGGCGAGGTTCTTCTCCGTCTCGCCGATGTACTT
Organism: Myxococcus sp. XM-1-1-1; assembly: GCF_020037095.1. Classification (NCBI taxonomy): domain Bacteria; kingdom Pseudomonadati; phylum Myxococcota; class Myxococcia; order Myxococcales; family Myxococcaceae; genus Myxococcus; species Myxococcus sp. XM-1-1-1. Next base: position 114,965 of record NZ_JAIQDH010000028.1, read on the forward strand.
GGACACCACCTTGGACAGGTCGACGCGGTAGACGGGCAGGCCGGTGGCCTTGCCGAGCAGGGTCGCGGTGAGTGTCTTGCCGGTGCCGGGAGGGCCGTGGAAGAGCGTGCGGTAGCCGGGCTTGAGCTGCTTCTTCAGGCCCCAGTCCTCCAGGAGCGTCCCCTGGTGGCGGGCCCAGGTGATGATGTCCTCGACGTCGTCGCGCAGGGGCGCGTCGAGCACCAGGTCCTCCCAGCCCTGCATCGTGGTGATGCGCTGCGCGGGGAACTCCGGGCCGAAGGGCGGCTGGTAGTGGGCGCCGGTGGTGAGGCGCTCGAGGGCCTCGGGGGTGAGCTGGAGCGCGGCGGACAGCGGGGGCTCCTCCGGGTGACGGCGCTCCAGTCGCAGCACGCGGCGCGCGAACAGCGGGTGGTCGGGGTGGAAGAGGGGCAGGTGCGTCAGCCGCGCCTGGAGGTCGTCTCCGGCGAGCAGGAACAGCGCAGTCTCGCCGGTGGGGAGGATGCCGCCGTGGGACTGGCCCACGACGCCGCCGAACTCGGTGAAGCGGCGGTCCAGGGCCTGGTTGCGCAGGAAGAGCGGGTCGAGCGCGGCGGGCTGGAGGTGGGGCAGCGCGGCGAGGATGAGGAGCAGTCGCTCGGCGGGGGTGCAGTGGAGTTCGCGGAGCAGCTCGGCGTAGGGGGCATCGAGGGTGGCGAGGGGTGGCGGCGGGAGGGTGTCGAGGAGCGGCGTGGGGAGGGGGCTCCCGGCGTGTTGTTGGAGTCGGAGGTCCAGCCACTGGGTGAGCCAGGCGACCTCGGCGCGGAGGCACTCGGCGTTGGTGGAGGGCGAGCGGAGGTCCATGGCGCTACCAGGAGACGTAGAGGGGTTGGGGCATCCAGGGGTGGGTGAGGATGGAGAGGCTCCAGGGGACCTGGTCGACGAGCACGTCGAGCGTCTTGCGTTGCACCTGGAGCTTCCAGCGGTCCTCGAGTTGTTCGAGGCGTCCTTCGCGTTGGAGGAAGGTCTCTCGCAGGCCCGCGACGGACGTGCCGGAGAGGATGGTCCAGTTCGCGATGAGGGCCTTGAGGAGCCGGTCGCAGAGGGACTGTTCCTGTGGGGTCATCTCGATGCCGCTGGGGATGGGGGTGGGGACGGAGAGGCCGCAGAGAATCTTGTTGAGGACGAGCAGAGGCTCGGGGGCGCTGGTGCGGCCGTCGACGAGGTACTGGAGCAGGTGCACGGCGCGCGTGGCGGGCTCGGGGTCCAGGCGTGTCTTGCCCTGGTCATCCACGTGCGTGAGGCCCAGCTCGCGGAAGAGGTGGGGCAGGAAGGGGCTGGTGAGGATGAGGCCCGCGTTCTCGATGTAGATGGGGTTGCCGTCGTTGGCGCCGTGCTCGTCCGCGCCGAGTTGGAAGGAGGTGCGCTGACGCGAGGGTTTCGTGGCGCGCGCGGGCGGGCGGGGTGGTGTGGTCCAGGCGGCGAGGAAGGTGGAGCGCCGCTGGTGGAGCACGGAGGCCAGGCGAGGGAGGGACTCGTGGTGGGCCAGTTCGACGGCGCGCTCCAGGAGTCGCTCGGCGACGCCGCGTGAGTCCCGGTGCGTGGGGTGGGCGCCGCGCAGGCGGGTGGAGAAGTGCTCGAGGAACGCGGCGATGAGCTGCTCGAGCCCGAGGCTTGCTCCGGGGCGTTTGCCGAGCAGCTCCAGGACGAAGCGCCAGAACGCGGAGCGCTCCGTGAGGGAGGGCGCGTCGGAGGGCGCCACGTCCTGCCATGCGGCGATGAGGATTTCGACGGTGGACAGGAGCGCGGTGTGGAGGCGGGGCGCGAGCACCGCGGAGAAGCGCGCGAGGAGCGGGTCCGGGAGGATGCGCGCCCAGTGTTCCTGGAGGTGGCGGCGGTGCACGTGACGGCGGATGAAGCCGTGGAGCACGTCCGGGGATTCGTCGAGGAGTGACTGGAGCAGGCGGAGCAGGGCGTCGTCGGAGAGTCCCGCGTAGCGGTCCGCGCTCTCGGCGAGCAGGAAGGCGAAGAGGGCTTCGCGTGCTTCCGGACTGTCGTGCGTGCCGGGGCGTGGAGGGAGTGGGGCGGACTCGGAGGGGCTCAGCGGCGCATCGAGCGGGTGGGCGACTCGCGCGGTGGATGGCCGATGACCGCTTGCTGGCGATGCGGTGGGGCGATGGAGGGGGGCTGACTCCGCGCGCGAGGAGGTGTCACCGGGTTGAAGAGGTGTGGCCCGCGCCCGTGGGGCTGTGTCGGAGGGCTGTGTGTCTCTTGCGTGGAGGTCGCCACGTTCGTGATGGACGTGCTTCACGGTCGCGGTGAGCGAGTCCGTGTGGCCGTGCGCGAAGTGCTCTGCGGGGAGTGATGCGTGTGCCGCGGGAGGTGGTGCATCCGTGTGGTGCACCGTTGGACGTGTCGCAGGCCCGGAATGCGCGGCACCTCCCGTGTCGACGTTGGGAGGCGCTGAGTCGCTCACGCGCGCATCGAGGGCACTGAGGCTGGAGGGGACTTCGCTTTGGGCGTGCCGACTTGCGCCGTCGTTGCTGAAAGGTGCCGAGTCCCGCGCCGGTGGGACCGAGTCGCTGTGAACGGCGAGCGCATCGGTCCGCGCACGTGCGGGCGAGTCGCTGCGACTGAGGAGTTCTTGCGTTCGTTCGTGCGAACTGGGGTCGTCGTGGCCGAAAGGTGCCTCGTTGTGAGCATGTGGAGCTGAGTCGCTGCGACTGAGGAGTTCCTGGGTTTGTTCGTGCGAGCGGACGCTGTCATCGCCAGGAGCGGGCGCGACTTGGGCACGGGAAACCGAGTCGGTGCGACTGAGGGATACCCCGGCCCGTCCGCCTGGGTCTGCGCCCTCGAAGTGGAGGGGTACCCCGCTTGGTGCTTGCGAAGCTGCGTCGGCGTGACTGAGGGGTGTTCCGGCCCGTCCGCCTGGGGCAGCGCCCTCGAAGTGGAGGGGCACCCCGCTTGGTGCTTGCGAAGCTGCGTCGGTGTGACTGGGAAGGGGGCCAGCTCGTCCGCCCGAGTCTGCACCCTCGAAGTGGAGGGGTACCCCGCTTGG
>NZ_JAIQDH010000029.1:0-113734 GCF_020037095.1 Myxococcus sp. XM-1-1-1
CCCCGCCATCTCTGGAGAGCGCGGAGTAGACCGCCGCGCTCTCTCCCTCGCTCTAAAATGGCGAAAGTCGAGTCTGAAACCGCCCGGCCACGTCATCGAGACGTGGCCAGGAAGCTCAACGGCCGGGTGGAGCGCTACGGAAGGAAGCGATTCCCTCCCACAGCTCGTCCTCGGAGACGGTGTCCTGCTCGGTGTTCGCGAACAGCACGGCGATGCCGCGGACAGTGTCGTTCTTGCGCTTGAGATTCATCGGGCTCATCGGATTCACCATCGGCAGATTCACCGCTCCTTTCGCCAACGACAGACGCGCTCGACTTCTCGCCCTGACAAAGACATGTGTCTTCAATGCGAGCACACCGTGCACAGCGGCCCGCGAGCCCTCTGGCGCCATCCCCCTCGCCCGGCTCGAGGCCCGCGCGGAATGAGCCGCCCGGTACTATCCTCTCCCCAGGAGGAGACCGAGGGATGCTCGAGGGTGGATACACGGAGCTGGCGCCGCCGGCCTTCATGGCCGACCGGGTGGACGCGCTCTGGCGCTACGTCACGCCCTCCACCGCCGCGCCAGGCCTCCACCGCATTCTCCCCGACGGCTGCACGGACCTCATCGTGCGCTTCCCGGACGTGCGCGCCCTGGGCCGCGGCGATGAGCCCCGCGTGACGGTGGTCGGCCCCATGGAGTCCTTCGCGCTCGTGAAGGAGGCCCCCGGCTCGGTGAGCCTCGGAATCCGGCTCAAGCCCGGCTGGGCGCTCGCGCTGCTCGGCGTGAGCCCTCGCGAGCTGTGCAACCTCAACGTCCCCGTGAAGGACTGCGCGCCAGCCCTCGTCTCACTCCAGCAACGGCTGTCCGCTTGCCGCTCCCTCGAGCACGCCCAGGCCCTGCTCCAACAAGAGCTCCTGCGCCGCAATGCCTCGCCGCGACACCTGCCGAAGGCCCGGACCACCCACGCGCTCCAGTGTCTCCAGTCCTCCTCGGGACAGGTGCGCATGTCCGCGCTGGCGCGCGAGCTGGGCATCAGCGAGCGGACCCTACACCGCGACATCCTCGAGGAAGCAGGCACGGCGCCCAAGCTGCTCGCCCGGGTGCTGCGCTTCCAGCGAGCACTGGGGCAGCTTCGCGCGGGGAACTCCGCGCTGAGCACCGTGGCGCTCGACTGCGGCTACTCGGACCAGGCCCACTTCACCCGGGAGGTCCGAGAGCTGGCGGGAGTGTCTCCCACCGGCCTGCTGGAATGAGCCGCGTCCGATTTCTTCAAGACACCCCAGCGGGCCCATGAGAGACCGCCTCCATCGGCGTCCTCACTCCCACCTCGGAGCCCTCTCATGAAGCTCGGCTATGTCATCCTCTACGTCCCGGACGTCCCCGCCACCCTCGCGTTCTACGAGAAGGCCTTCGGCCTGAAGCGGCGCTTCCTCCACGAGAGCAACACGTACGGAGAGCTGGACACGGGCACCACCGCCCTGGCCTTCGCGTCAGAGGAGATGGCCGGACACAACGGGCTCACCGTGCGCTTCCATCGGCCGAAGGAGACTCCCGCCGCGGTGGAGGTGGCGCTCGTCACGCCCGATGTCGCGGGCGCCTACGAGCACTCGGTGAAGGCAGGCGCAAGCCCCGTCCAACCACCCAAGCAGAAGCCCTGGGGACAGTCGGTGGCCTACGTGCAGGACCTCAACGGCGTGCTGGTGGAGATCTGCTCCCCCATCTCCGCCTGAGGTGAATGGAACCGCCGGGAATCGAACCCGGACCGCTCGGATGCCGTCCGAGCATTCTCCCGTTGAACCACGGTCCCTGAAGGGGTGCTTCCAGCGCTCCGACAGGGAATCGAACCCTGTTCACACGGTAGACGGCCGTGCTGCGATCCAATCGCATCCCGGAGCATGAAACACTTCACATCTGGATGACAGGATTTGAACCTGCGACCTCACGGATCCGAACCGTGCGCTCTGGCCAGACTGAGCTACATCCAGGAAACCACCACTGCCTGCAACGAGTCGGGACGACTGGATTCGAACCAGCGACCTCGCGCACCCCAAGCGCGCGCTCTTGTCCAAGCTGAGCTACGTCCCGTGAAGCACCATGCCGCGGGCGGGAGTCGAACCCGCAACCTCTGCGTTCTGAGCGCAGCACCTCTACCAATTGGGCTACCGCGGCGTTTGAAACAGACGACAACGACTGTGATTGAATGGAGCCGCCGGGGATTGAACCCGGGACCTCTCGGATGCGAACCGAGCGCTCTCCCGCTGAGCTACGACCCCACATGTGTCTCGTGAAGCAGCCTGCGGGAGTCGAACCCGCGCGGTCCTGAGTGGCTCTCAGGTGCCTTTCCCCTCGGCCAAGGCTGCGTTGCGTCCCTGCGGTGTGCTCGTGAAGCAGCCTGCGGGAGTCGAACCCGCGTGGTCCTGAGTGGCGCTCAGGTGCCTCGCCTCTCGGCCAAGGCTGCGTGTGCTGGGGGGCGGGAGGCCCGGAACATGAGAAGGGCCGGGTTCCCTCGAGGGGAGCCCGGCCCTGGTACCTTCGGCCACGTCCTCGAGGGGACGGGCCTGGGGTCTCAGGTTCCGGGCGGTCGACCGCCGGCGGCATCGCCCAGCAGGGCGGGAAGAGGAGCGGGACGTAGCGCGGCGGGCGCGAGCGCATCGATGCCGCTGACAGTGTCGTTCAGGATCTCGGGGTTCATCGGGCTCGTCAGGTTCGCCGTCGTCATGGTCACCGCTCCTTTCAGCGAAAAGAGACGCGCGGATATTTCATCCCTGACATGCGAGTGATTCCCATCCCGTCACGCGCCAGAGCCCCGGGCATCCACGAGGTGACACCCACCCCGGAAGCAGGGCTGACCGCGTCCCCCGTTCGCGCTATGAGGTTCGTGGAAGCCCGCGTCGCAGCGCTCCCTGGCCGGGGGAGGCTCGGACGTCGGGTGAGATGGCCGCTGGATGAAGACCTCCCTCCCCCTCACCCTGGCCGCGGTGCTCGCCAGCGTCGGTTGCTCGGCGGACGACCAGGCGCCCCTGTGCACCGTGAGCCCCGCGACGGGGCTGTTCACCCGCGACCCGGTGGTGGTCCCCCTGGGCACCGCCGCCTCGCTGAGGATGGACGTCGCCACCCTGATGCTGGCCTGCGACAACGGCAGTCCCGCCCAGGCCCCCGACACCGCCACCGCCGAGGTGCTGGACCCGGAGAACCACCGGGTCCCCGCGGAAGTCTCCCTGAGCGACATGGGCGGCGAGGCCACGGTGAGCTTCACTCCCACCTCCGTGGGACGACACCACGTCCTGCTCTCCTTCGCGCCCGTGGGCGGCGTGCGCCAGCTCGGCGTCCATGTGGCCGGCGCGTGGCGTGGAAGCCCCACGCCCGTCACCCTGCCGCTGCCCAGGTGCGGTCAGCTGGACCGCACCACGCGAGGCCTGTGGCTGTGTGATGGCGTGGCCGTGCGCGGCGCCGCGGACCGCCCTTTGCGCCTGGGCACCGCCACCACCCCCGCCGACGTCTCCGTCTCCGGCAACGTCGTCTGGGTGGTGGGAGACGGGCGCGTGCGCCGCTACGTGGACACCGGCGCCGAGTTGGAGCTCACCGACTCGCTGCTCACGGACGCGCTGGGCACCCGGCCCCTCCAGGCGCGACTGGCCTCGGAGAACGAGCTGGTGGTGCTCGACAGCGAACGGCTCCACCGCTTCGTGCTCACCGACGCCGGGGTGCTCACCGCGCCACCGTCCACGCCCTGGTGGGGGACGGCGACTCCGGGGCGCTTCGGGAGGGACCAGTCGACGGGGCTGCTCGTGCGCGCGTCGGCGCGGCGCGTCCTCGTCCTGTCGATGCTCCGTGGCGCACAGGACAGCCAGGCCTGCCCCTTCGAGCCCTCCGTCGAGGGCAGCCTCCTGCCGGTGACGGACGAGCCCTGCGCGCCGCTGCGAGGCCGCCCCGTGGGCCTGGAGGACGGCGCCCTGTGGACCCTGCTCGGCTCCGCCCAGCCCCTGTTCCCCGAGCGGACGCTCTACCGATGGACACTCGAGAGAGGCCGACTGGAGCAGGACGGCGCGCTCGGCCTGGAGCTGTCGCTGGGGGTCACCGAGGCGTTCCTCCACCTGGGCCCCACCGTGCCCACCCTCTACTCCACCACCGGTGAAGCCCGGCTGTCCCAACCCCGGCGCCTGAGCGGACGGCCCGTGCTCGGACTGGAGCTGTTGCCCACCCACTTCCCCCTCTCCGAGGGCTCGCGCGACGCCTCCCCCCGCTTCTACTGGGGTGGCGATTCGCGTCCCCTCGGAGGTTTCACCACCGTCTACGAGCAGGCCTGGCCCTGAGAGGCCCCGCCGAGACCCTCCCTTGGAGCCCACACGGGCGAGCTTTCCACGCGAGGCGGTGACGTCCGTGGAAAAAGCGCGCGGGGATGGTTGCCTGCCTCTCGCCGCGCTCGCCGTGCGGGTGTAGAGAGGCCGGCGCGTCGCGACTGGCCGCGCGCGTACACCAGCCGAGGCGAGCCCCATGATGGACAGCCCTCAGAGCGCTTCCCTCTCCGTGGAGGAGCTCCATGAGGTGTGGCCGGTGCTCTCCATCGACGAGCGCCTGGAGGGCTTCCGGCTCCTGCCGACGTCGGTGGCGGACGACTTCTTCCTCGACCTGTCCGCGCGCGAACAGGCGGAGCTCATCACCCACCTGCCCGCCAGCGAGCGGCGCACCTGGGTGCGTCTGTTGCCGCCGGACGACCTGGCGGACCTGGTGCAGGCGGTGGCGGTGGAGCCGGGGCAGGCGGACGCCATCCTCGCGCAGCTGGACGACGCCAGCCGTCGAGAGGTCAACGTCCTGCTCGCCTACGCGGAGGACGACGCCGGTGGTCTGATGAACCCGCGCTTCGCGCGCGTGCGGCCGGAGATGACCATCGACGAGGCCATCGGCTACCTGCGCAAGCAGGCGCGCGAAAAGGTGGAGACCGTCTACTACGCGTACGCGCTGGACGCCGAGCAGCGCCTGCAGGGCGTGCTGTCCTTGCGCCAGCTCTTCCAGGCCGCCAGCGACAAGAAGGTCGCGGACGTCATGCAGCACGACGTCGTCACGGTGTCGGAGAACACGGACCAGGAAGTGGTGAGCCAGCTGTTCACCGAGCACGGCTTCATGGCGCTGCCCGTGCTCGACGAGCAGAACCGGATGAAGGGCATCGTCACGGTGGACGACATCGTCGACGTCGTCCAGGAAGAGGCCACCGAGGACATCCAGAAGGTCGGCGGCATGGAGGCCCTCGAGGCCCCCTACTTCGAGGTCGGCTTCTTCGGGATGCTCAAGAAGCGCATCGGCTGGCTGCTGGTGCTCTTCCTCGGGCAGATGCTCACCGCCACCGCCATGAGCAGCTTCGAGGGTGCGATTGAGCGCGCGGTGGTGCTCAGCCTCTTCGTGCCGCTCATCATCTCCTCCGGCGGCAACTCCGGCAGCCAGGCCTCCACGCTCATCATCCGCGCGCTCGCCCTGGGCGAGATGCGGCTGAAGGACTGGTGGCGCGTGGCGCGGCGCGAGGTGCTGTCCGGCCTGGTGCTGGGCTTCGTGCTGGGCGCGGTGGGCCTGGCGCGCATCGTCGTGTGGCAGGAGGTGTCCGGCGCGTATGGCGAGCACGCGTTCCTGCTGGGCTGCGCGGTGGCGCTGTCCGTGCTGGGCGTGGTGACGTTCGGAACGCTCGCGGGCTCCATGCTGCCCCTGGTGCTGCGCCGCTTCGGCTTCGACCCCGCGAGCGCCTCGGCGCCCTTCGTCGCCACACTGGTGGACGTCAGCGGCGTCGTCATCTACTTCACCGTCGCCAGCCTCCTGCTGCGCGGTACGCTGCTCTGAACGCGCCTGCCGCGACGGGAGCCCGGCCATGATTCGCACCACCCCACGGCGCACCCTCACCCTGGAGGCCCCCGAGTCCCCGGGCCTCCCCGCGCATGTCAGCGCCGCCAGCGGCCTGGTGCGCGTCGGAGACTGGCTGCACGTCGTCGCGGATGACTCGCTGCACCTGGCGACGTTCCCCGCGCGCGGGGATGCACCGGGGCGGCTGTCGCGACTGTTCGAAGGTGAGCTGCCCGAGGAGCCCGCCGCGCGCAAGGCGGCCAAGCCGGACCTGGAGGCGCTCTGTCTGCTGGGTCCCCTGGCGGGTGCGCCTCATGGGGCCCTGCTGGCGCTGCCCTCGGGCTCCACCTTGGCGCGCATGCGCGGGGCGCTGGTGACGCTGGGCGCGGATGGCTCGCTCACGGGCGAGGTCCGGACGGTGGACTGCGCGACGATGTACCAGCAGCTCTCGCGAGAGCTGGGCTCGCTCAACATCGAGGGCGCGGCGGTGGTGGGTGGACGGCTGCGGCTGCTCCAGCGGGGCAACGGCGACGCGGGCGTGGATGCGCTGGTGGACCTGGACCGGGAGCGCGCGATGCGCGCCATCGAGGTGGGCGCGCTGGGGCCGGAGGTGGTGCGCACCACGCTGCGCTGGGAGCTGGGCCGCACGGGCGGCGTGCGGCTGTCCTTCACGGACGCCTCGCCCCTGCCCGATGGACGGATGATCTTCACCGCGACGGCGGAGGCCTCGCCGGATACCTATTCGGACGGCGCGGTGGCGGGCTCCGCGGTGGGCCTGCTGGCGCCGGATGGGACGCCGCTGTTCCTGGACGTCGTCGACGCGAAGGTGAAGCTGGAGGGCGTGGACGCGCGCGTGGAGGGTGGACGCGTGCACCTGCTGCTGGTGGCGGACGCGGATGACCCGTCCGTGGCGGCGCCCCTCTTGGAAGCGGTGCTGGACGTCCCGGCGTAGCGGCGCCGGTCAGTCGTGCTCGTGCGCGGCTTCTTCGGGCCTGCCGCCCACGGCCTCGAGCGAGGAACGCGCGGGACGGGCGCGGTCGAACGCCACCTCGCGCTGGCCCACACCCTCGGCGGTGGTGTTGGCGATGCGCTTGCGGGCGCGGGCGATGTAGTCCTGCACCAGCGTGGGGTCGGGATGCGTCTTCAGCGTCTCCACCCACGTCTCGATGGCCTTCTCGTGCTCGCCGGCGTCCGAGCGCAGCTTGCCCATCTCGAAGAGCGCGTGCGGGGACAGCTCCGAGTCCGGGAAGCGCGTGCGCAGGTCCGCGAAGGCGCGCGAGGCCTCCTGCCGACGGCCCTCCATCATCGCGATGGCCTGGGCCTGGAGGAACAGCGTGTCGTCCACGAAGACGCTGGTGGCGAAGCGCTCGACGAGGCGGCGCGTCTCCAGCTCGCACTGCTGATAGTCACCCAGCTCGAAGTAGAGCTTGGCCACCTGGTAGTGCAGCTCCGCGCCCTGCGGCGGGTTGCGCTGCAGCGCCGCGGTGAGCTGGTCGATGGCGCCGCGCAGGTCGCGGTAGTGCACGCGCAACAGCTCCGCCAGGATGATGCGGGCCTCGAGCGCCTCGGGGGACTCGGGGCACTGCTGGATGAGCTCGCGGTAGACGCCCACGGCCTCCTTCACCTTGCGCTGCTCCAGCCAGTAGACGTCCGCGGCGCCCTTGAGCGAGCGGGCGCGCAGCACGAGCGCCTCCGGCGTGCTGTCGTGGCGCAACATGTCGAAGGCCTTGCGGTACTCGACGAGCGCCTCGTCCGGTCGCTTCTCGAAGGTGGCGTCGCGAGCGCGCTGCAGGTGGTCCACCGGCTTGTCGCGACACCCGGCACCCGCCAGGGCCAGCACCACGAGCGACAGTCGCAGCGTCCGCACTAGCACTTCTCCGGGATGATGGTGACGCAGCGCGACTCCACGCAGCTCACGCACTCGGCGATGGGCGAGACGTCGGTGACGCACACATCGACACGGGAGGTCCGCGGACAGTCCTCGGAGGTGACACACCGATAGACGCTCCCGTCGTCACGGGTGACGTCCTGGGACGTCGAGCCACAGACCTCCAGGTCGTTGCATCCCAACAACCCCGCTCCAAGGGCGGCGAGGACCGTGTGCGCGGTGCGTGTCACGGCGGCGGTTCTACCTGGATTCGACCACGTCGTCACGGACCGGTGTGCCCGCTCGCCTGCCCAGCGGAATCCCTTGCGACCCGGCTCCACAGGGGGTGAAGTCTGGAAAGCGAGCGTGTCATGAAGTACCCGCCATGACGCGGGGCATGACGCCTGTTGGCACTCCCGAAAGCGCGACACATGGGCGGATTCGAGACGGCCTTGCATGTGGAACCGGCGAGCAAAGGCAAACCGGGTGAAGTCCTGGCACGCTTGGGACACCCATGAGCGAGGTCATCCGTTTCTACAGCGTCACCGACGCACATGGCTGGTGCTCGAACTTCGCGCCCTACCCCATCAAGCTCGGCGGCAGGACGTGGCCCACCAGCGAGCACTACTTCCAGGCTCGCAAGTTCGAGGCTCCCGAGGACCAGGAGTCCCTCCGTCAGGCGCGCACGCCCATGCTCGCCGCGCGCATGGGGCGCGACCGCAAGCGCAAGCTCCGTCGGGACTGGGAGTCCATCAAGGTCTCCGTCATGCGCGAGGCCGTGCGCGCCAAGTTCACCCAGCACGAGGACCTGGCCCGGTTGCTCCTGGACACGGGTGACGCACGGCTCGTCGAGCACACGGACCAGGATGACTACTGGGGCGACGGCGGAGACGGCAGCGGAAAGAACATGCTCGGCCGCATCCTCATGGAGATTCGCGAGGAGCTCCGCGCGCGGTAGCACGTCCCCGCTGCCCACCGCTCATCCCCGGGACGGACCGCTCATGGAGTATCCGGAGCGAGCACGATTCCGGGGCGTACCTTTCTCCTCGTCCGACACCGCGCCTCCCGCGGCGTCCGTCACCCGAGGAAGGTCCATGCGTCCCACGCCACTTTTGACCGCGCTCTGCACCCTCTGTCTGCTCGTCGGCTGCGCCACCACCTCCAGCCCCTCCACCACCGCCGCGGCCATCAGCGCCCCCGCCGCCCCGGCCGCCTTCCAGGTGAAGCGCTCCGGCAAGGGACGCCCCGTCCTGTTCATCCCCGGCCTCGCCTCGTCCGGCGCGGTGTGGGACGAGACGGTGGCCCACCTGAAGGGCGGCTACGACAGCCACGTCTTCACGCTCGCCGGCTTCGCGGGTCAGCCCGCCATCCCCGCGCCCTTCTTCGCCACCATGCGCACGGCGCTCATCGCGTACATCCGTGAGCACAAGCTCGAGAAGCCCATCATCGTCGGACACAGCCTGGGCGGCGTGCTGGCGCTCTCGCTGGCCGCCGAGGCGCCCGACCTGGTGGGCGGACTCTTCATCGTGGACAGCGTGCCCTTCCTGCCCGCCCTCATGTACCCCGGCGCCACCGTCGAGACCTCCCGACCGTTCGCCGAGCAGGGCCGCGCCCACGTGCGCCAGCAGACGCTGGAGCAGCGCACCCAGGCCTCTCAACAGGCGATGCGCATCTACGCCACCGACGAGGCTCGGCGCGAGGTCGGCGTCCGATGGGGCGTCGACTCCGACGCGGAGACCATCGCACAGGCCATGTACGAGATGTCCACCACCGACCTGCGCCCGGAGCTGCCGCGCATCACCGCGCCCACCTTCGTCTTCGGCTCGTGGGCCGCGCTCAAGGGCAGCGTCCCTCGCGAGAACATCGAGGCGCTCTATCGCGGCCAGTACCAGGGCCTGTCCACCGCGCGTGTCGTCATGCACGACACGGCCCGGCACTTCATCATGTGGGACGACCCCGAGGGCTTCTTCACCACGCTCGACGGCTTCCTGAACGAGCACGCCCGCTGACGCGCGTGGAGTCCCACCGTTGAAGCGTGATGGACTCGAGGACCTCATGACGGCAGGAGCACGCATGTCATCCCGACGCGCCCGGGTCTACGCAGCCTGCCAGGTGGGCGGCTGGGGACTGTACGCCATCATCAATGGCCTGCTGTCCGTGCTGTCCATCGTGATGATGCAGCGGCCCGACGAGCAGTTCGCGCGCAGGATGCTCTGGCTCGTCGCGATGAGCCTCTCTGGCGTGCTCATCACCCACGTCGCCCGGGTCCGACTCGGCTTCCGGGAGTGGGCCCGGCTGTCCCTGTCCCGCCTCGCGCCGCGCGTGCTGCTCGTCTGTCTGGCGATGGGGGCCACCCAGTCCGTGGTGGCCCACGTCCTGTCCCGCTTCGTGTTCCGCATCCAGGGGTTCGAGGACTTCTCGCTCACCAACATCATCTTCGGCGGCGCCTTCTGGTCCGTGGTCATGATGATGTGGCTCCTGACGTACTTCGCGGTCCACTTCATCGAGCGCGCGCGTACCGCCGAGCACGAGCGCCTGCAGCAACACATCGCCTCGCAGACCTCGGAGCTGCGCTTCCTCAAGGCCCAGCTCCAGCCGCACTTCCTCTTCAACTGTCTCAACAGCGTCCGGGCCCTCATCGTCGAGGACCCCGCCCGCGCCCAGCAGGCGGTGACCCACCTGTCCTCGCTGCTGCGCTACGCGCTCGCCTCGAAGGACGCGGAGACGGTGCCGCTCGGGCGGGAACTCCAGGTGGTGCGTGACTACCTGAGCCTGGAAGCCATCCGCCTCGAGGAGCGGCTCCGCGTGCGCGAGGACGTGTCTCCCGAGGCGCTCGCCGTACCCGTGCCCGCGATGCTGGTGCAGACGCTGGTGGAGAACGCCATCAAGCACGGCATCGCCCCTTCGCCCGAGGGCGGCGCGGTGACGGTGCAGGCCCACGTGCGCGAGGGCTCACTCATCCTCGAGGTCGCCAACACCCCCGCGCCCGTCGGCACACCTCCCGCTCCCCACTCCGGCGGCGTGGGACTCCACAACGCGAGCGAGCGGCTGCGGCTGCTGTGCGGCACCACCGCGTCGCTCCAGCTCGACCAGACCGGCTCCGCCCTCACCACCGCGCGCGTCCGCATCCCCCTGCCCTCATGAGAGTCCTCATCGTCGACGACGAACGCCTGGCCCGCGCGGAGCTGCGCCGACTGCTCGCCGCATTCCCCGACGTCGAAGTCGTGGGCGAGGCCACCCACGTGGACGACGCCTGTCGTCAGGTGGAGTCGCTGGAGCCAGACCTGCTCCTGCTCGACATCCAGATGCCGGGAGGCAGCGGCTTCGACGTACTCGCCCGGCTCGACGAACCTCCCGACGTCATCTTCACCACCGCGTTCGATGCGCACGCCGTGCGCGCCTTCTCCGTCAACGCGCTCGACTACCTGCTCAAGCCCATCGAAGCGGAGCGACTCACCGAGGCGCTGGAGCGGGTCCGGCAGCGCAGCCGACAGACGGAGCGCGCGTCCGAGCCGACGCGGGCCCCGGGAGCGCCGCTGGAGCGCGTGTTCGTGAAGGAGGGCGAGCGCTGCTGGCTCGTGCAGCTCTCGCAGGTCCCGCTCATCACGTCCGAGGGCAACTACTCACGGCTGCACCTGGCGGGACATCAGCCGCTGCTCTTGCGCTCGTTGAGCTACCTGGAGGAGAAGCTGGACCCCGCGCGGTTCTTCCGCGCGAGTCGACAGCACCTCATCAACCTGGACTTCGTCGACACCCTGGAGCCGGGCCCCGGCGGCACGCTGGTGGCGCGCCTTCGCGGAGGCCCGGAGATAGAGATGTCACGCCGTCAGTCCCAACGCTTCCGCGAGCGCATGAGCCTGTGAGCGCGCGTCAGTTGGCGCCGTGCTGCGACTTGGACGACTTGCCGGAGGTGAGCACCGGGTCCACCGCCGCCACGCTGTTGCGGCGGCGCGTCTGGCGTCCGCGCTCCTCCATCTTCTCGTAGTGCTTCATGCGCGCCAGGATGTGCGGCTCCGACGTCTGGCAGTGCAGCTGCGTCACCTCCTGATGACGACGCCCCAGTTCCTGCCACGTCTGGAGCATGGCCTGGTTGCCGAGCAGTCGCTCCTCGACATTGTCCAGCACCGCATCCAGCTCCTCGGCCTCCGCCTCCAGCACCGCGAGCCGCTCCCGAGATTCTTCAGACGGCGTCGAGCACCCCGTCGTCATCACGAGGCCCACCACCACCGACAGCCCGAGCCACCTCTGCATCCCCACATCGCCTCCCACGTGTCTCGCGCCGGCCAGCGGCCTCATGTGCGAAGCCCAAGGTAGGGAGGGCCCCATGACGCGACAACCCGTGCGGGCAAGCGACCCCGTCGACTTTTCAGGAGCCGACGATTCGCCGCACCCAGGCGTGGATTGGAGGAATTCGAGGGACGGACAGGTGCTACGAGCGGTGCCGCAGGATGAACTCGCACACCTCGCGCGCGGCGCCGAAGCCCGCGGGCTTCTGTGCGACGTAGTGCACCTGGGCGCGGACCTCGTCAGGGGCCTCGGGTGGCGCGGAGGAGAAGCCCACCGCCTTGAGCAGCGGCAGGTCCACCACCTCGTCCCCCATGTAGCCACACCGGTCCGCGGAGACGTTCAGCAGCGCGAGCAGCTTCTCGAAGTGCGCGACCTTGTCCTGGCTGCCGAAGTGCACGTGCTTGAGGCCCAGCGACTGCATCCGCATCTGCGCGGACAGGCTGTCTCCTCCGGAGATGGCGGCCACCTCGATGCCCACCTCCTGCAGGCGCTTGATGCCCATGCCGTCGCGCACGCTGTACATCTGCGTCCAGCCGGAGTTGGGCACCCAGAAGATGCGCCCGTCCGTGAGCGTCCCGTCGATGTCGAAAATCATCACCGACAGACGCGACACGCGCGCCTTGAGCGATTCCAGGTCCTGATTCATCGCGAAGGCGCCTACTTCGGCACGGCCTTGAGCGAGGCCTTGCCGTCCTTGATGACGACCTTGAACTCCACCGCCTTGGCGTTGTGCTGCTTGAGCAGCTCCGGCACCTGCTTGCGCAGCGTGGCGGCCACCGACTCGTAGGACATCTTCGAGGTGTCCTCCTGGCAGCGCCGCTTCGCGGTGACGTACGCGTCGTACACGGCGCGCAGCTTGTCGTCCGACATGCCGCCGCCTCCCGCCGCCGCGGGCTTGGGCGCCGCCGAGGCCACGGGCGCCGCGGGCCTGGACGCCGCGACCGGCGCCGCCGAGGGACGTGCCACGGGCACGGGGGTCCCCGCGGGCTTCGCGGCCATGCCCGGAGGAACCGCGGCCGAGCCTCGCGCCGGCGTGCCCGCGAGCGGCGACGTCACCGTGGGCAGTCCGCGCGCGGGCGTCCCCGTCACCGGCGCCACGGCGGGCGTCAGCGGGGCGATTCCCGGGATGCCTCCGCGCGACCCGGCGGGGGCCGCCACCGGCGCCACGCTCGGCGCCGCCGAGGCGCTGGCCACCGCGGGCGTGCCACGGAAGGGCGTGCCCCCGGCGGAAGGCGTGGAGGCGGCGACCGCCGCGGCGGCGATGGCCGCGGCCAGGGGTGGCTCGTTGACGGGGCGGGGGCGGAGCACCTCCTCCACCTCCTCGAAGTCCATGTCGGAGATGTCCTCCGGCAGCTCGACGACGCCCTTCTTCGCGTCCTTGTTCGCCGAGCCTCCGCGCACCTCCGCGCGACGCCGGGCCTTGAACAGGTCGCGCTTGTACGTGCCCGCTTCGATTTCCTGCAGCGTGCGCACCCACAGCCGCTCGTACGTGAGGAACTTGCTGTGGATGCTGCCCACGCGGAACTTGGCCGCGGTGCTGCGGATGAACGACGTCTTCAGCTTGTTCACCCGCTTCTTGAAGTCCTCGTGGGCGCGCGTGGGCGGGTTGCGCTCGTTGCCCAGGAAGTACTGCTCGAAGAGGTTGCGCAGCGCGGCCAGCTCCGCCTCCAGCGCCTCGCACTCATGAAGGACGGCCTCGCTGGAGCTGGTGTCCGCCGGGGCCTTCGTGGCGGGGGACTTCGCGGCGGACTGTCGGGCGTCGGGGGGCGGCATGACGTCTCAGAGTGTCCCCAACCGGCGTCCGGGGATCAACCTCACGCCGCCGACGGTGTCGGTCCGGCCTCGCCCGCCGCCTCGCCCGCCCCTCGTCGCCCCTTCTGGTAGAGCAGCGTCGCCCCGAGGGCGAACATGCACAGGGAGATGGACTGGCTGGTCGAAATGTTGAACCAGGCCTCCAACGGCACCGCGTCCGCCAGCCCCTGGGCCCCCAGGGACTCGAGCAGGCCGTGCAGCGTCCCGCGCTCCACGTCTCCGCGGAACAGCTCCACGGTGGTGCGCAGCACCGCGTAGGCCATCAGCCACAGCGCGAAGATGTGCCCGTGGAAGCGGCGCAAGCGCCGGGCGTACAGCAGCGCCACGAAGAGGACGAGCTGCCCCAGGGACTCGAAGAGCTGGGTGGGGTAGACGCCCAGGGTGTGTCCGTGCTGGGCCACCCAGTCGGAGATGCGCACGGCGTCCGGCGCGGCCTGGTGCAGAATCTGGCCTGTCGCCTCCACGACGAAGCGCGTGTCGTCGAGCTGGGAGGTGTACGCGAGGCTGGAGGCATTGCCCACCTGGCCGAACAGGTCCTGCGCCAGCCCCGAGCCCGGGAAGTGCACCGCCGTCGCGGAGTGGGCCGGTGCCACGTCGCCCCAGCAGCAGCCCGCGCTGAAGCAGCCCAGCCGCCCCAGGCACTGTCCCAGCGACACGGTGGGGATGCACACGTCCGCCAGCCGCAGGAAGTCCATGCCATGGGCGCGCGCGAAGAACCACGCCGCCACCGCCGCGCCGATGAGCCCTCCGTAGAAGACAAGCCCGCCGCCCAGCGACAACGCCTGCGTCCAGTCGCGCGAGTAGTCCTTCCAGTTGACCAGCACGAAGAGCAGCCGGCTGCCGCCAATGCCGCCGATGAGCACCCAGAAGGCCAGGTCCATCACCTGCTCGCGCTTTTTGGGCCCCTCCACGTCCACCCACTGGCCATCGACGAGCTCGACCCTGCGCCACTCGTCCCGCGCCAGCCGCCCGGCCACCGTCACCGCCGTCATGAAGCCCGTGGCGAGCAGCACGCCGTAGGTGTGCAGGGGGATGCCCTCGCCCTTGCCGCCGGGGAAGGCGCCCTCCGGCAGCGCGTACTTGAGGCCGAACCACGCCAGCCCCGCACCCGCGAGCCCGAAGCCCGCCGCGCGCAGGAGCCGGTCCGCGAGCACCACCGCCTTGCGCGTGCCCGTCTTCGGGTCCACCTCCCCCACCGCGCCGCGCCACCCGTTGAAGGCGATGTAGCCCACCGTGCCCACGGCGAGGGCGTACAGCAGCAACTGCGCCCACAGGCTGGTGAAGGTGAGGCGGAAGAGGACGGGGAGCATGGAGACCTGCCGGCGGACGAGAGGGGCGGCGTGAGCGCTCGGGAGGCTACCCGCGCCACGCGTCGGAGCAAGGCGGGGAGCACGCCGGCCCGCTCGGGCGGCCCTCCGGCGAGGTGACGCTCAGGCGGCCTTGGTGGGCGCCGGCGCGGGCTTCTCCTTGCGCACGAACGCGTCCACCAGCAGCAGGCCCACGCCCACGCAGATGGCCGCGTCCGCGATGTTGAAGGACGGCCACGCCGCCTTGTCGAACCAGTGGGCCTCCAGGAAGTCGATGACGAAGCCCCGGGCCAGCCGGTCGATGTAGTTGCCCAGCGCTCCCCCCAGGACGAGCGGCAGGCCCCACAGCGCCCACTTCTCCTCCGGGTCCGAGCCGGACAGCTTGCGGAAGTAGAAGACGATGAGGACCACCGCGCCCAGGCTCACCACGTGGAAGAGCGGGCCGCGCTGCTCGGGCGGGAGGTTCCTGAACAGACCCCACGCCGCGCCCGGGTTCTCCGCGTAGCGCAGGCGGAAGAAGGACTCCGACACCTCGATGCTGCGGCGGGAGCGGTAGTGCAGCCCATCGAAGCCGCGCTCGGGCGGCGCGCTGAACATGGCGCCCAGCCGGCCGCCCAGCGTCTGCTGCCCCTGCATCTGGGAGGTCAGCTCACGGACGACGAGATACTTCGTCCACTGGTCCAGGGCGATGACGCCCAGGGTGACGGCGAGGAGGATGACGTATTTGCGAGGCACGGGCCTGGGCTTACACCACCCGGCCCCCACCCGTCACGGATTGGGGCTCTGGGCGAGCGGCGCCGGAACGGTCTCCGGGCGGCGCACCTTCAGCGAGTCCAGCAGCATGAAGGCCACGCCCACGCAGATGGCCGCGTCCGCGACGTTGAAGGTGGGCCAGCGCATGCCCGGCTGGTTGCGCCAATGCCAGTCGACGAAGTCGATGACGTAGCCGCGAATCAGCCGGTCCAGGAAGTTGCCCAGTGCGCCGCCGGTGATGAGCGCCAGCGCCAGGCGCGCCAGCTGCTGGTCCAGCGGGGTGCGGCGGTACATCAGGAAGATGAAGGCCAGCGCCGCCACGCTCACCACGTGGAAGAACGTGCGCCGCACGCTGTCGGGCAGGTCGGCGAACATGCCCCACGCCGCGCCCGGGTTCTCCACGTAGCGGAAGTGCCAGTAGTCCTCCACGAAGCGGTGGGGCCGCAGCACGTTGCGCTCGCCGTCCTCGCGAGGCGGGTCGTTGTCGAGGTTGTGGAGGGTGAAGTAGCCCGTCACCCGGGCCATCCCTTCACGCCCGTCCAGGGCATCCGTCAACCGGGACACAGCCAGATACTTGGTCACCTGGTCCGCGACGAGGACCGTGGTGGCCACGAGAATGAGGAGGCGGAGGGAGGCTTTCATGACGCGTCCCAATCCCTTAACCCGCCCCCCCAAGCCCTGACAACCCGGAGGGCCGACCGGCCCCCGGCGGGCAGCATGCTCTGTTTCCCGGACATCGCTCGTTTGGGGCATGGTGTGGACATGCCGCCTGTTGAGCCCGACGTGAATCCTTCAGTCTCCGACACGCCCCCACCCACAACGACTCCCGAGGCGAAGGCTGGGAAGCCGTCGTTGATGGCCCGCTTCAAGACGCTGATGCTGGAGTACGGCCCGCTGGCGTTGGTGACGAACTACGTCATCTTCGGCCTGGTGCTGGTGGGCTTCTACGCGGCCATCCGGCTGGGCTTCCAGCCGTCCGGTGCGGGCGAGCAGGCGGGCACGTGGGCGGCGGCCTACGCGGCGTCGCAGGTGGTGAAGCCCCTGCGGCTGGCGGCGGTGTTCGTGCTCACGCCGCTCATCGCGCGAATCCCGCCGGTGGCGCGCTTCATCGAGCGCAACAAGCACAAGTGGAACTTCTGAGCGGAGCACGCGGCGGCCTGTCTCGGAGCCGCCGCGCGCCCACCGCGTCCGGCTAGAAGGCGGGGACGCGGAAGTCCTTGATGACGCCCATGTGCTGCATGCTGGGAGCGCCGCTGTCGTTGGACTGCACCGGGGCAATCTCCGACAGCGGGGTGTAGACGCGGCTGTCGAGCACGAGGCCGTTGGGGAACGAGTTGGAGCCGATGACCGTGGGCGTGCGGTACTGGTTCAGGTCCGCGTCGACCAGGACGTGGTCATAGGGCTTGCCGCGACTGGCGTTGGTGTTGCCGTTGCCGTTCTTGTCCGCGGGGAACGGCCCAGTCTTCGACTCCGTGACGACCACGTTCTTGAAGGTGTTGAAGCAGTTCTCATCGCGGCTGTCTGTGTTGAAGTCACCGCCGATGACCAGGTAGTCGCTCTCCGGAATCTTCTTGCGGACCTCGGTGACGATGGCGCTCGCCTCGGCGTTGCGAGCCCCGGAGCTGCGGGTCAGAAGGTGCACGCTGACTGCCCACAAGTCCTTGGGCCCGGGGATGTCGATGCGCGCCCAGGCAAAGTCGCGGTTGTCGACCTCGGGGTCCTTCCACTCACCAGACTCGATGATGGGCCAGCGGCTGATGACTCCGTTGGGGATCTGCGCGCCGCCCTCGCGGTAGTAGTAGAAGCCCGGGCCCACCTGGTTCACCAGCGAGGCGATGTCCGCCGCCGAGTCCGTCCTGTAGTTGAACTCCTGGATGAGCACGACGTCGGGATCCACGCCCTGCATCAGGCGGATGCCGTGGCCCGGGTCGTAGTCCTGGCCGTTCCCGCTCGACAGGTTCGACGCCATGATGCGGATGTTCGTGTAGCTGCCCGGTGCGGGACCACCGTCCGTCGGCGTCCCGGCGTCCGTCGACGAGCCCGCGTCCGGCGTGCCCGCGTCCACGGGGGAGCCCGCGTCCGTGCCCGCATCGATGGGCGTGCCGGCGTCCGTGCCCGCGTCGGTGGGGGAACCCGCGTCAAACGTCGTGCCCGCGTCGTCCGTCGTGCCGGGACCCGCGTCGACCGGAGAACCCGCGTCAATCGTCGTCCCCGCGTCGTCCGTCGTGCCGGGACCCGCGTCAATCGTCGTCCCCGCGTCGTCCACGATGACGGGGCCACCGGCGTCCGTCGGCGTGCCCGCATCGGTCGTCGTGCCCGCGTCGTCCACGATGACCGGCCCACCCGCGTCCGTCGTCGTGCCCGCGTCGTCCACGATGACGGGGCCGCCCGCGTCCGTCGTGCCCGCGTCGGTCTCGGTGCCCGGTCCCGCGTCCTCGAGCGTCCCGCCGTCGTCCGTCAGCGAGCCGCCATCCGCGTCCTCGCCCGCATCGCCCGCGCCCGCGTCCGGCGTGGCCTCGCACACCTCGGTCGGCAGACAGAAGGTGGCGTCGCCTCCGTCACGCGCCTCGCCGGTGGGACAGCACGCCGCCTCGGCCTGACCACAGGCGCCCTGCTCATCACACGGCCGGACACAGATGGACCGGTCGTAGAACGGGACGAAGCGGCACTCCTCACCCGCACCACAGCCGCCGCCATCCTGCTGGGGATTGCACTCGGCCCACATCACGCCGCCATCCGGCAACGGAAGCGGTGTCTTCGGCTCCGAAGAATCCCCACACGCCAGAGCGAAAACCGTGAGCGAGACCACCGCGCACGCCAGATAGGAAAGGGTCTTCTTCATTCGCTCTGCCTGCTTCCGTGGAGACGATTCGAGAGATGGTCCGGGCCGACGACGACGGCCCGACGGGGCGCGGAGTATAGAAGTGCGCCAAGCCCGCAGTCCCGCTACGTACCGCCAAATCGTACATTTACAGCGGTGAAAATCGCGAGCGGGGGCGTCCCACGGGCCAGGGTCCGAGTCCTCCTCGTCACGCAATCGGGAGCAACCCACCGTGGTGACCGTCCGACTTCATGGAAGGCTGAACGACTTCGTCGCGCCGGAGAAGCGGGGCACGCGGCTGCAGGTGGCGCCCCAGGGCTCGCCGTCGCTCAAAGACCTCATCGAGTCACTCGGCCCGCCGCATCCCGAGCTGGACAGGGTGCTGGTCGACGGCGCCCCGGTGGTGCTCACGCATCGGGTGACGCCCGGAGCCCACATCGAGGCCTTCCCGGCGCTCGGGCACGTCGAGGGCATGCCGCGCTTCGTGCTCGACGTGGGACTGGGGCGGCTGTCGGGCTTCCTGCGGATGCTCGGCTTCGACACCCTGTGGCGCAACGACTTCAACGACCCCGAGCTGGCGCGAATCTCGAGCACCGAGGAGCGCGTCCTGCTGACCCGGGACCTCGGCGTGCTCAAGCGGAGCGAGGTCGTCCTCGGCTACTTCCCTCGCGCCACGGACCCCGCGGAGCAGTTGGTCGAGGTGGTGCGGCGCTATGGGCTCGGCTCCCGGATGAAGCCGTTTTCCCGGTGCATCGCCTGCAACGCGCTCCTGAGTCCCGCCCAACCCCACGAGGTGACCCATCGCGTCCCCCCGGACGTGGCGCGCAGGTACACCCACTTCCAGCAGTGCAACGACTGTCGCCGCGTGTTCTGGCCCGGCACACACCAGGAGCGCATGCAGGCGTTGATCGACCGGCTGCGCGCTCTGGAGCTCGAGGGCTGAAGCCCGCACCTCGCAAAGAGTCGCACCTCGCACTTTTTGCGAGGTCACCAATGACCCGCGACGCCAGGGTGAAAGCCCGCACCGAAACGATTTCAGAGGGTTGCGGGGATGCCCCAGCGGGCACGTGAGTTGCTGAGTTCGCGACACTTCCAGCCTTCCCCGCACGGGGGGAGCGCAGAGGAGCCGCGACGATGACGCACCGAGACCTGGCCCGAACCCGAGCGAATGGAGGCTTCACGCTGCTCGTCGCGCTGGGCGTCGTGCTCGTGGTGACGATGGCGGTGATGCTGAGCTACCGGGTGGTGGGCCGCGAGGCGGACACCCAGGCGGACGCGCGCCGGCAGAAGGAGGCGTTCTTCGCCGCGGAGGCGGGGCTGGCCGAGGGTCGCGAGGCCATCCGCCTGCGCACGGCGCTCGATGCCACCACCTACGAGAACACGCTGACGACCATCATCAACGCGGGCGCCGAGGTGACGGAGCTGGGCCTCGCGGGCGCGAATCCCCCCTGGTACGAGCTGCTGCCCGCCAGCCCTGGCGACCCGTGGAACTACCTGCGGCTGACGCCGAATGACATGCCCGCCCATGAGAAGCAGGGGGCGGACAACGTCGCCTACGCGGACTACCCGGAGCAGAACAACGTCCGCTACCGCGTGTTCGTTCGCGACGACATCGACTCGAACCCCACGTCCGACGGCAACGGCCTCATCTGGGTAGCCGCGGTGGGCGAGGTGCTGAGCCGCGACGGCCGCCCCACGCGCTCCGTCGTCCAGGCCCTCATCGCCAACCAGAGCGGCGCGGTGGCCTACGGCCCCGGCTGCAACATGGCCGGCTGCGGCTCTGACAACAACTACAACAATTCGCGGGAGCAGAACGCGCCCGACACCACGCAGATCGAAACGCTCCCCAACAACACGCCTCCCTGACGAACTCCTCGCCGTCCCGCGAGTCATCCATGAAACGCCCTTTGCTTCTCGCGTTGTTGCTCCTGCCAGGATTCGCCACGGCGACTCCTGAAGGAGAGCGCATCTTCCAGAAGGCCTGTGTCGGCTGCCACACCCTCACGCCCCAGCCCTCGGCCGCGACCCTCAAGAAGTCGGGGGGCGCGCACATGAAGCAGCAGCAACGTCCCGCGGGTGAGAAGCGGGTGGAGCTCACCAGCAAGGTGCGCCAGACGCCCAGCGCGGAGCTGCGCACCTGGATTGCCAACCCCCATCGCGTCAAGGACGACACCCGCTGCGACACGCGGGGGATGTCCCCGACGGAGATGGACGCGCTGCTGGCCTACCTCAAGACCAGCTCCCGCCCGCCGTCGCCGCCTCAGGACGTACGGCTGCGTGAGCAGCTCCAGAAAGACCTCGAGACCCGCCGCGCGCAGCAGCGGACCGACGGCATCCAGACCTACAAGCCGGCCCAGGGGAAGTCCCGATGAAAGCCCTCCACCGAGCACTCT
Organism: Myxococcus sp. XM-1-1-1; assembly: GCF_020037095.1. NCBI lineage: Bacteria > Pseudomonadati > Myxococcota > Myxococcia > Myxococcales > Myxococcaceae > Myxococcus > Myxococcus sp. XM-1-1-1. Next base: position 21,047 of record NZ_JAIQDH010000029.1, read on the forward strand.
CGACGCTCCTCCTGCTGGCCACGCCCGCCGCGCTCGCCGATGACGGTCTGGCCCAGCTCTGCAAGGACAACCTGGCGCAGGACAAGCAGCCCGGCTTCGGCAACGCCGAGAACGACCTGGGCCAGATGACCTTCCCCAAGGAGCTGAAGCTCGTCCCCACCGGACGCAGCGGCGACGCCGACATCCAGTTGCTGCCGCCCGAGAAGCTCAACCCCGAGAAGATCGTCTTCCCGTACGACCAGCGCGTCACCATCAGCTACGTGTTCGAGTCCGCAGGCGCCTCGCACGCGCTGGGCTACATGTACCTGGACCAGGCCGCGAAGTACCTGAACGCGGACGGAGACCTGATCGACTCGAACGGCAACGGAGTCCTCGACCTGCACGAGGACCTCTTCAACATCGCGCCCCAGTCGGGCCCCAAGAAGCGGGACTTCATCGGAGACCCGGCCGACCGCCGCTGCGCGAGCTCTGTCTTCACCTCCGACGGGGAGTCGTACTCTCAGCCTGCCATCGCGATGAAGGCGAGCTGCGCGAACACCTGGCGCCGCGTCACCGGCGGCGCTGGCCTCGCGGATGCCCGCCCAGGCGGCGGCTCCACGCACATCGACACGGACATCGTCGGCACGTCCCAGAGCAGTGGCACGGCCGCCACCGATGACTATTCCGACAAGGGTCTTTTCCCGCGCATCCCCAACCTGCTCGAGCCCGCGGACGACAAGAACGGCGGCAAGGGCATCGGGCAGATGGTGTTCCTGCTCGCGGACGACGACAGCGACAAGACGACCTTCCTCAGCATGACCCCCGTCAAGGACATGTCGGACGACTACGACGCGGTCCCCGACTACAACGTCAGCACGTATGACAACCGGGGCGTTCCGCTGCCCGCGCCGGACTCCGCGGACAAGATCGACCTCGGCGACCGCACGGTGGACCTGGGCACCATCCAGGGTAACCGGGAGATCGTGTTCTTCCTCATCGTCTACTACAGCTCCAACCACGGCCCGAACGAGGGCACCGTCTATCCGTGCTTGAAGCAGGACAGCGCGGGCAAGTGCCTGCTGCACCTGCAGACCCCCATCAACGTGTTCTTCTCCAAGTCCGCCTGGAACCTGGACCAGAACTCGAGCTCCGCCGCGGTCGTGGCGGAGCGCAACATCGGCTGCCCGTACCAGGACAACTGCACCGCCGACGACCCCCAGGGGACGGCCTCCAACCAGTGCGTGGTGGCCGGCACCAGCAACACGAAGCTGTGCGGCTGGCTGGACGACGACACGCTCTACCGCCTGAAGAACGAGGCGACGTACGGCAACCTGGTCATGCCCAAGGAGCGCGCGAAGATCGACCGACCCGGCGGCACACGCAACGCCATGCCCCACGTCATCGTGGGCGCACCGTCCACGGACCCCTTCCGCTGGATTCTCGGCTTCGAGGACCTCCCGGGTGGCGGTGACCGCGACTTCAACGACGTGGTGTTCGTCATCAACAAGGTGAACGGCGGCACCTTCCGCTCCGCGAGCCTGTCGAACGACATCGACCTGAGCGACGCGGAGGACTTCGTCATCACCAAGGTGCGCTTCACGCGCTACGACGACGTCGCGCCCGCCGCCGCCCACATGTGCTCGTCCCCGCCCTGCTGGACCGAGGAGACGCCGGGGGCCTGCTCGGTTCCGGGTCGCGCGCCGCCGACCATCACCTACTCGGTGGCGGTGGACTGCCACACCTTCGAGTTCCAGGGTGGCGTTTACGTGAAGAAGCCCAACCCCAACCGCACCTGGATTCCGGTGCAGTTCGACACGGGCAACCCGAACGTGAAGGAGCTGGACCTGCTGGAGATGGGCTTCACCGGCTCGCAGCTGTGCTGGAAGGTGGACATCACCAGCCCGGACGACCGCTGCGTCCCCGTGGTCGACAACGTCAACGTGGGCTACCAGGCCGTGCGCTCGGGCAGCTACTCCCGCTCGTCGCCCTCCACGGTGGGCAACGCCATCCTCTGGGGTGTGAACGAGACGCCCGGCAGCGCCTGGGGCAAGAACTGGCCCGGCGTGGGCATGCCCGAGGCCTCCACCCGGCTGTACGACGGGCGCAAGGACTACTCGCTGCGAGGCCGGCTGTACTTCCGCTCGCTCTATGACCCCGAGAACACGAACCTGACCAATGTCGTCGAGCGCTGGGACGGTGGCCGGGTGATGGCCATGACCCTGCGCAACGAGGATCCGCTCAACCGCACCATCTACACGATGAAGCCGGACCAGAGCCGCATCACGCTCAAAGATGACATGGACAACGCGAACAGCGTCGCGTTCCCCGACTCGCTCTGCAACCAGCTCGATGCCGGCAAGAAGATCTTCGACATGAACAGCGACGGCAAGTGCGGCACGCCCACCATGGCCCCCGCCGCGCGAATCACCGAGGGCTTCAACGACCGGAACGTCTTCCGCGAGTGGCTCTACGGCTGGGAGGACCATCAGCTGCCCGGTGCGACGAACGTGAAGCGCCCGTGGGCCATGGGCGGCATCAACCTGTCCACCGTGGCCGTGGCCGTGCCCCCGTACCTCGACAACTGGGCGATGAACGCCCTGCCGGCCGAGCGCGACGTCTACCGCCGCAACTTCATGTCCAAGCTCTCCGAGCGTCCGACGGTGGCCTACGTGGGCACGATGACGGGCGTGCTGCACGCCTTCGACTCGGGCGCCTTCCGGCTCAACGGGAAGGACGAGTGCTCCGACGACATCATGCTGCGCGGCTACTTCCTGCACTCGGGCTCCACCTGCGCCAAGCCCATCGCGCCGCGGCAGTACGGCACGGGCAAGGAGCTGTTCGCGTACATGCCCGGCGGGCTGCTGAAGGACTACGTCTACCACTACGTGAAGTACGCGGGCTCGGGGACCAAGCCCAAGCCGACGATGGATGCCTCGCCCACGCTGGCCAATGTGGACTTCGGCGGGCTCGGCGAGGCGTGGACGCCCGCCACGGCCACCACGGCCCTGCAGCGGCCCCTGAAGGGCGCCCGCACGACGCTCGTGTCGGCCACGGGCAAGGGCAGCCCCATCATCTTCGCGCTCGACGTCACCCACCCCAGCACGGACCCGGCCGCGACGCGCGCCGACTACCCGATGCCGCTGTGGGAGTACAACCTGAAGAACGACGCCCTGCTGGACGCGTTCACGGACGAGGCCGACGACGACGATGACGTGCTGCTGCCGGACCAGACCGGCTCACGTCACCCGGCGTCCGTCACGCGCATCCAGTGGGGCTCCGGCGACACGACCGGCACCTGGGCGGCCATCATCGGCACGGACTTCAAGCCCACGGCCGGGCGCGCCGGCACGCTCTACCTGCTGGACATGAAGACGGGCAAGCCGCTGCAGCGGGGCACCGGCAAGGGCGCCCACGCGGGCGTCATCACGCTCGACGAGGGCTCCGGCATCGCGGGTGCGACCGCCATGCTGGACCTCAACCGCGATGGTCACTACGACGTCATGTACGTGCCCACCACGGCCGGCAGCGTCTACCGCATCAACCTGGACTCGGTGGACTCCACCCGGACGTATGGCCGGCAGGTGCGGACCTGCCGCGTGGCGAGCGCGCCGGTCGCGGCCTCGACCCACACGGACGCGGCCTCGAACCCGGCGGGGACGGCCCACTTCCAGCAGATCCACTCCAACCTCGCGGTGAAGGTGCTGCGCGACACGGCCAAGCCCGTGGTGCGCATCTACTTCGGCACGGGTGACAACCCGGACGAGATTGGCGATGGCCCCCCGAACAAGGAGGACTACCGCTACCACCTGATGGCCTTCGAGGACCCGAACCCGGACGGCTCCAAGCCCTGCGCGCTGCTCGACCCCTTGTGGGTGCAGCCGCTCGACCCGGGCCAGGCGGTGTGGGGCGGCGTGTCGCTCAGCGGGGACAAGGTGTTCACCACCACCGCGGTGGGCGCGGCCGCGGACGTCTGCAACCTGAGCGAGACCACGAGCGGCCGGTTCTACACGGCGAACCAGGCGCCGGATGGGGCGGGCAAGACGACGATGACGAGCTCCATCCTGGTGGGCCACGGCACCAGCGCGCCGGTGGTGCACGACGAGCACGTCTTCATCCTGCCCGCCACGGGACAGCCCCTGCTGGTGGGTGAGAAGAACAAGTGGAACAATGGGGCGGCGAACTCGGGAGAGACCCGCTCGCGAGTGCTCATCTACGACCCGATTCCGGACGGGAGACTGCCTCGATGAAGTCGTCGCGGTTGCAGGCCTCCAGGGGCGTCACGCTCCTGGAGGTGTTGGCCACCATGGCCGTGATGCTCGTGGGCATCGCGGCGGTGATGATGCTGGTGACGCAGATCAGCGCGTCCAACCGGCGCACCCTCACCGCCACGCAGGCCCAGCTCATCGCCGAGCGCACGCTCGAGAGCATCATGTCCGAGGGCTGCACGGCCACCCCGCCCTGCGCCAACCTGGCACCGTGGGACAACCGGCGCACCAAGGTGTGGCAGACGGCGGCTGGAGAGCTGCGGACCGTCGCGCCCGCCGCGGGCGTGGTCGCGCGTGAGTACGAGGTGGCGGTGGACATCGACAGTCCCAGTGTGGGCCTTCCGGGCTCCATCGAGAACGGCGCGGCGGGGCTGCCGGCCGTCACCCGGCAGTTGGGCGGGGGACTTGCCGGGAACGTGGCCAACGTCCGCGTCTCGGTGAGCTGGTTGGAGCGGGGCCGGCAGGGCCGCCAGGTGGTGGTGATGCAGACCCGGATGGCGCCATGAGGAAGACCCTTCGTCGCATGGGCGGCTTCACGCTGCTGGAGGTGATGATCGCCAGCGCGCTGGGCGTCATCGTGCTCGGCATCGGGTTGGTCGCGGGCATGCAGGTGCAGCGGCGTGCCCTCACCGAGGAACAGACGATGGTGGCGCAGGTGACGGGGCGGGCGGTGAAGGACCTGCTCACCCTGGACGTGCAGCGCGCGGGAATCGGCATGGGCAACTCCCCCATCCAGTTCTCGGAAGGCGACCAGCGCTATGCCATCCAGAGCTGGACCGCACTGGACATGGCGACGGCCACCCCGCCGTTCGCCGCGGACGCGACCTTCGCGCTGCCTCCCGCGGGCACGCCCTACGCCGACATGACGTCCGATGTGTTGCAGCTCTACTGGGGTGACCCGCGGACGATGGTGACGATGGAGCGATGTGACGCATTCGCGGCCCCCGGCAGACCCAACATTACATCCGTCAAGTCGGGGAACATCCTGTGCACCGCCCCGGCCCCCCACACGCGCCTGCAGCCCACCTCGGGCCAGCCGACCCCCGCGCTCGTCGCGAACCCGACGGCTGGTGCGCTCGCCTGCCACTTCCGGGTGACCAACGTCCGCACCGGTGACTCCGTCATCGAGGCCTCTCCAGGCCATGGCGCCGCCGCGACCACCAGTGGGCCCTGCACGAGTGATGTGGGCATGTTCACCGATTCCGGGTGGAACATCATGCGCACCGTCAGCGCGGCGTATCGCGTGAACTGGCGGGGCGGCCACCCGGCGCTGGAGTACCTGGCTCCCGGCGCGGCCAACTGGGCCGTGGTGAGCCGGGACGTGGAGCGGATGCAGGTTCGATTCGCGGTCATCGACCTGACCCAGCCGGCCCTCGCCTACCGGTGGTACCCCGAGGAAGGGGTTCGCCCGCCCATCGACCAGTGCACGACTGGCAATGCGGAATGCGCGGTGAACGTGGTGGCGCCCATCGAGGCTGCGCCCACCAACGAAGCCGACCTTCGCAACCTGCTTCGCCGACGGATTCGCGAGGTGGAGATCGACCTGGTCATCCGGACGCCGCGCTCGGACCGCACGGTGGTGGACCCGGCGAAGATCAACATCCCGGATGAGGACGGCTTCCCCCAGGACGGCTTCAGGCGCCGGACCTATACCCTCCGGGTGTCTCCCCGGAACTTCGTGTCGGCGGGCCTGCAGCCCGCTCCGGGGCCTTGAGGATGATGCGCACGCGAGGAATGACGCTGTTGGAGTTGATGATCGCCATCGCCGTCGTCGGGATGATGGTGACCCTGGCGGTGGTGGGCATCAGCAAGCCGCTGGATGGCCAGCGAGAGGCGACGGCGACCCGCGAGCTGTGGTCGTCGGCGCTGCGCGCGCGTCAGCGGGCCATCGCCACCAACCAGCCGGTCCGCATCGTGGTGGAGAACAACGTGCTGCTGCCCGATGGAACCCGCAAGCGGGTGGCCCGTTGGGAGCGGCTGACGTGTGACAACGACTTCGACAACAACACCTGCCCCAGGGATGCCTGCACCGGCACCACGTGCCGCGCCAGCCCGGAGTGCTGTTCCGAGACGGGCCCGGACGTCGTCATCCCGGACTCCATGAACGCCACGCCAGTCCATGGGCTCTGCTACCTGCCGGGCTCGGGCCGGGCCGTCAGCAACCTGACCTGTATGCGCGGTCAGCTCGACAACACCGCGGCGCTCACCGCGGCGGCGCCGGGCAACCTTCAGCTCAACTTCTCGGCGAAGTCGGGCCGCCCGCGCAGCCTGCTGATGGTGGAGCCGCTCACGGGCCTCGCCTCCCTGCTGGACTGTGACTCGGTCCGGGCAACCCAGGCTCCCGTCGCCGAGTGCACGACCACGCCTCCGCCTCCGTAGGCGTTCGACACACCACCTGAAACATCCGGGCCCGCGTCTCCTCACGGAAGCGCGGGCCCGTTTCATCTCAGCGCGCCCCAGAGCCCGCGCCGTCCGCTTGGGACTGGCGCGAGCCCACCGGGCATCCGGCGCTCACGCCGCCAGCGCCTCGCGGCACTTGAGGCACACGTCGCCGCCCTGCCCCACCGCCTCCGAGTACGTCCAGCAGCGCGGGCACTTGTGGCCCGCGGCGGGCTTCACCTCGGCCAGGAGCTTCGCGCCGTCGCCGAACACCCGCGTCACGTCCAGCACCGCCGCATCGATGCCCTCCGCGTCCACCACCTCCACCTGGCTGGTGATGAAGAGCCCGGGCAGCTCGTCCAGGTGCTGCATCAGGAAGTCACGCACGGACGCGGACGCCATCAGCAACACGCGCGCCTCCAGCGACGCGCCGATGCGCTTCTCGCGCCGTGCCGCCTCCAGCACGCCCTGCACCGCCTCGCGCACCGCGAACAGCTTCGCGTAGCGCTCCGCCAGCTCCGGCGACAGCTTCGTCCCCGGCTCCGGGAAGCCCGCCAGGAACACGCTCTCCGTCGACTTGCCCGGCAGGAAGCCCCAGGCCTCCTCGGCCGTGAAGCTCATCACCGGCGCGAGCAGCCGCAGCAGCACGGACGCCACCTCATGCAACACCGTCTGCGCGCCCCGCCGGGGCGCCCCGTCCTTGCGCCACGTGTAGAGCCGGTCCTTCAGGATGTCGAAGTACACCGCCGACAAGTCACCGGCGCAGAAGTCCACCACCGTCGCGTAGACGAGGTGGAACTCGTAGTCCTCGTACGCCTGCTTCACCCGGGCCACGACCTCGGCCAGCCGCCCCAGCGCCCACTGGTCCAAGGGCGACAGCTGCGCGTACGGCACCGCATCGTTCGCCGGGTCGAAGTCGTACAGGTTGCTCAGCGCGTAGCGGACCGTGTTGCGAATCTTCCGGTAGCCCTCCGACAGGCCCTTGAGAATCTGGTCCGACAGGCGCACGTCGTTGCGGTAGTCGCTCGCCGCCACCCACAGGCGCAGCACCTCCGCGCCGTACTGGTTGATGATCTTCTCCGGGGCCACCACGTTGCCCAGGCTCTTCGACATCTTCTCGCCCTTGCCGTCCACCACGAAGCCGTGCGTGAGGCAGGCCTTGTAGGGCGAGCGGTCGCGCGTCCCCACCGACACCAGCATGGACGAGTGGAACCAGCCGCGGTGCTGGTCACTCCCCTCGAGGAACAGGTCCGCGGGCAGCCGTTGCCTGCGCTCCAGCACCGCGGAGAACATGCACGCCGAGTCGAACCACACGTCGAGGATGTCCGTCTCGCGACGGAACTCACCCTTGCCGCAGCGCGGACACGCGAAGCCCTCCGGCAGGAAGTCCTTCACCGGCGTGCGGTACCACACGCCCGCGCCCTCCTTCTCCACCGCCTGGGCCACTTTCTCCATCAGCTCCGGCGACACGAGCGCCTCGTCACAGCCCTCGCAGTACGCGATGCAGATGGGCACGCCCCACGTGCGCTGACGGCTGATGGTCCAGTCCGGCCGCGTCTCCAGCATGCCCCGGATGCGGCTGTGCCCCCACGAGGGCACCCACCGAACCTTGTCCACCTCCGCCAGCACCTCCTGGCGGAACGTCTTCTCCCCGTGGAAGGGCGCATCCATCGGGATGAACCACTGGTACGTCGCGCTCAGGATGATGGGGTTGTGGCAGCGCCAGCAGTGCGGATAGCTGTGCGCCACCGTGTCCTTCGCGTCGTTGAGCAGCGCGCCCTTCTCCACCAGCACCGCGATGACCAGCGGGTTCGCCTCGAACACGCGCTTGCCCGCGAGCGCCGGGCCCACCGTGTCGTCGTAGCGGCCGTCCGGACGCACCGGGTTGTAGATGTCCAGGCCGTAGCGCAGGCCGACCTCGTAGTCCTCCTGGCCATGCCCCGGCGCCGTGTGCACCAGGCCCGTGCCCGCATCCAGCGTGACGTGCTCGCCCAGCAGGATGCGCCCACGCCGCTCGTAGAACGGGTGCTGGTACGTCAGGTGCTCCAGCTCCTCGCCGCGCGCGTACGCGAGGATGCGCGCGGGGTCCACCAGCGCCGCCGCGGAGACCTCACCGCCCGGCAGCTCCACGTGCTTCACCGCCAGCTCGTCCGACTTCACCTCCGCCAGCACCTTGGGCAGCAGGTCCTTGGCCACGCAGATGACGCGCGCGCCCAGCTGGTAGAACACGTACTCCAGCTCCGGGTTGACGGCGATGGCCAGGTTGGCCGGCAGCGTCCACGGCGTCGTCGTCCAGATGGCGAAGTCGACGGCCTTGCCCTTCAACGAAGGCACCCGGTCCGCCAGCTCGGGGCCTGCGGGGAAGGCCACGTAGACGGACGGGGACTCGTGCTCCTCGTACTCCACCTCCGCCTCGGCCAGCGCCGTCTGGTCCTGGAGGCACCAGTACACCGGCTTCTTGCGGCGGTAGAGCATGCCCCGGCGCGCGAAGCCGGCCAGCTCCCTGATTTCCTGCGCCTCGTAGGAGAAGTCGAGCGTCTTGTACGGCGCCTCCCACGAGCCGAACACCCCCAGCCGCTGGAACTCCGTCTTCTGGATGTCGATGAACTCCAGCGCGTACGCGCGGCACAGCTCCAGGAAGGCGTCGCGCGACAGGGTGCGCTTGTCCACCTTCTTGTCCTTCAGCCGCTTCTCCACCGCCTGCTCAATCGGCAGACCGTGCGTGTCCCAACCCGGGATGAAGTCGCAGTGGCGACCCACCAGGTTGCGGTACTTCACGACAATGTCCTTGAGGACCTTGTTGAGCGCGTGGCCCGCGTGCAGGTGGCCGTTGGCGTACGGCGGACCGTCAGGAAGCACGAAGGGCTCACCGGCCGCGTTCTTCTCCAGGAGCTTCCCCCAGATGCCCCGCTCCGCCCACCAGCCGAGCATCCTCGGCTCGAGCTGCGCCAGGTTCCCCTTCATCGGGAAGTCCGTGCGCGGCAGGTTGACGGTGTCCTTGAAGTCCTTGTCCTGGGAGGGCGCGTCGCTCATGTCGACAGCGCCCGTAACACGCTCGGTGCGGCGCTTTCAATCACCGGCCGGCTTCGGCGCCTCCTCGGGCGCGACGCCCCGTCGCACGACGACGACGGACACCTTGCCCTCCTTGGCCGGCGTCACCCGGACATGAAGCTCGTCCTGCGAGGAGCGGAAGAGCATCGGCTCCACCTCCTCGAAGCCCGCCTGCGAAAGCTCGTTGCGGTAGTAGACCTCCACGTCCAACGCCCTGGCGCTCGCCGAGTACACGAGCGTGCGCGCGCCCTCCATCTCCGACTGCAACAGCCCCGAGCCGCCCGGGTACACCGGGGCCACGCTGGACTGGACGCGCGGCGCCTTGGACAGGTCCGCCTGTCCCAGGAACACCGTCGTCGTGCCGTCCGGGTTGGGCTGGACGATGGCCGTGTACGAGATGAACTCGCGCGTATCGAGCGCGGTGACCATCGGCTCACGCAGGAGCTGCGGCTGAAGCGAGGCCGCGGGCACGTGCAGCCCCCAGACGAGGAAGCGGTCCACGAGCGAGCGCAGGATGACCTCCGGCCGCTCCTTGCTGCGCACCGCCGTCATCTTCACCGGGATGCCGCTGGCGATGACCGGCGCGGAGACGTCCACCACGCCCACCACGCCGGGCACCTCCCACTTGAACGGCGCGCGCTGCGCGGCCGCGACACCGGACACGAGCACCCCTGCCATCACCGCGCATCGCAGCCAGCTCTTCGCGTGGGTCATCACTCGCTCCGCTAGCGCACGCGCCCGCTCTTGCCCTTGCGCGGTGTCTCGATTCCCTCCGGGTCCACGCAGCGCTCCGAGCACTCCGCGAACTTCTTCTCCTGCTTTTCCTGGCAGCGCGCCATGCAGGACTGGAAGGGCCCGGGCCGGGTCGGGTCATCCGGGGGCGGAGGACACTTGTCGATGCACGAGCGCATCATCGCGTCCGACTTGGTGATGCAATCGGCGCTGCACTGACTGCCATCCGCCCGCGCCAGGCCGGCCGTCAGCACGGCGACGAGGAGGAAGGCACCCCGGGTCCACGAGAGGAGTCCTCGCGTCATCTCAATCACAATCCCTTCCGAGGAAGCAGGCGCCGTTGCCGAAGCGCTGCGCGTGCGCCAGGCTGTACGGGAACGTGGTGAGCCCGATGTAGGAGCCGGGCGTGGTGGGGTAGAAGCGGGAGATGGGGTCCATCAGCGGGGGCGTCTGGACGAAGTTGACGACGTCCTCACCCGCGGCGCTCATCCAGAAGGTGTGCTCCTTCATGCCCAGGCCCACCATGGCGAGCGCCGTCGGCGGCAGCGGGTTCCAGAACAGCGTGGCCTCCGCCAGGTTGCTCGCGGACGCCTGGATGGGCAGCGTCGTGGGCGCGTAGGTGGACCACGCCGCCGCGTGGAAGGGCACGTTGGTGCAGGGGATGAGCTGGTCCTGCATGAGGATGTTGCACGTGGCGGACTCCAGCGCCCCCGCGAGCCCCCAGTCGTCCACGAGCATGGAGAAGCGGCCCTGGCATGCGCCGCCCACCGCGCGGCCCACCGCGCACACCTGCAGGTTGGCGAGCGAGTCGTCCAGGTTCTGCTTCTGGTAGAGCGCGCCGTCATCGGGCCCGTCCAGGAACGAGCGGGGGAAGCGCCACGCGCTCAACGTGGCCGAGGCACCACACGCGGTGCCGCCGTTGTCCCGGTAGACCAGGCGCGTGGCGATGGCGCCCGCCCAGCCCACGCCCGCGTCCATGCCGCAGCTCACCTGCATGCCGGTGCCGCGGGTGAAGGCCATGGTGACGCGGCCCCCGCCCGGCGTGGAGGACAGGCCCTTGAAGTCCGCGTAGCGCTCCTGCGCGCTCGCGGCGGCGTCCCGCATGGAGCTGCCCGCCTGCGTGTACGTGACGGGGATGTGGTGCATCTGCCCGTGCGTGCCGTCCCACAGCGCGGAGACCGCGGCCTCCTGCACCTTCAGCGACAGGAAGCCCACCTCCGCGAAGTGGATGCCGAAGGCGACGATGGTGACGAAGAGCGTGACGCCGATGGCGGCCTCCAGCAAGGCCTGTCCACGGGCCACGCGGGACTTCGAGCGACGTGCGTGACGAGCGTTCATCTCTGGAGCCCCTTGAAGCCCGCGTTGCGCAGCTCGCGGAAGGTCTGTGCCGCGACGGGAGCGCTCAGCCCCAGCGTGTCGATGGCGTCCCCCACCCCGTCCTCATCCACGTCCACGCCCACCAGCGTGGCGCGCCAGTAGGGGTTGAGCAGGTTGGGCGGCTCGCTCCAGTGGTGGAAGCCCAGGCTCTGCCCGCGGTGGTAGTAGGCGATGCCCGTGGACAGCGCCGTCTGCGTGTTGTTGGGCGTGCCGTCCGCCAGGTTGAAGCTGCGGGCGTCATACACGTTGCCCCCACCGCCCGACTCGAAGCGGTAGCGGAAGGACAGGTCCCACGGGTCCAGCCTGCGTGCCATCAGGTCGCGCTGCACGACGGCGAAGTTCTTCGGCTGCCCGTAGTTGTTGTCGTCATTGTTGATGCGCACGACGTTGTAGTCGAGGAACGGCGGCCAGATGCCCGGGCACGACGAGGGCCCGCCCAGACACGGTACCAGCATGTGGTTGAACGGACCGCCGGGGTCCCTGCCTCCCGTCCAGGTGTGCTCGGGGCGGGGCATGATACCGCCGGACGTCACCAGCGAGGCCTTGGTGGACTGCACCCCCGCGACGCTCGCCGGACAGGCCACCGGGTCTCCGCCGTGCAGCAGGTGGTCGTACATCCAGCCGATGCGGCCCGTGTCGTCGCCCGTGAGCGCAGGCGCGTACGGAGGGAGCATCGGCATCTTCCGGCCCGGCTTGCCGAAGTACGTGGTGCCGTTGGTGTCCGGCAGCACCACCACCTCGTCGGGGAACCAGATGACGAAGTCCAGGTTGGCCTGGTGCGCGCTGTAGTCACCCAGCCGCCACTGCCGGTGGGTGACGAAGTGGAAGCCACGGCTGCCCATGGCCGCGTTGACGGCGTGCGCGACGGTGAGCGGCAAGTCACAGACGGCGCCATCACCCGCGCAGGCGATGCCGCCGGTGAGCTCGTCCTCGTTGACGTTGCCCACGTCCGGCACGCGCCAGGCGGCGTCCTGGGGGTTGCGTCCGCGCCCCACCACGTTGCCGAGGATGCGGTTGGCGAAGGCCTGGTCGTCCACCGCGTCGCGCAGCTCCTGGTAGTTCTGCTGCTGGGCCGCGTAGAAGACGCCCTGGGCAATCTGGTGCGAGAGCATCTGCAGGTTGACCATGGGCTCCATGGACTGGAACACGGCCTCCACGCGGGCCTGCTCGATGCGCAGCTGCGTCTGCAGCATGTTCAGGTCCGCCACGCCCTTCTTGCCGCAGCGGCACCGCTGGCGACACCAGGACTTCTTGGGCGCGCAGGGACAGCCGCTGGCGATGGCCGCCTGATACGGCTTCTTGCCGATGCCGAAGCCCGTGTTCGCGGCGTTGAGCTGCGCGCGGTAGAGGCTGGCCCAGCTCACCAGGCTGGTGGCGCCCGCCTGCGCCACCGCGTGGCCAATCTGCGCGCGGTTGATGACCGCGATGTTGTTGAAGGTGCGCGCGGTGGCCACGGCGTTGGAGTACGCGGCCGCGTCCGTCACCGTCTGCAATTCGATGCGCTCGCGCACCTTCATGGAGAAGGAGAGCGTCAGGCTCACCATCAGCACCATGAGCAGCGTGCCCAGCACGAACAGCACCATCGTCTGACCACGGGAATGGGCGCGTGTCATCGGGGGCAATCCATGGTGGCGAAGTGGCGCCGCTTGGCGGGCGTCAGCATCCGCATGGTGAAGCTGGTCTCGATGGGAAACACGTACTGCTGGCGGGCCACGCGCGCGGCGAGCTCCGAGCGGACGTCCGAGGCCAGCTGGATGGGCGAGGTGAACTCCCCCTGGTTCCAGTTCGCGTTCGCCTCCGCGGGCATCAGCGGGTTGGCCGCCGTGTAGTCCTCGATGCCCGCCTGCGCCATGAACATGCGCGACATCACCCAGTTCGCGAACGGGATGCGCATCGGGTACCAGTAGACCAGCTGGACCTCCAGGCGCCTCAAGTGGCCTGGATCATCGAACGCGCGGTCCTGCGGCCCGTCGATGCCGCCGCCCACCAGCGCGCGGTTGATCCACACGATGCTGCCCGTGTGCACGCCGTCCAGGCCGCCGCGGTAGCGGTTGTCCCGCCGCGCCGCGAACGCCGCCGCGAGCTTCGCCGGCGCGCCGCCGCCGCCGCCATGCCGCACCTCGTCCGTCGCGCTCGACAGACCCAGGAACGAATGGAACGAAGGTATCAACGCGAGGATGGCCGCATGCGTCATCCGCTCGCATTCGCCATGCGCGATGCTGCCCGCACGGGTGGCCTGGAACGCCGCGTAGTGCGCCAACACGCGCGCCTGCAGCATCAGGAACAACTGCAGCGTGCCCAGCAACAAGAACACGACCAATGGAAGCGTGAGGGCCGCCTCCACCATCGCCTGTCCTGACTGGCCACCATTCCCTCGGGGGTAGGAATTCATGGCAGCACGCAGTTTCCCGGGAGTTCTCCCCGGGAGGACATACGTCAACTTGCCCGTGGGGGCGGGATGTCTGTCAGTGGGCGCTACAGACCGAGCGCGTCATGTCTCATGTCTGTCACATGCACCGGGAGCGGGGTGGAAACACCCCCAGGGTCAGCGCGGCTTCATGCCCTTGGTGTCGAGCTGATACTTCTTCACCAGCCGCTCGATGGACTTCCGGTGCAGGCCGCTCTCGCGCGCGGCCCGGGAGAGGTTCCCCTCGCAGCGGGTGAGCACGCTGGTGACGTACTCGCGCTCGAAGTTCTCCAGCAGCTGCTCCTTGGCGTCCTTGAAGGAGAGGTGCTCGTTGAACGGCAGCGGGCCCTCCCGCGCCTGACCCCGCACGCGCGGAGGAAGGCTCGACGGCTGGATTTCTTCACCCTCGCTGAACGTCAAGACATGCGACAGGACGTTCATGAGCTCGCGGACGTTGCCGGGCCAGGGGTAGGCCATGAGCAGGCCCATGGCCTCGGCGGAGAAGCGCTTCTTGCCGTGCTTCTGGACGACGTCGGGGGCGGCGAGGGCCCCCTTGAGGATGAGGGGGATGTCGTCGCGGCGCTGGCGCAGCGGGGGCAGCTGGATGGTGATGACGGAGAGGCGGAAGTAGAGGTCCTCGCGGAAGTTGCCGGCCTGTATCTCCTTCATGAGGTCGCGGTTGGTGGCGGCGATGACGCGGCAGCTGACCTCGATGACGTCGTTGCCGCCCACGCGGCGCACCTCGTGGTTCTCCAGCACGCGCAACAGCTTGGGCTGAAGGTCCAGGCGCAATTCGCCCAGCTCGTCCAGGAAGATGGTGCCGCCGTGCGCGCGCTCGAAGGCGCCGGGCCGTCCGCTCACCGCGCCGGTGAAGGCGCCCTTCTCGTGGCCGAACAGCTCGCTCTCGATGAGGTTGGGCGGAATGGCGCCGCAGTCGAGCACCTCCATGGGGGACTTGTTGCGGCCCGACAGCTCGTGGATGGCGCGGGCGACGAGCTCCTTGCCGGTGCCCGTCTCGCCCTGGATGATGACGGACACGTCGAGCGGGGCGATCTTCTTGATGAGCCCGAATATCTGGCGCATCTTCATGCTCTGGCCGACCATGCCGCACAGCTCGCCGTCGCGGTCCGGCTCGACGGTGACCTCCTCGTCGAGCGGCGCGAAGGTGAGCACCGACGAGCCCGCGCGAATCTGCGAGCCCGGTGACAGGTAGGCGCGCTCAATCCTGCGCCCGTCCAGGAACGTGCCGTTGGTGGAGCCCAGGTCCACGAGCAGGTAGCCGCGCTCGGTGAACTGGATTTCGAAGTGGTGACGGCTGGCGGTGCGGTCCTCCACCAGAATCAGGTCGTTGCCCGGGTGCGCGCCGCAGCGCAGGCGCTCCTTGTCGCTCACCACGGAGCGGCCCGTGTCCGGCCCGGACGTCACGGCCAGCCGGCACTTGTGGAGCTTCACCGTGGTGCGCGGGTCCACCACGAGCGTCTCTCCCAACAACGGGGAGTGGGCGAGGTCTAACCCGGCGGCATCTCCGGGGCTGGTGTGGATGTCGTCGGGATGCGGATCTGTCGCGCTCATCTGTCACGGGAGGATAGCAAACGCGCCCCCCGCAGCCGCCTGTGTCCGCGGGTACGTGCTACGCTCGATTGCTCCGCCCATGTCTCCCCGAAAAATCCAGCAGAAGAAGGCCCCGGCCATGCCTGGGTCCAAGGCACCCGAGCATCCCGCGCCGCGTCGTGGCCGCGTGAAGAAGACGGTGGCCATCCTGTCCCGGAAGCGCTCGTTGTACTCCACCCGACGCCTGGTGGCGGCCATCCGGGAGCGGGGACACCGCCCGCTGGTGCTGGACACGCTGCGTTGCTGCCTGCTGCTCGCGCAGGGCACGCCGCGCATGACTTACCGCGGTGTGGAGATGCGCGGCGTGGACGTGGTGGTGCCGCGCATCGGCGCGTCCATCACCGCGTACGGGCTGGCGGTGGTGAACCACTTCGAGATGATGGGGGTGCCGGTGCTCAACCCGCAGACCTCCATCGCGCGCAGCCGGGACAAGCTGCGCGCGCTGCAGTTCCTGTCGCGTTCCGGACTGGACATCCCGCGCACGGTGATGGCGCACGACCGCAGCAACGTGAAGAAGCTGGTGCAGGAGGTGGGCGGGCTGCCCGTCATCATCAAGCTCATCAAGGGCACCCAGGGCGTGGGCGTGATGATTGCGCACACGCTGCCGGAGGTGCAGACCATCCTGGATACGTTCTGGGACCTGGGTCAGGAAATCGTGCTCCAGGAGTTCGTCGCGGAGAGCGAGGGCCGGGACGTGCGGGCGCTGGTGGTGGGCCAGCGCGTGGTGGGGGCGATGCGGCGGCGCGCGAAGAAGGGCGAGTTCCGCTCCAACATCCACCGCGGCGGCGAGGGGCAGGCAATCGAGCTTCCGGCGGCATACACGGAGGCGGCCGTGCGGGCCGCGAGCATCATCGGCCTGGAGGTGGCGGGCGTGGACATGCTGGAGGGCCACGCGGGTCCCCGGCTGATGGAGATCAACTCCAGCCCCGGCTTCGAGGGGTTGGAGAGGGCGACGGGGCGCGACATCGCGGGAGAAATCGTCGAGCACGCGCTGGCTTACGCGGCGGCGAAGTCCGGTGGCACGCGGGTGTCCGGCGGGTAGCAGGCGCGGTGTCCAAGACTGCTCGCATGCCCTGGAGCAGGCGAGCAGCCAGGGCCGCAGGTACCTTGGATGCTCCACAGGAACACAGGAATGCCTTCACGGGCCGGTTGTCATGGGGAGTTGGCAGCGGCGCGGCGTGGCCTCTAATCTGGCGGCCCCCCATGAAAACGCTGCACAAGCCGCTGCAGGTTACCGTCTACCAGGACGTGCTCTGTGCCTGGTGCTATCTCGCCGACCTGCGCCTGGACGTACTGCGCCAGGAGTTTGGCGACGCCGTCCGCTGGAGCGTGAGGCCCTACCCTCTGCGCGTTCACGACGTGCTTCCCACGGAGCGCGAGAAGCGCGGGCTCGTGGAAGAAGTGCAGCGTGCGCAGCGCGAGGCGGACCTGACCGCGCCACTGCTCTCCACGGACCTGTGGCTGGGCGGAGACCCGCCGCGCAGCAGCGTGCCGGCGCTGGCGGCGCTGGAGGCCGCGCGGCTGCAGGGCCCCAATGCGCGGATGTTCCTCGCGCGGGCGATGCAGCGCGCGGCGCTGGAGCAGGGCGTCAACGTGTCGCGGCCGGACGTGGTGTTCGAGCTGGCGTCGCGCGTGGGCCTGGCGATGAACGAGTTCTCCGCCGCCTTCCGCTCCGAGGAGACGCGCCGGCTCATCCTGGATGAGCACCGCGACGCGGCCGGGCGCGGCGTGCGCGGCGTGCCCACGCTGGTCATCGGTGGGCGCTGGATGTTGTGCGGCCTGCGCGAGCTGTCCGAGTACCGCGAGCACATCCTGGCCTGCATGGGCCGGGTGGCCGTGCCGCGCTCGGGCTCCTCCGAGCGGCTGGTGCACTGAAGCACCGAAGCCGTCACCGGGGCCCGCCATGCCGCGCGGGCCCCGTGGGCTTCACGTCCTCCGACTCAGCCGAAGCGCTCCTGGCGGCCGCCGCGGCTGATGGCCAGGTAGAGGCCCGCGAGCAGCAGCTGGAAGAAGCCCATGGCGGGCAGCGCGGGCAGGCAGCACAGGATGAAGCCCAGCACCAGGATGAAGCCGCCCAGCGCCAGCACGCCGAAGATGGAGAGCCGGAAGCCCTTCGCGTGGGTGTAGGCCAGGCGCATGGTCTCGAGCGCGGTGGGGTTCTCCTGGTCCGCCAGCGCGGGCTGGACGAGGACCAGCGGGAGCATCAGCCACATGCCCGGGCCCAGGTAGAGCACCGCGGACACGAGCACCATCAAGCCGATGAGACCGGGCGACACGCCCCGCATCGCGCCGTCGAACTCGGAGAGGGAGTTCAGCTCGGCCAGGGAGATGCCCGCGCCGGCGACGAAGATGGCCACCAGGATGCCCAGGCCGACGAGCACGAGCGGCAGCACCAGCGCGAATGTCAGCAGCATCGTGAGCAGGTAGGTGCCCAGCTTGGAGAACTGGGAGAACACGCGCGCCAGGTCCGCGCGCTGGCCCTGGAGCACGTCCATGGCCATGCGCAGGAAGCCCAGCGTCACCGCGCCCTGAATCACCCACGTGAGCGCGATGCCCACCAGCGTCGTCATCACCATGGCGACCACGCTGTCGGTGGCGGCGCCGATGAACGAGAACATCTGGGACAGGAGGTTGCCGCCAATGGACGCGGCGAAGACGAGCAGCGCGCCGACGCTGAGCATCACCCACTCGCGCTTGAACGCGTCCAGGCACACGTCGAACAGGCGGCTGAAGGACCAGTTGTCCCGGTCCAACGGGAAGTCCCGGCCCAGGCCCTCGCGGGCGCGACAGGGGGGACAGTGCGACTGCGTGCCGCGCTCGCTGCACGTGTCACACATGAAGTTGCCGCAGCGCGTACAGGTGCGCTGCGCGAGGTCATCCGGGTGCAGCGGGCACGTCGCGCCCCTCGCCCTTCCGTCATCCGAATACGACATGATTGCCCTGCTCCTCGCGCGACGGGTCCGGAACACCCCGGCTGCCTCGACTCGCGCCGTCCTTGCGTGAAGGACCTACACCAGCCAGCCCTGTGTTCACCAGGGCACAGGGGCGCTTAAGCAGGAGGCGGGCGGGCGGGAAGCGCGGGGGCGTGAATTTTCCCGGGGCCTGCCCGTCTGGAATTCCGTGGTCGCGAAGGGGGACTGGCTGCAGAGGCCCTTCGCGCGGGAGACTCGTCACATGCGCCGATTGCTCGCACTCGCCATCCCCCTGGCCCTGATGATGGGAACGGGTTGCTACGCCCACTATCACGGCCCCGCCGCTCGCCGCGCCGTGGTGGTGGAGTACAGCTACTCGGGCTACCACCCCATTCCGGATGACGACGGCGGTGGCTGGTGCCCGTATGACCACGTGCACTCGCACGGCTACCAGCCGTCGACGACGTATTACACGTACACCGACGACGTGTACTACTACCGGGGTCCGGCGGTGGTCTGGTACTGGGACTTCCACCTGGATCCGCTGGGCGTCGCGTGCCACCACCACGGGCGGCACTCGCACGACTACTACCCCTCCTCGGGTCGGGCGTACCGCTGGGAGCGCAACCGCGGCTACGTGTACGACCGGACCCACGCGGCCTCCGCGGTCTACAGCTACACGCGGCCCGGCTCGCGGCCGACGACGACGCGCAACTACACGCCTCGCGACAATGACCGTCCGCCTCCGGGTGGCACGGGCTGGGGCACGCAGCCTCCTCGCGGCGGCTCGCGCTACAACGACAACAACAACGGCGGCGGCTGGGGCAGCAGCGGGGGCAACAACAACGGCGGTGGCTACGGGCGGGACAACAACGGTGGCTCGCGTCCGGGACGCGGCCACGGTCGGGACCGCGACGATGACGACCGTGGCAACAACGGCGGCGGCTGGGGCAACAGCGGCGGCTACGGCAACAACGGCGGCGGCACGCCTCCGAGCGGTGGTGGCAACTCCGGCGGTGGTTATGGGAACAACGGTGGCGGCACGCCTCCGAGCGGCGGTGGTAGCTCCGGCGGTGGGTACGGGAACAGCGGTGGCGGCACGCCTCCGAGCGGCGGCGGCAACTCCGGCGGTGGTTACGGCCGCGGCAACCGCGACGATGACCGCGATAACGACCGTGGCAATGACCGTGGGAACAGCGGCGGACGTGGGAGCAGCGGCGGCGGCTGGAACACTGGTGGCGGACGCGGCAGCAGCGGCTCGAGCAGCGGCAGCAGCGGCTCGAGCAGCGGCAGCAGCGGTGGTGGCTGGAGCAACGGTGGCGGGCGCGGCAGCAGCGGCAGCAGCAGCGGCGGGAGCAGTGGCGGCGGCTGGAGCAACGGTGGCGGGCGTGGCAGCAGCGGCTCAAGCAGCGGTGGCGGTCGGAGTTCTGGCGGTGGTTCCTCGGCGCCGAGTGGCCGCTCCGGTTCCTCCGGCTCCAAGAGCAGCGGCGGCGGCTGGCGCTGATTCATCGAGCACAAGCGCCTCGGAGTCGAGGGACCTGGCGGCGGGACACACCGGCCGCGAGCACCTCGGAGTCGATGGACCTGGCGGCGGGTGCTGACTCACCGGCCGCGAGCACCTCGGAGTCGATGGACCTGGCGGCGGGACTCACTGACCGCGAGCACCTCGGAGTCGAGGGACCTGGCGGCGGGACTCACTGACCGCGAGCGTCTCGGAGTCGATGGGCCTGGCGGCGGGTGCTGACTCACCGGCCGCGAGCACCTCGGAGTCGAGGGACCTGGCGACGGGACACACCGGCCGCGAGCGCCTCGGAGTCGATGGGCCTGGCGGCGGGTGCTGACTCACCGGCCGCACCTCGGAGGTTGTTGGATTCGCTTCCGAGGCGGGGCTGGCCCTGAAACACATGGCGCGAGCGCGCCTCGGAGTTGATGGATTCAAGACACCGGGCCACGTCCCACGTCCCTCTCGGACGGGTGGGCGGCCCGGTGTCTGCTTTCCGGGGTGGGGGCGAGTCGTCGAACAGGGGACGGAGAGCTCGGCGGTGGATTGCCGTGCGAAGAGGGCATGGAAATGTTGGCGAGCGATGAAGCGCCCTTTTCTTCTGACTTCTTGTGTACTGCTCGGGCTCGCGTCGTCCGCTTGTGGCTCCGGGGGCCCTGCCCCCGACCCTGGCTTCCAGACCGAGGATGCCGAGTCGGTGGACCTGGACAACCTCCGCATCCGCGTCAGCGGACGCGCGCGCGTGCTCCCCGAGGCCGAGCGATGGCTCGCCGCCCAGGGACAACCCACGCCCACGTTGGACGGAGTCCCCATCGCCATCCAGGAGCCGCTCCGGGTGGCGGTGAATGACGACAACCCCACGTTCGGCGCCGGCACCGTGGAAGCCGATGGCGCCTTCGCCGTGGAGGACGTCCCCGTCCGCGAGGTCCACCAGGGGCTGGCGACGAGCCTGGAAGGCGCGGGCCTGGTGCGCACGCTCACGCCCGTCTACGACACCGTCTTCACCGGAGCACGCCCCCGCACGGACGTCATCGAGGCGAGCGTGTGGGCCCTGCCCGAACAGTTCCATGACGCGCTGAGCACGACCTTCGGTGAGCCCCTCCTTCGCGGGCTGACGAGTGACCGCGCCCGCACGTTGCGCGACGCGGGCTTCGTGCTGGGACGCGTCGTCGATGCGAGCGGACAGCCTCGCGCGGGCGTGCGCGTGGTGCCGGACCGGAGCGAGCTGGCCGAGCGCATCTTCTACCCGTCCGCGGACTTCAACGGCGTCGACCAGGTCGGCACGTCCTCGGATGGATTGTTCATCTACGTCCACACCGGCCTGGACGCGGAGACGTTCCGACTCGGCGTCGAGGGTGACGACACGTACGTGGCTCGCAACGCCTCCGTCGCGCCCGGGTGGGGCTTCGTGCTCACTGTCTACCCCGGCATCTACGCGCCCGCCGCGCCCTGACTGGGCGCACGAGCCCCGCGCGCGGCGGCCTGGGCAGCCGAGCGTCCACCCTGCCCCGCCGTGCGACGCGGGGCTCGGACGCGATGTGCATCCATCTCCCGGACAGGTGCGTGAGGAGCGAGTCGGAGGACCGACGCGTGTGACGACATCGTCCGCGCGCGACCGCCACCTCCGCGCGGCCCAGGGGGGCGCCGATGCAGCCGAATGGCGGGGGCCAGACCCGCAACCAGAGCGTGGCCCGCGCACTCGCCTGGGTCGCGGCGCTGGTCGTCCTCCTGCTGGGACTGGCCACCCTCACCGGCTGGCTGCTCTCGGCGCGCCCCCTCTTTCCCGAGGGCGATAGCAGACCCGCCACCGCGCCTCGCACCAGCCTGGCCCTCGTGCTCGGCGGCCTGGCCCTGGCCCTGAGGTCGTCTGCCCGCTCCTCCCGCACGCGCCGGAGACTGTCCGCCCTCTGCGCCGCCGGCATGTGGCTCATCGGCTGCGTCAGCGCCGCGCAGGACGTCATGCCTCCCATGGGCCCCCTGGACGTGCTCTTCACCCAGGCGTCCGGCGTGCTCGACCTGCGCATCCGCCCCTCGCCGCTCACCGCCCTGTGCCTGCTCCTGCTCGGCACCGCGATGCTCCTCCCCGAGCGCAAGGGGCCTCGACTGTCGTGGAACGACGCGCTCGTGATGGCGGCCGTGCTGGTGGCGCTCCTGGGCTTCAATGGCCTGCTGCTCGGCCCGCTCGTCGGCGCGGCGGGAGAGACCTTCCCGGCCCAGCGCAGCATGGGCCTCTACACCGCCATCGCCGTGCTGCTGCTGGGCGTGGGCGTGCCCTGCTCGCGGCCCGAGCGAGGGCTGGCGGAGCGCCTCACCCGGGACTCGCTGGGCGGCTTCCTCGCGCGGCGGATGGTGCCCCTCGCCCTGCTGGGCCCCACCGTGCTGGGCGCGAGCCTGGCCCTGCTCCATCTGGCGGGACTGCTCGGACGCGAGGCGAAGCTGCCTCTCTTCGCCACGCTCCTCAGCGCGGGCGGCGCGGTGCTCGTGCTGCTGGTGGCGCGCGCGCTGGAGCTGCTCGAAGCAGGACAACGCCGCGCCACCGCCGCGCTCGCCGCCTCCGAGGCCCGCTACCGCGGCCTGCTGGAGACCACCCCCGAGCCCCTGCTCATGGTCGACGCGAGCGGACGGATGCGCTTCGTCAACGCGGAGGCGGAGCGCGTGTTCGGCCACCCCCGAGAAGCCCTGCTCGGACACGGAGTCGAGGTGCTCGTCCCCGAGGGACTCTTCGGCGGCCAGCGTCTGGACGGAGACTCCACCGCGCGCGCCCTGCGCGGACGACGCGCGGACGGCACCCCGGTTGCGCTGGAAGCCCGGTTGCGGAACGTCCATGGCCCCGAGGGCCCCAGCCTGCTCGTCGTCCTGCGCGACGTCACCGAGCGCGAGCAGGCCCTTGCCCGGCTCCAGGCGGCGCACGAAGAGGCCGAGGTGCAACGCGGGCTCGTGCAGGCGGTGCTCAACCACGCCCCCGTGGGCGTGCTCTTCACGGACCCGACGCGGGACTCGCTGCTGATGGCCAATCCCTTCGCACAGACGATGCTCGGCCCGATGCCGGAGCATCCCAGGCGCGGCGCCTACCTGGACCGGCTGAGACACCCCGACGGGCGTCCGTTGACGATGGAGGACCTGCCTTCCACCCGAGCGGTGCGGACCGGCGAGGTCGTGGGCCCCGAGGAGCTGCTCATCACGCGGCCCGATGGCGGGACGACGCCCGTGCTCATCACCGCCGCGCCGGTGTTCGGCCCCCAGGGAGAGCCGCGCGGCGTGGTCGTCACCGGCCAGGACCTGACGACCCGCCACGAGCTGGAGCGCCTGCGCGAGGAGTACGTGAGCCTCATCTCGCATGACCTGCGCAATCCCCTGCAGGGCATCACCCTGCGCGCCAGCCTGCTCACCCACGCGCTGAAGGAGCGCGGCATGGCGCGCGAGGAGGCCCTCACCGAGGCCATCCTCCGCAACGTCGAGTGGATGAAGTCCATGATTGAAGAGCTGCTCGAGGGCTCGCGCCTGGAGTCTCGCCGCGTGGAGCTGCGCCGCGAGCCGACGGACGTGGTGCGCTTCCTGGAAGGCGTGCTCGAACGCGACGTCCCGCCGGACCTGCGCGAGCGCTTCCTGCTGGAGGTCGCCACACCCGTGCCCCTGGCGTGGGTGGACACCGCGCGACTGGAGCGGGTGCTCACCAACCTGCTGGGCAACGCGGCCAAGTACAGCCCCGCCGGGCGCCCCATCCACGTGCGCGTGTCCGCCTCGCCGGAGGACCACGTCGTGGTGGCGGTGCGCGACGAGGGCCCGGGCCTGGCGCGCGAGGACGCGGAGCACGTCTTCGACAAGTACTTCCGCACCCGTCAGGGCAGCGCGTCCGACACGCAGGGCCTGGGGCTGGGCCTCTACATCAGCCGGCTCATCATCGAGGCCCACGGCGGACGCATCTGGGTGGAGAGCGAGCCGGGTCAGGGCTCCACCTTCTGTTTCAGCCTGCCCGCCACGCCCCAGGGCCCCGAGCCCCACCCTCCCGAGGAAGAGATGGGACCCAAGGGCCTGGAGGAGTGAGCCCTACCGTCGCGCCACCCAGCGCGGCAGCCAGTCCGGCGCCTGGGCGGTGGTGAGGCGCGTCTGGCCGCTGCCATCGGCGCGCATCAGGTACACGTCCGTGTTCCCCTCGCGCTCCGACACGAAGGCCAGGTACTTCCCATCCGGGCTCCACGCCGGCATGTCGTCGCGCCGCTGGCCGTCCGTCAGCGCCACCGGCACGCCGCCCGCCACGGGCACGCGCCACATGCGGCTTCTGCCATCCGACGCCCGGCTCACGTACACCAGCGTCTGGCCGTCCGGGCTGAACGCCGGCTCGCGCTCGTCACCGGAGAAGTGCTCGCCCGACACCGCGCGCAGCTCCGAGCCATCCGGCCGCACCAGGTACAGCCGCTCCCGGTTCTCCCGGTCGCTGATGAAGACGAGCCACTTCCCGTCCGGACTCCAACCCGGGGAGCGGTCCTCGCGATGGAACGCGGTGAGGCGCCGCTCGGCCGTCCCGTCGGCCTTCGTCACGTAGATTTCCGGGTCGCCCTCGCGGCTGCACACGAAGGCCACCTCCTGACCGTCCGGGGAGATGGCGGGCTCGAAGCAGCCTTCCTTCACCTGCGTCAGCCGCACCTCTTGCACCCCCTCGCGCGGCTCCAGTCGCACCAGGTCGCTGAAGCCCTGCGCGTCCGACTCGGCCACCAGCCACGTGCCGTCCGGCGCCCAGCTCGCGTTGCGCGAGCGCGCCCGGGGCGCATGCAGCGGCAAAGCGTCTCCACCGGCGAGCGGCTGGACGCGCAGCTGCTGGAACTGCATCCCGCCCTGATCCCGCACCGCCACCACGAGCAGGGACTTCCCATCCGGCGCCACGGGGCCTGGGTACTCGTCCTCGGGGCCCTTGGTGATTCGCGTCTCCGTCCCGTCAGGGCTCACCTGCCACACGTCCTTCTGACCCGCCCGCTCCGACAGGAAGACCACCGCGCCGGGGATGGCGCGCGCCTCCTCCTTCGACAGCGGCCCGGCGCCCGACGTCCCGCCACACCGGCCGGAACATCCGACGCCGAGCACGGCGAGCGCGGTGAGACTCCACCGCGCCCACCACGGCCAGGAACGCGGCATCCGTTCGAGGCCTCGCATCCTCACGTCACCGCACCCGGATGGCGTCCGCCATGACGACGTAGCCCTCGGTGGCCCAGCGGCTCAGCTGCACCGTGTTCCAGCCCGCGTTGAAGGAGTACGTGCCCAGCGTGTTCCACGCGCTGCCGCCGGTCTGCTGGTTCTTCGTCACCGTCGCATTGCCGCCCGCGTGGTTGATGATGAAGGGCGCCGCGGGGGAGCGGTTGGTGCCCGCCACCCACCACGCGTCGATGGTCTTCGTGCCGGCCGAGGCCAGGTAGAAGTTGAACACCACCGGCTCCGAGATGGGCTGCGTGGAGGCGTAGTAGTAGCCGCTGCCGTAGTAGCCCGCGCTGGTGCCGGCCGCCCACGAGGCAGGCACGTCCGCGCGCGCCTTGCTCGTGTCGTTGTTGGCGTTGTGGCTGTCCACGACGATGGTGCCCGTGGGCGTGCCGCCGTCACCGCAGTAGCTCTTGATCTTGCTGATGTAGCTGCTCCACGGCCAGTTCGGACCCGGGTCCGTGCGGGACGCGGGCTGGAGCCGGCCGTGCGCGACGATGTGGTAGCTGTCGCGGACGATGCCCTGCCCCTTGGTGATGTCGCAGGACAGCTTCGCGGACGCGTCGATCTGCCCGGCCGGGAAGGACGACTGGCTGGCGAAGCCGCCGTGCTCGATGCCCACCGAGAAGTGGTTCACCGACGTGCCCTGGAGGCCGCAGTCCACCTTGCCGTTGAGGTTGCAGTCGTAGGACGCACCCACGTGCCATGCGCGGTTGGACTCACGCACCAGCTGCGAAATCTCGCTGCCGCTCTCGTTGACCACGTAGTGCGCGGACACGCCCGCCGCGGAGTTCGTCAGCCAGCCCCAGCACCCGGAGTAGCCGCCCTCACAGGTGTGGATGATGATCATCGACACGTTGGTGCCGGACGGACGCGCGTTGTAGTTGGGCGACGCGCGCCAGATGGAGGCCGCGTAGTCCGGGCCCGCCGCCATCGCCTGCATCCTCGGCAGCGCGAACTTCGCCTCCACCGCCGCGCCCTCGAGCGACACGGCCACCTTGCCCTCGGGCGTGAAGGCGCCCGCGCCGTCGCGCAGCGTGGCGTAGACCTCGTTGTGGACGTAGTACGCCTGCACGTCCGGGTCGGTGATGTCCGTCAGCGCCACCGCCACCGGAGCCCACGCGCCCAAATCCTTCCGGTCGATGCCGGCCTCGGCCGCGTGCCTGGACAACAGCGCCGCGCCCGCGCGCAGGTTGGCCAGCGGCTCGCCGCGCACCTGGTCCTCCGTCACACCGGCCAGCGCCGCGCCCTGGGTGATCTTCTCACCGCGCAGGGCCAACAGACCGAACGCCGCGGGACGGCCCTCGAACTCCTCCTCGCCCTTCACGTGCTCCCAGCGCGTCTCCGTGTAGGAGATGGCCTTGAGCAGGCTCACCGGGACGTCGAACTCCTTCGCCGCCTGGGCGAACAGCGCGTCCAGCTCGCTGGGGGTGCGGCGCGCCTGGTCCGCGATGGCGCGGGCCGCGTCGTCCGCCGCGCCCGAGGGCACCTCCGTGGAAGGCGGGGCCTCCGGCGGCGGCGCCTCCTGCTGCGGACCACACGCAGACAGGGCCAGGGCCGCGGCGGTGGCCGCGAACGTCTTACTCAACACGTGCATGGGAGCTCCTTGAGAGGGGATCAGCAGCTCTGCGCTCCGCACCCGTTCTCGGGAGCGGCGGTGCGGCGTGCCCTGAGCACCATGCGTGCCAACCCCGACTTCCCCGCTTTTAGCCTCCCAACCCTCGAGAACTGGAGCACCGATGCTCCAGCGCCTACCTCCCCTCACGCGGGCCCCGGAAGCTGAGTCAACATTTCAAGCCCATGAATTCACGAGGTCGCCCACAGAGGGCTACCCATCCGGCGCGTCCGGAATGGCCGCCGGTGTCGCAGTGGCGTGTTTCGGGACAGGGGCCACGTAAACACGTTTTACTATTTTTCTGGTGTCCCTCGTCTTTTCCCACCGGGTCGGATGGGGCCTGGCCCAAGGGGTGGGAGGCGTCCTGGGGGGCGGGCCGGGTTCCAGGCGCGGGAGGTCGAATCATCCGCTATGAGGGGGCCATGCGGCTTTTCGGTATCGGCGACACGCACCTGCCCTCCACGCGGAACAAGGACATGGAGCGCTTCGGGTGGATGGAGCACCCGCGGCCCCTGCAGCGCGCGTGGGACGAGAAGGTGCGGCCGGAGGACATCGTCATCGTCGCGGGGGACATCTCCTGGGCGACGCGGCCTCACGAGGTGATGGACGACCTGAAGTGGCTGGACGAGCGGCCGGGGCGCAAGCTCCTGGTGCGCGGCAACCACGACTACTGGTGGGGCGACTCGGCGTCGAAGCTGCGCAAGCTGCTCGAGCCGTTCAAGACGCTGGAGGCGTTCCTCCACAACAGCGCGGCGGTGATGGGGCCGTGGGTGATTGCCGGCACGCGGCTGTGGACGGCGCCCGAGGCCCCGCCGATGCCGGGCGGAGAGATGGGCGACGAGCCCATCGACCAGGGCTACGTGGAGCGCGAGACGCGCAGGCTCGCGACGTCCATCGAGGACGCGAAGAAGAAGGAGGCGGCCAGTCCCACGCCGCTGGTGCGCGTGGCCGCCGTGCACTTCCCGCCGCTGTACGCCAACGAGAAGGCCACCGCGTTCAGCGACCCCATCGAGGCGTTCAAGCCGAAGGTGTGCGTGTACGGTCACCTGCACTCGACGGGCATCCCCGCGGGCTTCACCGGCGAGCGGGCCGGCGTGCGCTACGTGCTGGCGTCGTGCGACGCGGCGGGCTTCTCGCCCGTGCTGCTCGACGAGGCGTGAGGATAAGCTCCACCGCTCATCGTCCATACACCCAGGGCCGGTCACCGAGGCAGGAGTGGAGAGATGCCGTCCAACAAGTCGGAGCTCGCCGCGCGACTGGCGGCCACGCAGCCCGGCGACGCGGTGCGAGGGCTGTTCTTCAAGGCGGTGTTCAGCCTGGTCCAACAGCGTGCCGGACTGGCCGCGATGGAGCAGGTGCGCGTGGGGGCGCTGGCCAAGGACTACTCGGACCTGCGCACCTACCCCGTGCAGGAGTTCCTGAACCTGCTGTACCTGGCGGCGGACGCGCTCGAGGAGCCGATGGGCTCCGAGGAGGCCGTGTACCACGCGTGTGGTGAGTCCAACGTCACGCGCTACTCCACGGGCCCGGGGATGCTCATCTTCGGCATCATCTCCCGAGGAGACCCGCAGAAGCTCTTCTCCGGGGCGCAGATGGGCTACAGCGCGGCCGTCACGTACGGCACCCGCGAGTACGTCACCACGGGGCCCAAGTCCGGCACCCTGCGCGTGCGTCGGGACATGCTGCCCCCCGCGTACCACGAGGGCATCCTCACCGGCGCATTGAAGGTGTTGGGATTGAAGGGCACGGCGAAGGCCCATCCGCAGGGCATCGACCGCGTCGACTACGACATCACCTGGGAGTGACTACTCCACGCGCTCGTAGGTGACGTCCAGCTCCGCCACCACGCGCTCGCCCACCGAGGCCTGGCAGGAGAAGACGTGGTTGGCGCCATCGCGCGAGCGGCGGTGCGCACCGAACACCACCGTCTGGCCCGCGTACGCCAGGCTGTCCGCCTTCAGGCGCACGTCCTTGGCCAGCACCCGCGCCCACGGCGCGCCCTCGAGCTTGCGCAGGAGCGTCGTCGCCACGCGGGTCATGCCGCTCGCCACAATCGCCACGGGCATCACCGGGTGCAGGGCGAAGTGGCCCTTGCACATCTCCGGGGTGACGGGGCCCAGGGACGCGGTGAGGCTCTCATCGTCCGGGCGCCAGTCGCGCAGGGCCAGCGCCTTGCCGTACGGGTTGGAGCGCAGGCGGGCCCACTCCTCGGGGGTGCGCTGGATGCCGTCGTCGCGGCGCGGCTCGCGGCGCATGTCCTGGCGCGCCTCGCCGAACAGGCGGGTGAAGGCGGCGGCGGACAGCACGTTGTAGTCCACCTCCAGGCGGAACACCGGGGTGCCGTCCGGCGCGGACAGCAGCGTGCGCGCGGTGGCGGTGCGCTTGCCGGTGAGGCTGGCCTGCGCCAGGCCCCAGAGCAGGTCCGTGGAGCGCGCCATCGGCTCGCGGCGCAGCCACTCACCGCGCGCGCCGCACGCCAGGTAGAAGTGCTGCCCGTCCTTGGGCGCCACCAGCGCGGACGCGCACGAGCCCAGGATGGCCAGGTGACGGCCCGCCTCCGCGATGCCGATGAGCCCCGCCTCCGCGTCCGGGTCCTGCTGCACCGGGATGCGCGCCACCACCTCGCCCTTGCCCATCACCGTCACGTCCTTCAGCGCGAAGTACGGATCACGCACGCAGATGCGCGGGTACAGCTCCTGCGCGCTCAGCACCGTGTGCGGGGCCAGGTTCGACCAGTCGCGCTGCGGGACGTCGTTCCACGGCGTCGCGGAGGGGGCGCCGGAGGAGAGAGCGGAGGAGAGGAGCGAGGCGGGGGCGACGTCGAGCATGGGGGATGACCTCAGTTCGGACACGGGGTTCTGCGCGACACCTGAAAGCACTGTAAACGAGCTGCCTTCCGTCAGTACAGGATTATTTCTGCCTGATGAAAATATTCTCGCCACAGCGTGCCGAATGTTGCTGGTGAGCGGTAATTTTCTACCGTGGAAGGAAATAAATCACCGTTTCACTGCACCAGGAGTGCGCCGAAGAGCCCCCCACACCCACACCCAACGCGTAGCGTCAACGCGCTGACTGGGGTGAGCAGCACCCCATTATCGGGACGAGTCGGCCCGTGTTTCCGGAGAGTTACACCGTCACTGGGTGCCCAGACGCAGCGCGTCTTTTCTGACCCCCAAGCGGAAGTGATGCCAACGGCGGAGGATTACAGCCCTGGCGGTGATTCCGGGAACGTAAACGCGGATTCCAGGGACGCCGCCACGCGGGTTTCACGTGGCCGGACGCAACCGGACAGGGGACTCCCGCTTCGAGGCGGAATTTCGGGGGGGATTTCATCGGGGGTTTTCCACCGGGCGGGAGGGGCCACACCGGGGCGCGCGGGTGGAGGGCGCGCCCCGGGGCCAGCCTCGGGCCGGGGTGACCGCATGACGGCTACAGCTCGACCTGGCTTCCCAGCTCCACCACGCGGTTGGGCGGAATCCGGAAGTAGGCGGTGGCGCTGCGGGCGTTGCGGCTCATCCAGGAGAAGAGCGCCTCGCGCCACATGGCCATGCCCGGCTTCTTGGAGGGAATCAGCGTCTCGCGGCCCAGGAAGAAGCTGGTGCCCATGAGCTGGAACTGGAGCCCCTTCTCCCGGCAGCGCTTGAGCACGTCGGGGATGCTGGGGTTCTCGGTGAAGCCGTAGGTGGCCACCACGCGGACGAAGCCCTGCTCCAGGGGCTCCACCTCCACGCGCTCCTCGGCGGGGACGTGAGGCACGTCCTGGGTCTGCATCGTCAGGAGCACCACCTGCTCGTGCAGCACCTTGTTGTGCTTGAGGTTGTGCAGCAGCGCGGGGGGCGTGCCCTCGGCGTTGCCCGTCATGAAGATGGCGGTGCCCGGCACACGCACGGGCGGGTGGTCGCCGAAGCTGCCGAGCAGCTCCTTCAGGGGGATGCTCGCGGCGCGCAGCTTGGCGGCGAGGATGTCGCGGCCGCGCTTCCACGTGGTCATCAGGGTGAAGATGACGACGGCCAGCAGCAGCGGGAACCAGCCGCCGTCCGCCACCTTCATCGCGTTGGCGCTGAAGAAGGCCAGCTCGACCGTGAGGAACAGGCCCGCCACGGGCAGGGCCAGCGCGCGGCTGACGCCCCAGCGCTCGCGGGCGACGACATAGGCCATGACGGAGGTGATGAGCATCGTCGTGGACACGGCGATGCCGTACGCGGACGCCAGCGCGCTCGAGGAGCGGAACGTCAGCACCAGCGTGAAGACGCCCACCATCAGCGCCCAGTTGATGCCCGGCAGGTAGATCTGCCCCATCTCCTCGGCGGAGGTGTGCACCACCTCCATGCGCGGGCTGTAGCCCAGCTGCATCGCCTGGCGCGTCAGCGAGAAGGCGCCGGAGATGAGCGCCTGGGAGGCGATGACACCCGCCACCGCCGACAGGAGCACCAGCGGATAGAGCATCCACGAGGGGGCCAGCAGGTAGAACGGATTGCGCGCCGCGCTCGCGTCGCGCAGGAGCAGCGCGCCCTGGCCCAGGTAGTTGAGCATCAGGGCCGGCAGCACCGCGCCGAACCACGCCCAGCGGATGGGCTTCCAGCCGAAGTGGCCCATGTCCGCGTAGAGCGCCTCGCAGCCCGTGACGACCAGGAACACGCCGCCCATGACCAGGAAGCCGTGCCAACCGTTGTGCACGAAGAGCATCACCCCGTGTACGGGGGACAGCGCGCCCAGCACCGCGGGGTTGTGCACCAGCTCCTTCACGCCCAGCGCCGCGAGCGTGAAGAACCACACGCACATCACCGGGCCGAACACCGCGCCGATGCCCGCCGTGCCGTGACGCTGGACCATGAAGACGACGAAGAGGATGGCCAGGGTGATGGGCACGACGAAGGGCTCGAACACGGGGGTGGCCACGCTCAGGCCCTCCACCGCGCTGAGCACCGTGATGGCCGGGGTGATGAGGCCGTCGCCGTAGAGGAGCGCCGCGCCGAAGATGCCCAGGGTGATGAGCACCGGGCGGTTCAGGTGGGTCTGTCCCTTCTGCCGCTGCATCACCAGCGCCATCAGCGCCAGGATGCCGCCCTCGCCCCGGTTGTCCGCCCGCATCACGAAGATGAGGTACTTCACCGAGACGATGATGAGCAGGGACCAGAAGATGAGCGACAGCACCCCGAGGACGTTCTCCGGCGTGGGGTGGATGCCGTGCGGGCCGGTGAAGCACTCGCGCAGCGCGTAGAGCGGGCTCGTCCCGATGTCGCCATAGACGATGCCCAGGGCCCCGAGGGCCAGGAGCGCCGTGCGCTTGAAGGTATCGGGGCCTTCCCGAATCTCCTCGCCGCCCGGTACTCCGGTGGTGGTGGCTTTCACGCGCCCCCCTTTAGCCGAACCCACATGAGTAGCAACCCACCCGGAGACGGGCCCCGTGGATTCCAACGTCCAGGTGCGCCCATGTGCGAGCAGGTAGCCCCAGGCCGGCTCCTTCCGTCGGTTCGCGACGGAGCAGGCGTCCGGAACGAACAGTCAGAGGGGGGCGTATGTTGATTGGCCATGAAGGAAGGCCGGGGGGCCACGGGGGACATGCCCCTGCCTGCTTTCACGTGCTCCCATGCCACCTCGCGGGGGCGCGATGACGATGGCGGTATCCCGGTACGCGGACGCACGACAGTTCGGGGCGCATGCCCCGGAGGTGGAGGAGCGCCTGGCGCTGCTGGCGGAGGCGTCGCGGGTGCTGGCCGACGCCAGCCTGGAGCCTCCCGCCGTGATGGAGCGGCTGTGCGCCCTGGTGGTGCCCTTCCTGGGCGCCGCGTGCACGCTGCGCCTGCTGTCCGAGGATGGCCTGTGGCTGCGCACCATGGCCTCGGCCGCCGCCTCGCCCGAGGCCCGGCTCCTGTTCCAGACGCTCAGCCCTCCGGCGCTGCGCGCGGACGAGGGCCCCTCGCGCGAGGTGCTGCGCACGGGCGAGGCGCAGTGGGCGCCGGACTCGAGCCCGGAGGAGCTGCGCCAATTGGTGCCGCCGCAGCAGCACGGGCTGCTGGAGGACTTCCCCTTCACGCGGTGGATGGTGCTGCCGCTGCGCGCCCGGGGGAAGGCGCTGGGCACGCTCACGGTGTGGAAGGCCCCCACGCCCGAGCGCACCGTCGAGGCCGCGGAGCAGCTGCTCCTGCAGGAGCTGGCGGACCGGGCCGCGATGGCGCTGGACGTGGCGCGCGCGTACGCGGCGGAGAAGCAGGCGAGGCAGGCGGCGGAGGTGGCGGCGGGGCGGCTTGCGCGGCTGCAGCGGGTGACGGCGGAGCTGTCCCAGGTGCTGTCGGCGTCGCGCGTGGCGGAGGTCATCGTCGAGCAGGGCGTGGAGGCGGTGGGCGCGGCGCGCGGCGGGCTGTGGGTGGAGGAGGACGGACACGCGCGGCTCCTGAGGTGCTCGGGCTATGACGACGCCGACTCGGTGGAGGAGGCGTTCGGCCTGCTGCCGCTGGAGAGCCGGGGGCCGGTGACGGAGGCGCTGCGGGAGGGGCGGGCCGTGTGGCTGGAGTCCCCCGAGGCGCTGACGGCGCGCTATCCGGAGGTGGACCAGAAGCGCCACCACGCCATCCGCGCGCCGTCCCCCGCGTCGGCGTGTCTGCCGTTGACGGTGGAGGGCCGGGCGCTGGGCACGCTCCTGTTCGCCTTCTCCGCGCCGCGCGTGTTCGACGCGGACGAGCGCGCGTTCCTGGAGCTGTTGGCCCACCACGCGGGACAGGCGCTGGCGCGGGCGCGGCTCTTGGAGCAGGAGGAGCGGGCGCGCGCGCAGCTGGCCGAGGTCAACGAGCGGCTGGCGGCCATCATCCAGGCCTCGCCGGCCTCCATCATCCTGGTGGACGCGGATGGCACGGTGCGGATGTGGAACCCGGCCGCGGAGCGCATCTTCGGGTGGACGGCCCAGGAGGCGATGGGGCAGGTGCTGCCGGTGGTGCCGCCCGGCAAGCAGGAGGAGTTCCGCCGCAACCTGGCCCGCGCGGGCCGGGGTGAGTCGCTGGGCGGCGCGGTGATGCAGCGCATGCGCAAGGACGGCACGCCCCTGCAGGTGGCGCTGTGGACGGCGGTGGTGCAGCCGGCGAGCGGCGGCTCCGAGCAGGTGCTGAGCATGGCGGTGGACGTCACCGAGCGGCAGCGCAGCGAGAGCGCGCAGCACTTCCTGGCGGAGGCGGGCGGCGTGCTGGCCACCAGCCTGGAGCAGGAGGAGACGCTGGAGCGCGTGGCGCACCTGGCGGTGCCGTCGTACGCGGACTGCTGCGGCGTCTTCCTGGCGGACGAGGACGGACAGGTGCGGTGCGTGGCCTCGGCGCACGCGGACGCGGGCTTGCGCGCGTCGGACGGGCAGCCCGCGCCGGGGCTCGCCGTCGTCGCGCGGGTGGTGGCCTCCGGCGAGGCGGAGCTGCGCACCGGGCTGAGCGCGGACGCGCCCGAGTGCGTGCGCCCGCCCGGCGGGGAGGGCTGCTGGGCGTGGCTGTGCGTGCCGCTCCAGGTGCGCGGACAGACGCTGGGGGCGCTGTCCTTCGTCACCTCGCGGCGCGACTACGACGCGCAGGACCTGGCGCTGGCGCAGGAGCTGGCGCGGCGCGCGGCCCTGGCCATCGACAACGCGCGGCTGTACCGCGAGGCCCGGCACGCCATCCGCCTGCGCGAGGAGTTCCTCTCCATCGCCAGCCACGAGCTGAAGACGCCCATCAGCGCGCTGCAGCTCCAGGTGCAGAGCCTGCTGGCGGGGCTCAAGCGCGGGCCGTCAGCCCTCACGCCGGAGCGGCTGGGGCGGGCGCTGGAGGTGGTGGACCGGCAGGTGAAGCGCCAGACGCAGCTCATCCACGACCTGCTGGACGTGTCGCGCATCAGCGCGGGGCGGCTGGAGCTCAGCCCGGAGCCGCTGGATTTGTCGG
The DNA here is from genome assembly GCF_020037095.1 of Myxococcus sp. XM-1-1-1. Lineage (NCBI taxonomy): Bacteria > Pseudomonadati > Myxococcota > Myxococcia > Myxococcales > Myxococcaceae > Myxococcus > Myxococcus sp. XM-1-1-1. The sequence goes on from NZ_JAIQDH010000029.1 coordinate 55,958, forward strand.
CGCTGGTGCGCGAGGTGGTGGAGCGCTTCGAGCCGGAGCTGGAGCGCACGGGCACGCGGCTGGAGCTGACGCTCGCGCCGGAGTCGTTCGGGCTCTGGGACAAGCTGAGAATCGACCAGGTGCTGACGAACCTGGTGAGCAACGCGGTGAAGTACGGGCGCGGCAACCCGGTGCACGTGGTGATGACGGTGGGCCCGGCGTCGGTGCGCGTGGAGGTGCAGGACGGCGGCATCGGCATCAGCGAGGAGAACCTGGCGCGGCTGTTCCACCGCTTCCAGCGCGCCGTGTCCGAGCGGAACTACGGCGGCTTCGGCCTGGGGCTGTGGATTTCGCGCCAGATTGTGGAGGCCATGGGGGGCCTCATCACCGTGAAGAGCGAGCTGGGCGTGGGCTCCACCTTCAGCGTGGAGCTGCCACGCACCCGCCCCTGAGCCAGCGGCTCACAGCGCCAGCAGCAGCAGGGCGGCCTTCTCCTCGGGGCTGGCGGCGAGGAACTCATCCGGCAGCCAGACCTCCGACTCCGGCACCGTGACGGAGTCGCAGCTGCGGCGGCCCGCGTAGGAGCGCCCCGGCTCGCGCGCCTTCAGCCGGTACGTGCAGTCCCGGATGTAGATCTTCAGCTCGTCCTTGGTGAACTTCACGGTGGCGGGCCGGCCGCCGAAGCCGCCCTCGGCCTCCACCGTGTCGCCGTCGCGCTTCACCTTCAGGTTCACCGCGGCGGGGCCCAGCGAGCCCTTCACCTCGCCGTCCTTGAACTTCACGTCCACCACGCCCAGGTACGTCCGGCCCCGGAGCCCATCCTTGGTGCGGGTCACCTGGAAGTCCTGGCCGGTGACTTCATCGGACGTCATCACCAGGTTGTACTGCTGCCGGGCGATTCGCAGGTTGATGGCGTCCTGCTTCGGCGCGGACACCGCCACCCCCGCCCCCAGGACCACCGCCAGAGCCAATACCCCCCGCCGCAGCGGGCTCAGAAAGCGCTTCATCGGAATGCTCCTCGTCGTGGAATACCTTCCCTGAAACGTCCTTCTTCCCATCGCATACCGCGATGCCCCCAACTCCCCGGATTCGCATCCGGGGCACGACACTCGCCCGGGTCGGCCGCCTGCTCGCCCCACCCCCGGGACGGTCCGTGAGGCCCTGGGGCGGACAACGTCAAACCGCCAGCAGCAGCAGGGTCACCTGCTCCTCGGGGCTGGCCTCGAGGAAAGCGTCCGGCAGCCAGAGCTCCGCCTCCCCCCCGGAGCCGCCCGCGCTGCAGTTGCTCTGCCCCGCGTAGGAGCGCCCCGCCTCGCTCGCGCTCAGCCGGTGCGTGCAGTCCCGGACGTAGATCTCCAACGCGTCCTTGGTGAACTTCACGGTGGCGGGCCGGCCGCCGAAGCCGCCCTCGGCCTTCACCGTGTCGCCGTCGCGCTTCACCTTCAGGTTCACCAGCGCGGGGCCCAATGAGCCCTTCACCGCGCCGTCCTCGAACTTCACGTCCACCAGGCCCACGGCGGTCCTCCCCCGCAGGCCCTTGTCCTTCCGGCTCACCTGGAAGTGCTGGCCCGTCACGTCCTCGGCCCGCATGGTGAGGTTGACCTGCCGCAGACCGAACCGGAGGTTGATGGCGTCCTGCTTGGGCGCGGACACCGCCACCCCCGCGCCCAGGACCACCGCCAGCGCCAGAACACCCCGCCGGAGCGGGCTCGGAGAACGCATCATCGGGAAGCTCCTCGTCAGGAAACGCCGTGGAACAACCTTCAGGGAACGCGCGGCCGCCCGGGACATACCGGGATGTCCCGGGGGCGCACGCTGTGTCCGGGGCGCCTACTTCTGCGCGGGCACCTGGGGCGCGCCCAGGTGCTTCTCGAAGAACATCATCGTCGTCATCTGCGCGTAGTCGCGGGTGGGCTTCTTCTGGAAGCCGTGGCCCTCGTCGGTGGCCAGCATGTACCAGACGTCCGGCGCGCGCTGACGCACGGCCTGGACGATCTGCTCCGCCTCCGACTGCGGCACGCGCGGGTCATTGGCCCCCTGCTGCACGAAGAGCGCCGCGCGAATCTTGTCCACCGAGCCCAGCGGGGAGATGCGCTCCTGCACGCGGCGCACCTCGGGGATGCGCTCGTCGCCGTACTCCGCGCGCCGCAGGTCCCTGCGGTACGCCTGCGTGTTCTCCAGGAAGCTGGGCAGCGAGGAGATGCCCACCACGTCCACCGCGGCCTTGAAGCGGTCGGGATAGAAGGCCACCGACGCCAGCGTCATGTAGCCGCCGTACGAACCGCCCGAGACACCCACGCGCGTGGCGTCCAGCTCCGGCCGAGAGGCGATGAAGTCCAGCGTCGCGCCGATGTCCTTCAGGCTCTGCTCGCGCTTCACGCCGTCATCCATCGCGCGGTACGCCTTGCCGTACCCGTCCGAGCCGCGCACGTTGGGCACCAGCACCGCCATGCCCAGCTCGCTGGCGATGAACTGGGTGAAGTTGCTGAACATCGGCCGGCTCTGTCCCTCCGGTCCGCCGTGGAAGCTGACGACGACGGGCACCTTCTTGCCGCCCGTGTTCCTGGGCACGTAGAGGAGCGCGGGCACCTGCACGCCGTCGGTGGACGGGTAGCGCACGAGCGTGGGCTCCACGAACGCTTCCGTGTCCAGACCGCCCACCTCCGAGCGCGTCCAGCGCGTCGGCTTGCGCGACTTCAAGTCCACCGTCCACACGTCCATGGGGCTGCGCGCGCTGCCCAGCGAGAGCGCCAGCACGTCCGAGCGCTTGCGCGGGAACTTCAGCCCGCCGCCCACGCCCTTGGGCAGGACCGTCAGCGCGGACAGGGCGCGCGTGCGCGTGTCGAGCAGCGACACCGTGGTGTAGCCGTCCTCGTTGAAGGCCACCGCCAGCTTGCGCCCGTCCGGGGACAGCGCCAGGTCCGTCACGCTCCACTTCACCGACTTCGTCAGCGAGGGCGGCGGCGCGGCCGTGGGCGCGGTGCGCGTGTCGAGCAGGTACAGCTCGGAGAAGTCGCTGTAGCGGTCCGTCACCAGATACACACCCTGGCCGTCCTTGGTGAAGGTGGCGCCGTCGACGCTGCCCTTGCCCTCGGAGGGCGTGAGCTGACGGCGCTCCCCGGACGCCACGTCCACCAGGAACAGGTCCGAGTCATCCGCGGCCCGGAAGCGCTGCACCAGCAGCTTCGAGCCATCCGCGGAGAACTCCTGCGGTGAGTACGTGCCCTCCAGCTCCGTGAGGCGGCGCGCCTTCGTGGGCTCCGACGTGGGGGCCACGTACACGTCTGTGTCCTTGCCGTTGCGGCCCGTGCCCGCGTACGCCAGCCAGCGGCCATCCGCGGAGACGCGCAGCGCCTCGTGGCGGCTCTTGCCATCCGTCAGGAGCTCCGAGCGGCCCGTGCGCCGGTCCAGCTTGAACACCTGGAAGAACTCACCGCCGCCCTTGTCCTGCAGGTAGTAGACGACGTTCGCGTCGCCCGGCTGGAAGACAGCCCGGTTGATGGGCTCCTTCGCGAAGGTGATTTGCGTGCGCGCGCCCATGGGCATCTCCACCACGTGGAGCTGGTTGGTGTCCGCGAAGCGCGTGGTGATGAGCAGCTGCTTGCCGTCATCACTGGCGTCCGAGAGCGCCGCGGTGCGGGACTCCAGGTACTGCTCCATCCGGCGACGCAGCGCGTCCGGCACCGGGGGCACGTTGCTCACCCACACGTTCGGCTGACCGGGCAGCGGCGCGATTCCGGGCACCTGCGACGGTTTCGCGGCGGCGCCCTGGGCGGCGGCGGGGGTCGCGGCGGGCGCGGGCGCCTGGGTCCAGAGCAAGGACACGACGAGGGGAATCAGGCCTGGGTTCATGGGGCGGGCACGGTAGCAGCGCTCGCGCGGACACGTCCCATCAACCAGGTCCACCGCCTCATTTCGTAAGGGCCCTCCAACAACGAACAGGCCCTGGCTCCCCCGAGCCCGAAGGCCGCTTCAATGGAGGCGCACATGAAGAGGAACGCCTGGAATCGCCGTGGCATCACCCTGGCGCTGGCCGCCACGCTGTCCGCGCTCGTCGGCTGCGGAGACGACGACGAGACGCCGCCCGACCCGACGCCGTCCACCCAGGCGAAGCTGCGCGTCGTGCACGCGTCGCCGGACGCGCCCGCCGTGGATATCTACGCGGAGGGCAACTCCACGCCACTGTTCACCAACGTGCGTTACGGCGACACCACGTCCTACGCCACGGTGCCGACGGGGACGTACAACGTGCAGGTGCGCGCGGCGGGCTCGGCGGCCACGTCCGCGCCCGTCTATTCCACCGGTCCCCTGACGCTGACGAAGGACCAGAGCGTGAGCGCGGTGGCCGCGGGCCTGCTCACCGCCACCGACAGCGCGAGCGGCTTCCGCGTGCTGCCCCTCACCGAGGGCTTCGGCGCGCCCGCGGAGGGCCGTGCGCGCGTGCGAATCGTCCACGCGGGCGCGGACGCGCCCACCGTCGCGCTGGACGTGGGCGACGACGGCAGCTCTGAAATCACCAGCCTGGCGCGCTTCCAGGACACGGGGGCCGCGGGCGTGGAGTTGCCCTCCGGACAGTCGCTCCAGGTGGGCGTGCGCACGACCGACAACCAGAAGGTGACGTCCTTCACCGTGCCCGCCCTGCCCTCGCGCGGCGAGGTGTTCGTCATCGCCACGGGCCGGCTGTCCGAGAAGGCGCACGCGCCCGCGGGCTTCGGGCTGCTCGCCGCGGGCGTCGGGCTGGTCCGCCAGAACCCCGTCGTCTACGCGCTGCACGCCTCGCCGGACGCGCCCTCCGTGGACGTCTTCGTCGGCAACGCGGAGCTGGTGGATGACCTGAACTTCGGCGAGCTGTCCGCGCCCATCCAGGTGCCGCCGGGCAGCTACACCCTGGACTTCTTCGCCAGCGCCTCCGGGAGCACGCGCCCCTCGGGCGCCCCCGCCGCCAGCCGGCCCACGCCCGCGCTGGTCGCCGGTGAGCGCTACCTGGTCCTCGCCTCCGGCTTCCTGAGCCCCGCGGCGGACGACCCGGCGGACTCCACCTTCGAGCTGCTCGCCTTCACGGAGGGCTTCACGCCCGACACCGACAGCCTGCGGCTGCGCGTGGTGCACGCCTCGCCGGACGCGCCCGTGGTGGACGTGTCACCGGTGGAGAACGGCGTCGTCCCGGCCAGCGCCGCCTTCGATGACCTCCCCTACCGGCTGGCCACCTCGGTGGAGGGCCGGGAGCTGCCCGGCGCCCAGCTGCTGGTGGGCGTGGCGGCGGCCAACTCCGCCGACCGCTCGCCGGTGGCGCGGTTCCAGTTGGACACCAGCGCCTTCCTGGGCCGGGGCGTCTTCGCGGTGGCCGCGGGCGCGCTGTCGCCCTCGACGGGGAGCGAGGCGGCCTTGCGGTTGGTGCTGGTGGACACGAGCACCACGCCCTGGAGCGCGCTCAACGTGCATCCGCAGCCGTAACGCATTTTCCCGCCGTCCGTCTGCGAGGACATCCAGGCCAGCAAGCTGGCGCCGCGCAAGCCTCGTGCCCGCGGCGCCAGTCGTTCGTTCTGCCGTCGGGAGGGAGGCTCCATGAAGCGCCGCGTCGCGCCCATCCTGCTGCTCCTCACCGCGCTGACGGGCGCGTGCCTGGACCCCATCCGGAGCGCTCCGACGGATGCGTGCGAGGAGGACACCGAGGAGTGTCCGGAACCGGACTCCGAGCCGAGGGGCGTGGCGGAAAAAGTCACGGTGGGACGGCAGCACGCGTGCGCGCTGTTGGAGAGCGGCGGCGTGCGGTGCTGGGGCGGCACGGGACTGGTGGGCGACGGCACACGCGCGCTGCGGGCCTCCGCCGTGGCGGTGAAGGGCCTGTCCACCGGCGTGCTCGGTATCTCCGCGGGCGCGGACCACACCTGCGCGGTGCTGGAGGGCGGCACCGTGCGCTGCTGGGGAGACAACACGTCGGGGCAGCTGGGTCAGGCCTCGCTGTCGTCGTCGCTGGAGCCCCTGGATGTCGGCGGCGTGGGCTCCAACGTGCTGACGGTCGCCTCGGGTGAAGCGCACACCTGCGCGCTGCACGCGGGGGGACAGGTGACGTGCTGGGGCGACAACTCACGACTCCAATTGGGCGCGTCGGAGGTGAGCGAGCGGAGCTATACGCCCGTCGAGGTGCGGGGCCTGCCCGCGAACCTCACGGTGCTCGCGGCGGGCGCGTACCACACCTGCGCGGCCACCACGGCGGGCGAGGCGTGGTGCTGGGGCGACAACGCCTACGGCGAGCTGGGAGATGGGCTCGCGGGCGTGGGACTGAAGTCGCCGCCCGTCCGGGCGCGGAGCCTGGCCCTGCCCGTGAGGGCGCTGACGGCGGGCAAGGGACACACCTGCGCGCGCGTGGGCGACGGGGCGGTGGAGTGCTGGGGCTTCAATGCCTCGGGAGCGCTGGGGGATGACACCGCGCTCGACAGCACGGTGCCGGTGCGCCCGGTGGGGCTGACGGCGGACATGCGCCAGGTGCGCGCGGGCACGGGCTTCACCTGCGCGCTGAGCGCCGAGGGACGGGTGCGCTGCTGGGGCCTGAACGAGGCCGGGCAGCTCGGCGACGGGACGCGGGTGCATCGCGCGGCGCCGGTGGACGTGTCGGGCCTGGCGAACGAGGTGGTGGACCTGGGCACGGGTGTGACGAGCACGTGCACGGTGCTGAGGGATGGGCGCGTGCAGTGCTGGGGCGCCAACGCCGCCGGGCAGCTGGGTGACGGGACACAGACGGAGCGCGCCGGGCCCGTCGAGGTCCAGGGGCTCGAGGCCCCTTGAGGGGAGGACGGCATGTCACTGTTGAGGGACGACCCGCGGTTGCTGCAGGCCTTCCGCCGAGGAGAACCGGAGGCGCTCGCGCGCGTCTATCGGGCCTACTCCGCGCACGTGGCGCGGTTCCTGTCGCGCACGTACGTGTCCCACGGGCCTGGGGGCCTGGGACGCGTGGGTCCGTTGGATTTGGAGGCCGCGCACCAGGAGACCTTCGTGCGCGCCTTCCGTGAGCAGGCGCGGCTGGCGTACGACGGCGTGCGTCCGTATTCGACGTGGCTCAACGCGGTGGCGAAGCAGGCGGCGGTGGACGTGCTGCGCTCGGCGGGCCGCATCGCGCGCGAGGCGGTGGCGCTGGATGACACGCCGATGGCGGAGCGGCTGGCGAGCACGTCGCCCTCTCCCGAGGACCGGGCGCTCGAGGGGGAGCTGCGGGAGCTGGTGAGGCGCTTCCTCGCGGGGCTGGACGAGGGGACGCGGAGGTTGGCGGACCTGCGCTTCGTGCAGGGGTTGTCCCAGGAGCGCGCGGGGCTGCTGTTGGGGTGGTCCCGACAGGAGCTGAGGACGCGCGAGATGAAGCTGCGGCGCGCGATGACGGCGTTCCTCGTGGAGGAGGGATGGCTGGTGGCGGAGTCGCCCGATGGGCTGCCTTCCGCCGCGGCCACGGCCGCGATGGTGGCCCTGCTCTTCCCCCTCTTCGTGCCCTGACGAGAGTGAGTTGCCCATGGCCTTGTTCACTCCCCACGTGGACCGACAGCTCGTCCACCTCGCCAACGACGGCACCCTGCCTCCGCGACAGTGGAGCCGGGTGCTGAGTCATGCGCGAGCCTGCGAGCGCTGTGGCGCCCGCTATGCACAGGTGATGAACCTGCGCCGCGTGTTCGCGCGGGACACCGTCACCGAGCCGACCCCGGGAGAGTTGGAGCGGCTGTCCACCCACGGCCTGCAGGCGGTGCTGGGGGCGCTGGAGCGGCGTGAGGTCTCGGCGTCCGTGGACGTGACGAAGGGCCCGTGGGCGCGCGTGCTCGAGTGGGTGCGCGGGGCGTGGAACATGCCGACGCTCGGGCACGTGGGCACGGCGTGGGTGCTGGCGCTGATGGTGTCCGCCGGGGTGCTGTGGACGGGCGTGCCTGAAGACACGGGAGAGTGGGCAGCGCGCGGCGAGGGCCCCGGCACCGCAGTGCTGCGGCTGTTCTGCGTGCCGTCGGACGCGGAGCTGCGTGAAGTGCGCGGACAGGGCACGTGTCCTTCGGGAGCATCCCTCGCGTTCGCGGCGGGCGTGCGGGCGCCATACACGCATGTCGCGGTGGTGGTGCGCACGGAGCAGGGCTCGCGAGTGGAGGGGCCGTTCGAGGTGAAGGCGGCTCCGGGCGCGGAGACCGCGCTGGACATCACGCCACGGCTGCCCGCGTCGGGCGAGGTGGAGCTCACCGCAATCTTCGCGTCGAGCGCGAGCGTCGCGCTCTCGGCCGCGCGCGGAGAGACGGTGCAAGGCGAAGTGGCCCAGGTGCGGCACAGGGTTCGAGTGGAGGGCAGCAAGCCATGACGCACTGGATGGAAGGGGAGCGTGGAGGCGCGCACGAAGGGCCCGGGAGGGAGTCGCCGGGCACGAGGCTGCTCGGGGCATCGCGGCGCATGCGGGAGTCTCGGCGCGGGAGATGGCGCGAAGCATCGCGTCCCCTCCATGAGTGCACTGTCACATCGCAGCGCGTGACGCGCACCTCAGGCCGCATCGAGATGTGGCAACTCGAAGCCCCATCCCTCCAAGAGCGCATCGACACGGAACGAATCGGCGCGTCGAGCTGCGTGACGCGCACTCCATGCAGCATGGTGATTCGCTCCCTCTCCAGGTCCCGGGGGCTGCGATGAGTCGAGAGCGCTACGCACTCCTCGGGCGGTCATGGGCGCTGCTGCTCCTGTGCACGGCGACGATGAGCGCCGCGCAGGCCGAGAATCCGGCCTCGCCGGAGCCGTCTCCCGTGCGACGCGCCTTGGTGGTCGCATACAACGGCAGCGACACCCCGGGCATGCCGCCGCTGCGCTACGCGGATGACGACGGCGTGCGCTGGGCCGAGACGCTGCGCCGGCTCGGCGTGGACGTGGTCCTGCTCACCGTCCCCGACGCCGAGACCGCCCAGGCCGAGCGCGAGCGGCTGACCGACGCCCGCCTCCCCACGCTCACGGTGCTCGATGAGACCGTGGACCAGCTCGCGCGTCGCAACGCCGAGGACCGCGCCGCCGGGCGCGCCGTGGACTTCCTCTTCATCTACGTGGGCCATGGCCGCACCGGCGAGTCGGGCCGCGCCTACCTCACGCTCGCCGACGGACAGCTGGACCAGGAGGGCCTCTACTCGCGCGTGGTGGAGAAGCTCGACGCGGACTACGTGCACCTGCTCGTCGACGCGTGCCACGCGGCGGGCGTCGTCGGCAGTCGCGGCGGAGACCCGCTCGTGCTGCGCAGGCTGCGACGCGCGCTGGAACAGGAGCAGCTCGCCGGCCACCCCCGCGTGGGCGCCATCTTCGCGGAGAGCACCGAGGGCGAGACTCACGAATGGTCCCGCATCCGCGCGGGCGTCTTCAGTCACGCGGCGCGCTCGGCGCTGCTCGGCGGCGCGGACGTCAACGGCGATGGTCGCGTCGAGTACAGCGAACTGGACGCCTTCGTCGCCGCCGCCATCCGCGGCGTGAAATCCCCCCAGGCCCGGCTCGCGGTGCGCACCTTCCCTCCCGCCCTCAGCCCCTCGCGCGCGCTCGTCGGCCCCGCCCCGGACGGCCCTCGCCTCGACCTCCCCCCAGCCCCCCGAGGCGCACGCATCTCCGTGGAGGACACCTCCGGCGTGCGTCTCGTGGACGCGCACCAGGCGGCGGGAGAGCCCCTGACGCTCGCGTTGCCGGAGCGCGCGGCGTACTGGCTGCGCACCCCCGGCGGCGAGGCGCGCGTGCGTCGCTCGGACCTCAGGTCCGGAGAGCTCCCGCCCTCCTCGCCACCCGAGGTCGCCTCTCGCGGCGCCGCCGAGGAGAGCCTCCTCCAGGGACTCTTCGCCCTGCCCTTCGGCCGCGACTTCTACGAGGGCTATGTCGCCTCCACCGGCGTGCCCGCCGTCGACTTCTCCACCGCCCTCTCTCCCGGCGAACCCTCCGGCGTCCCGCGCTCACTGGGCCTCGAGGTCGGACTCACCCTGGGCACGCCACCCCTGGGAGGACGCGGCGTCGCTCGCGGCCTCGCCCTGTCCTGGCGCGCCCCCGGCCCGGGCCTCACCCGATTCGGCGCGCGCGCCACCTACGCGCTGGCCCCCGACGCCTGGGCGGACGACGCCACGCTCCAGCGCATGTCCGTGCTCGCGATGGCGGGCCTGGGAGGACGCGGCACCCTGGCCCCCTTCGCCGAGGTGGGCGCTGGCTGGCTGATGACCGTGGTGGACCGACCAGGCCGCCGCGAAGGTGACGCCCTGGGCCTCTCCGCGCGCGCCGCCGCGGGCCTGCGCTGGAAGACGGGTGACTTCGCGCTGAGGGGCACCCTGGGGCTGGACTGGGACTCGGTCCGCGTGGACGGACAACGGCGGGGACGGTGGATGCCCGGCGTCGAGCTGGGCCTGGAGCGCTGAGCCACCGCCGTCCACCCGGTGCACGGCCGCTGTGAACGGCGTTGACAGTCCTGCCCGCTCGGCCGCCCAAGCCCCTGGAATCAGGCCCGCCCCGCGCTGGCAGGGCGCTTGCGATGGCCCCCTGCCGAAAGGGACGGGCCATGGACACGAGCGACACACGGTGGGGCGAGGCGCGGTGGGACACGGGGAAGCTCGTCCGGTGGAGCGTCCTCCACGTGGCGGCCCTGCTCGGCGGCGCGCGGTACCTGGAGTGGAGCGCCGTGGCGGTGTGGGCCGCACTCACGGGCCTGACGATGTGCCTGGGCGTCTCGGTGGGCATCCACCGCGGCCTCATCCACCGGGCCTTCCGCGCGCCGCTCGCGGTGGAGCGCGCGCTCGGACTGCTGGGCACCCTGGCGGGCCTGGGCGGCGTCATCGCGATGAGCCGCATGCACCACCTGCGTGACTTCCACCAGAACCAGCCGGAGGCGGACTGCCCCGAGTACTTCGGCTACCGCGACGGCTTCCTGAGCGCGATGAGCCACGCCCTCTTCCGCACGTGGCACCCGAAGAGGCCCACCGCCGCGGCCCCGGTGGAGCCCGCGGTGGCGGACGACGCCTTCTTCCTCGCGCTGGAGCGCTGGGGCCTGTGGCTCCAGGTGCCGCTGGCGCTCGGACTGTACGCGCTCGGCGGCCCCGCGTGGGTGGCGTGGGGCGTGTTCGTGCGACTGTCGCTCACGCAGGACGGCTTCTGGTTCGTCCACTACGTGAGCCACGTCGAGGGCGAGCAACCCTACGAGCTGCCCGGCTGCGCGGAGCAGGGCCGCAACGCGGGCTGGCTCGCCTTCGTCAGCATGGGGGAGTCGTGGCACAACAACCACCACGCGTGGCCGCGCTCGGCGCGGATGGGGCTCGGCTGGCGCCAGCCGGACCCGGGATGGTGGATGGTGCGAGGGCTCGCCGCGCTGGGACTGGTGCACGACGTCAAGACGCCCGCGAACCTCCCGCCGCGCCCCGGCGTGAAGGAGCACCCCGCGCCCCCACGCGGACAGGGCCCCTGCCCCCGAGGCGCGCACGGCGTCGCGCTGTAGCGCCACCGTGTCAGAAGGCCCAGCCCAGGGACACTTGCAGTCGCTCATCGAAGGTCCAGCTCCGCCCCTTCGTGGTGCTGCTCACCTCGCCGCTTGGCAGCACCGGCTGACGGCTCTCATACCGGTCCGAGGAATGACGTGCACCCACGCCGACCCCCGCCTGCACCGCGAGCCCCTGTCCCAGGATGGCGGTGTAGCCCACCAGGGCCGCGCCCCCGAGCTGCAGGGAGCGGATGCTGCTCTCATTGCCCTCGTCCTCGACGACGAACTGCTCGTACTCGCGCCACTGGTGGATGACCTCCAGCTGCGGTGACACCCAGAGCCCCTCGGGCGCCGTCCCGGACAGGAAGAACCGGGCGCGCGGCACGACGCCCAGCTGGAAGAGGGAGTCCCTCGTCTCCAGTCGCTGCTCCGTCCGCTCCAGGTCCCTGCTGCCATTCGAGACATGGAATCCGACGAGCAGCCCCAACCCCACGCTGACGCGCGGGGCCACCACCCGCTCCCCCTCCAACACCAGCTGTCCCCAGTCCGTGGGATTGACGGCGAGCCCCAGCACCGTCTTGCGAGGCACGGCCTCGGTCGACCCGGTGCTCGACGAATCGGCATGGGCGACGGCGGACGACAGCAACACCAGACACAGCGACGACATGACGCTCATGTGCGGAACTCCCCCTGTGCATGCAACACCCCGGGAGGGTCCTCCCTGGGCATCACGCGCCCACTGCAACGCGCGTGCACAACCCATTTCGAGAGGGAGCCGCGCTCGACGAGGACCGACGCCGAGGACAACCTGTCAGCACTCCGCGTTCCAGGGCCGGACATGCTGACAGCGATTCCGGGATTCGACGCAAGGCATTGCGCAGGAAACCCGCGGCCAGGGTTCTTCCCCGCGTTGACCCTCTCGTATGGGAATGGAGCCCTTCGATGTCGCGTTCGCGTGTGCTGTGGGTGGTGGGGTTGTTGGCGCTTGGCGCGTGTGGGGGTGAGGACCGCGGGCCCCAGGAGGAGCCGGGGAACAGGCCTCCGCCGGGCGGGTCCAATCCTCCCGTCACATATCAGCGCTCCAACGTGACGGGCACCTACGCCGTCACGGGCACGCTGCAGAGCAACGCCCAGGACGGGAGCGGGCACAACATCGCCAACCTCCGGGACTCCATCACCGTCTCGGAGAACTCGAGCGGCCTCAACCTGCTGAGCATCAACATCGCCAGCATGAGCTGCGGCGGCGGCATCCGCGCGGCGATGAACGGGGAGCGCACGTTCGACGTCAGCGGGGGCACGTGCCCGGTGGACGTGGAGTCGGGCTGCACCGCGAGCATGAAGGTCAACGACGGGAGCGGCAGCCGTGACGCGGGCGGCGCCTTCCAGCTCGAACTGCGCGGCGAAGTCTCGATGACGTGCGGGCCGGTCTCCAGCCGCCGGATGTTCGTCATGAGACTGGCGGGCACGTCCTCCGGGCTGTCCGCCCCGGACACGACGTTCGAGAAGCTGTCGCTCGGGACGAGCATCTCCGACACGTTGGAGCTGCTGTCGACGGAAACCGGACACACGCCGTGACACGGACGGACGACGCGCCGTCGCCGTGAATTGCGTGACCGAGACGTCGTAAGAATACTCCGGCCCCAGGATTCCAGTCGGGAGCGGAGGATGTCGATGATGCGGATGCGCGTGGTGACGGCGGCGCTGTTGCTGGGGCTCGGAGCGTGTGGCGGAGGTGACGACGGCGGCGACGACGGCGGGACGGTGGACCATCGCCCCAACGTGACGGGCGCCTACGCCAGCACGGGGACGATGACCCTGGTCATCTTCGGCCAGTCGCAGACCAATGACTTCTCGGACACGATTCGCATCGCCGCGAGCGCGGGCTCCAACAAGTCGGCCCTGAACCTGCGCTCGGATGCCTTCGAGTGCGGAGACGGCTTCCCGGGCACCATGACCGGGGAGCGCGCGTTCTCCGTCCAGCAGACCGAGTGCCAGGTCCACCTGGACGAGCAGAACTGCGACGGGACGTTGACGGTGCGCTCGGGCACCGGCAACCGGGACGAGGCGGGCATGCTCCACCTCTCCATGAAGGGCGACTTCTCCTCGCGCAACTGCGCCCCCATCCCCGTCACCGGCCAGTTCACCATGGAGCTGACCGGCAACCGCACCGGCGAGTAGCCCTTGTGCCACCGCGCGCCCCGACGAGCTTCCGGGGCGCGCGTGGAGCCACGTGGCCAGGTTGCGCTGCCAGGAGTCCTTGGCGCGCTCCTCCGCCGCGTCCCCTGCCAGCCCTCGCCCACCCGCACCGCCGCCGCCACCACGGGCACCAACGCCCACGGCGCCAGCCGCCACGCCTCGCGCACGAGCCCCCTGGGGCGCAGCTTCTCCAGCAGGCTCACCGAGTCCGCCGCGCGTCGTCCGCTCAGCCGCACCGCGAGCGCCTGGGCGATGCCGCATGCCTCCTGAACACTCCTTCACCTCGCGCTTCGCCGCGAACGTGAGGTCCAACCGCTCGAGCAGCTCCGCGCACACCTTGGCGGACGATGTCCACGCCCTCCAGCGTCACCTCACCCGACGTGGGCTCCAGCAGGCCGAACATCCCGAGCGGAATCTCCAGGTCCACGCCACGCAGCGCGGACACCGGCCCCGGATACACCTTCACCCGCATGCGAGGGAGAGCATCGCTCCCTCCACGCAGACGACCTCCCGCCATTTCCCCGCCCTGAGGCGAACCGCGACGACGAAGGTCTTCATCTGAAAGGCAATCGGCTGGCGTTGAATCCCCGCTCGGCCCGAAAGCCAGACATCACCTCACGGCGCCGAGCGCACCAGCCGCAATGGCACGCGCGCCCCCGTGGCCGCCGAAGCCGCCAGCATGGGCACCTCCGGCGACAGCGTCTCCGGCTTGCCCTGCGTGAGGAACTCCACCGCCGGCGCCACCACCTCCGGCGCATACAGGATGCGGTGGTGCCCCAGTCCCTGCGTGCGCGTCAGCCTCGCGCCCGGCCACGCCCGCGCCACCGCCTCCCCCGCGACGAGCGGCACCTCCCGGTCCCCCACGTCGTGGAACACGTGCAGCGGCACCTGCCCCAGCAGCGGCACGAAGTTCGGCAGCGCCAGGTCCTTGAGCCGCACGTGGAAGCGCCGCTCGATGCGCTCCTCCATCCGCATCCACACCCCGTCCGTCAGCCCGAAGGCGCGCGCGAAGGCCTGGATGCCCCCACGCGGGTCCGCTGGCGGCGACACGAACACCGCGCGCCCCACCTTCAGCCCATCCCGCATCGCCACCGCCGTGGCCGCCGCCCCCAGCGAGTGCGCCACCACCGCGTACGGCCCCCCCGTCGCCCTCGCCACGTCCGCCACCACCTCCGCCATCTCCGGCAGCGAGCTGGTCCGCCCCGACGAGCGCCCATGCCCCGGCGCGTCGTACGTCACCACCGAGAACCCCGCCGCCACCAACGGATCCACGAACGCCGTGAGCTGCCCGCCGTACCCGCTCCACCCATGCACCAGCAGCACCCGCGGCCCCTCGCCCCAGCTCCACACCGCCACCTCCTCGCCACCGAGCGTCAGCATCCTCGGCTGCCCCCGCGCCAGCACCGCCTCCGCCGTCCGGGAGCGGTGCGGCCGCCACGGCGTGCGGAACCGCTCGTCCGCCCACGCCGCCGTCAGGCCGGGCGCCACCGTCCCCGCCCCCAACGCCGCCGCACGCATTCCCCACTTCGCCAGTTTAACGCGAACGTTCGTGCTATTTTCCGCCATGACGAGGTCCTCCTCGGAGGGACACAGAGCCTTTGAAGAAGTCAGGAGCCCGTGGGACGGGCGGCGCGCAGCAGGGCCTCGAAGCCGCGGCGGGCCCAGGTCTCCGCGCGGGGCTCCTTCAGGAGCCGGGCGGCGTGGTGGAAGCCCAACAGCAGGGCGTTCTCGTCGTGGGCGAACTGCTCCACGTCCACGTCCTTGTGGAAGTGCCCCTCGGCCACGGCGATGCGCGCGGCCTGGGCCAGGCAGTCCATCCAGTCGCGCTGCGTCTGCACCAGCCTGTCGCGCGCGGGGCCCGGGGCGTCATCCAGCTCCGTCGCCGCCGCCACGAAGATGCACCCGCCCTCCGGCACCAGCTCCCGCTCCCACGTCAGCCAGTTCTCGAAGAGCGCCCGCACCCGGGGCTCGCCGCGCGGCTGCATCAGCGCCGGACGGATGACCCGCTCGGTGAACAGCGCCGTGGCCGCCTCGAGGATCTCCACCTGGAGCGACGTCTTGGAACGGAAGTGCGCGAACAGGCCGCTCTTGGAGAGCTGCAGCTCCTCCGCCAGCCCGCCGATGCTCAGCCCCTGCAGGCCCACCCGGCTGGCGAGCTGGATGGCCCGCTCGAGAATCGCCTGATGGGTGAGCTCGCCCTTGCGCATGGCGCCTTTCTAAACGCCCGTGCTTTTTTCCGCAAGTCGACGGCGATGCGGAGGCTCAGCCCTCGGTGTTGCGCAGGAAGTCGGCCACCTGGGCGAAGCGCTCGTCCAGGAAGCGGCGCAGGCCGCCCGTCACGCCCCGGGCATCCATGGCGCGCTGCATGGCCCGAAGCCAGGCATCCCGCATGGACAAATCCACCGGCACATGGCCATGGCGCATGCGCAGCCGCGGATGCCCATGGCGCTCCGCGTAATGCTGGGGTCCTCCCAGCCAACCCATGAGGAACAGGCCGAAGCGCTCACGCGTGCCAGGGTTCACCCGGCCTTCGGCATCCAGTTCGTGCAGCTTCGCCAGGGCGGGCTCGTGGGCATCCATCGCGTCATAGAACGCGCCCGCCAGCGCCATCGCCGCGTCCGCGCCGCCCAGGCGCTGGTACGGCGTGTCCTCCAGCGAGGGAACCCAGTCATCCGAGGCAGGAGCGTTGAGCTCCAAGGGCTTCAAATCAACAGACATGACTTCCTTCAACGGCACGCGGGGCCCGGCGGCTTCCCTCTCGTACTGCTCGTCACGAGCGCTCGCACCGCCGCCATCAGAGGTGTCGAGCGGGCGACAGGTTGGCAGTCCCGCCGTGCGTTGCCCATCGAAGAATTGACCGAGGCGAGAATCGATTGCTAGAGCCTCGCTCCACCCGTGCCCCCCACCGACCCCCGCCTGCCGGACCCGATGCAGGCCGCGCCCCTGGTGTGGGTGCTCGACGACAGCGCCGGAGAGACGGAGGCCATCCTCCGCGCGCTCACGCCCATCTGCCAGGTGGTGACCTTCACGGATGGCGCCGCGCTGCTGGAGGCGCTGGGTCAGGGCCGCACGCCGGACGTGCTCGTGCTGGACTGGTACCTGCCAGGGATGACGGGCCTGGAGGTGTGCCGCTTCGTGCGCCAGGGCTCCACCACCGCGCTGCTGCCGGTGTTGCTGCTCACCGTCAACACCCGCGCGGCCGACGTGGTGGAGGCGATGGCCGCGGGCGCCAATGACTATGTCTTCAAGCCCTTCCGCCCGCTGGAGCTCCAGGCGCGCGTCACGGCCCTGGCCAGCCACGAGCGCAAGCGGCGCCAGCAATTGGAGGACGAGCGCGCGCGGCGGCTGCTCGCGGAGGGCACGCTGACGGAGATGCAGGCGGCCGAGGAGCGCGCGTGGCGCAGCGAGCTGCGCTTCCGGCTGGCCGCCCGGGCCACGCGGGACGCCGTCTGGGAATGGGACCCGCGCACGGGCGCGGTGGATTGGACGAGCGGCCTGCACGAGCAGTTCGGCTATGCCTCCTCCCTCATCCGGGACACGCGTGCCTGGTGGGAGGAGCGGCTGCACCCCGAGGACCGCGAGCGCGTGGTGCGAGGCCTGCGCCTGGCGGTGTCCAGCCAGAGCCACGAGTGGCAGGAGAACTACCGCTTCCAGCGCGGCGACGGCACCTGGGCGCACGTGGTGGACCGCTGCCACATCGTCCGCGACACCGAGGGCATCGCGGTGCAGGTCGTCGGCGCCATGCAGGACGTCACCGAGATGCAGCAGACGGAGTCGGAGCGCCTGCGCCTGCTCGCGGAGGTGCACGCCCAGGCGGACTTCGAGCGGCAGCTCATCGGCATCGTCAGCCACGACTTGCGCAACCCCCTGGGGGCCATCACGCTGGCGGCGTCGCTGCTGGCGCAGACGCCGGACGCGGACGAGCGGCAGCAGCGCAACGTGCAGCGCATCCAGCGCGCGGCGGACCGGGCCACGCGGATGATTCGCGACCTGCTCGACTTCACGCGCGCGCGCCAGGGCCGGGGCCTGCCGGTGTACCCGAGGCTGATGGACCTGCACGAGGTGGTGCACGCGGCGCTGGACGAGTTGCAGGTGGCGTGGCCGGACCGGCGCATCCTCTCCGAGTACACGGGCAACGGCGTGGGCCAGTGGGACCCGGACCGCGTGGCGCAGGTGCTCGGCAACCTGGTGGGCAACGCCATGCAGTACAGCGCGCCGGACACGGTGGTGCGCGTCGTCGCGCGGGGCGAGGACTCGGGCGGCGTGGTGCTGGAGGTCCACAACCAGGGCCTGCCCATCCCCCTGGAGCTCAAGTCGCGCATCTTCGAGCCGCTCGAGCGCGGCCTGGAGCGGCCCGAGGACCGGGGCATGCGCAGCATCGGCCTGGGGCTCTACATCGTGCGCAGCATCGTCGTGGCGCACGGCGGGACGGTGGACGTGCGCTCCACGCAGGACGACGGCACCACCTTCACCGTGCGCCTGCCGCGACAGGCGCCCGTCGCCCTCGTGCCCCAGGACGACCGGGGCGACAAGGCCGCGGGCTAGTCCACCCAGCGCTTCGGTCGGCGCTTGAGCGTGGTGACGCCCAGCCTGTCGCAGAGCGCCTCGAACCGCTGGCGAGGCACGCCCGCCCAGGCCACGTCCGCGAGCGTCTTCGTCCCGGGCAGCGGCGCGTCCTCCACCAGCGTGGCGAGCTTGCGGTACAACAGCGCATCCTCACGGTGGGCGCGCAGCGTGGCGGCCAGCTTGTCCGCGCCGCGCGGCCGCACGGACCAGGTGGAGGCGTCGTCCGGAATCGCCTCCAGCCGGCCATACGCGGACACGAGCGCGGACGCGCCCTTCTCCCCGAAGCCGTCCAGCCCGGGGATTCCGTCGGCGACATCGCCCATCAGCGCCAGGAGGTCCGGCACGCTCGTGGGCGGCACGCCCAGCTTCGCGCGCACCGCGTCCTCGTCCAGCACCTTCTCCTGTCGCCGGTCCACCTGCACCACGCGCTGGCCGCGCACGCACTGGCCCAGGTCCTTGTCCGGCGTGCAGATGCGCACCTGCTCCACCTCGCCGCCAAAGCGCGCCGCCGCCGTGGCCAGCGCGTCGTCCGCCTCGTGCTCCTTCATGGACCACACGCGCACGCCCAGCGACGCCACCGCCTCCTCGGCCAGGTCGAACTGCGCGCGCAGCTCCGGCGGCACGCCCTCGTCCCCCTTGTAGTCGGCGAACAGCCTGTTGCGGAACGAGCGGATGGGGTTGTCGAACGCCACCGCCACGTGCGTCACCGCCTCGTCCGCGTCGTGCAGCAGCATGAGCAGCGACGACATCAACCCCACCGTCGCCTTCACGTCCTGGCCATCCGGCGCGGCGTGGCCCGGCCGGGGCGAGAAGTGGGCGCGGTACAGCTCATACGTGCCATCCACCAGGTGCAGACGCATAGGCCCCACGTCCTATCGCTTGCGACGACGGGCGGCCAGCGCGCGCTGCGGCACCGTCACGCGGCTTGGCGAGCGCAACCCCTGCCCGCCCCACCCCGGGGATGCCCGGTCCCTCCCCATGCGGCCTGTGCCCTCGTGGATTGCCGCGCTGTCGGCCCGAGCACACTTCTGGACCTGGGGCGCGACACCCGCGCTCCGTGGACCGACGGCTGGAGGTAGACCGTGCGCCCGAAGCTGCTTGCCGCGATGCTGTGCGCCACCCTGTTGGGGTGCGCCAGTCAGAGCGTGAAACCCACCTCGAACACCCGACGGACGGAGGCGGTGGCCTCCATGCGCGCCGCGGAAGGAGCCGGCGCAGCGCGCATCCCGGAAGCCGCGCGCCATCTGGAGTTCGCCCGCCAGCAAGTCAACCATGGCGAGCAGCTGCTGATGGACGATGACGCGGAAGGCGCGGAGCTGAGCTTCATGCAGGCGGACGCGGACGCGGACCTCGCGCTGGCGCTCGCACGCGCGCTGCCCATGGAGCAGCAGGCGAAGAGAACCACCCAGCAGGCCGAAGCGCTGCGGCGCGGCCTGCAGTGAGCCCCAGTCCGGGAGGAGACCGTCATGGCAGGCAGCAAACATGGTTGGAAGGCCCTCGTCGGAGCCTCGGCGCTCCTCGTGGCGGGGAGCGCGAGCGCGGCCGCGCCGAAGGAGCTGGTGGAGGCCCGCGCCGCCTATCAACAGCTCGCGGCGAGTCCGCAGGGGCGTGAGCGTCCCCGCGACGTGGCCGAGGCCCGCGACGCCCTGCGCGCCGCCGAGCGCGAGTACCAGCGCGACGAGAAGTCCCAGCGCACGCGGGTGCTCTCCTACGTGGCCCTGCGCAAGGCGGAGACGGCGGGCGCCTGGGGCATGGCGGACATCGCCGCGCGCCAGCAGGCCCAGGCGGAGGTCGCGCTGAACCAGGCCCAGGCGCTCCAGGAGCAGCAGCGCCTGGCGCAGGCCCGTCAGCAGGAGGGCGAGCTGCGGCTGTCCGAGGAGGCCGCGCGGCGTCAGCAGGTGGAGCAGGAGGCGCAGCAACTGCGCGCCCAGAACGAGGAACTGCAGCGACAGGCGCAGCTGCTCCAGGGCCAGCAGCAGACGCAGAGCCAGGCGGACCAGCAGGCCGCGCAGCAATTGGAGGCGGAGCGTCAGGCGCGCGTGGAGGCCGAGCGACAGGCGGCCGAGGCCATCTCCAAGCTGGACCGGGCCAACAAGGACCTGAAGGTCCGCGAGGAGGCGCGAGGCACGGTGCTGACGTTGTCGGGCAGCGTGCTCTTCGCGTCCGGTGCCTCGGACCTGCTGCCGGTGGCGAGAGACCGGCTGGCGGACGTGGCCCAGGTGCTGAAGGAAGGGGACCGGCCGCTGCTCATCGAGGGACACACGGACTCGCAGGGCTCCGACGCCCTCAACGAGCGGCTGTCCTATCAGCGCGCCGAGCGGGTGAAGGAGTTCCTCATCAACCAGGGCGTGCCCGCCAACCGCATCGAGGCGCGCGGCATGGGGGAGTACCGGCCGGTGGCCTCCAACTCCACCGCCGAGGGCCGCGCGAACAACCGCCGCGTGGAGATCATCCTCGAGCGCGGAGGCTCGCGCGCCGTCGGCGGCAGCGGCCAGGAGCAGCCCGGCACGGGCGGCTCCTCGAGCGGCGGCGAACAACAGCAGCCTGGCACCGGCGGCTCCTCGAGCGGCAATGAGCAGCAGCAGGCGCCGGAGTCGGGCGCGGTGCATGACGAGGATTTGGGGGACGTCCAGCAGCCCGGCACGGGCGGCTCGGGCGACACCTCGGAGAGTGGCGGCCAGCAGGACACGTCCGACGACCACCACCAGTTCCATGGCTCGGGCGACGGTGCGAGTCAGGACGTGCGGCAGTAACGCCTCACCGCTCCCGCTCGGAGAAGACGCTCCGGGCGGGAGCTTTCTTTTCCGGGGGCGTGCGGGACAGCGCGTGGCGCGTTAGCTTCCGCGGCCGCCGACACGCCATGGACTCCGACAAGCCCATCGTCCTGCTCACCACCGAGCGCTTGCGCATCACCCAGCTCCCTCCGGACGGGGCCGCGCGCGTCGTCGCCTACCACGAGGCCAACCGCGAACACCTGGGCCTGGTGTCCCCCTCGCGGCCCGGCAACTTCTACACGCTGACGTACTGGCGCACGCGGCTGGCGCAGGACCTGGAGGACGCGCGCTTCGACCGCTCCCTGCGCCTCGTCGTGCTGCCTCGCGACGCGCCGCCCTCCTCCGCGCCCGTCATCGGCAACATCTCGCTCGCGCACATCCGCCGGGGGCCCTTGCAGGCCACGGACCTGGGCTACGGGCTGGACCATCGCCACGAGGGCAAGGGCTTGATGACGGAGGCCCTGCGCGCCGTCTGCGCCCACGCGTTCCACGGCATGGGCCTGCACCGCATCCAGGCCAACCACCTGCCGGAGAACCTGCGCAGCGCGGCGGTGCTGCGCCGGCTGGGCTTCGTGGTGGAGGGCTACGCCCGCGACTTCCTGGAGATCAACGGCCGCTGGAGGGACCACGTGCTCACCTCCCTCGTCGCCCCCGAGGACAGGCCCGGCGCCCGCTAGGCCCCCCTCGCGAGACATTCGTCCGCGTCCACCGACGCACCGTCCCAGCCGGAGCAAGGACCCGCTGGCGACGTGGCCCCGGAGCGACTACGGACCCCAGGGACTGGAGGTCGGCACATGGCGTATCTCTTCCTGCTCGGGGCCATCGCCTTCGAGGTGGCCGCGACGAGCCTGATGAAGTCCACCGAGGGCTTCACCCGGCTGTGGCCCACCGTGGCGTGTCTCACCGGCTACGGCGTGGCCTTCGCGCTGCTCTCGCAGGCGGTGAAGCAGGTGCCCATCGGCGTCGCGTACGCGATGTGGTCCGGGCTGGGCACCGCGGCCATCGTCGTCATCGGCGTCACCTTCCTCGGCGAGGCCATCAACCTCACCAAGGTGGCCGGCATCCTGCTCATCATCGGCGGCGTCGTGCTGCTCAACCTGCGCGGCGCCCACTGAGGCCACGGGCACCGTCTCAGCGGGGCAGGAGCGACGTCCTGGCCGCGCCGCCGGCCGAGCCGGAGGGCAGGTGCGCGTCCATCCACTCCACCGTGCGCCGCATCCGGTCCACCACGTGCTCGGGCTTGCGCAGGGTGTGGCCCTCGTCCGCGTAGACCACGAGCTGCGTCTTCACGCCCAGCTCCTTCAGCGCGCGGTGGAACTCGTGCCCTTGCGTCACGGGCACCTCCAGGTCCCGCTCGCCGTGCAGCACCAGCGTGGGCGTGCGCACGAGCTTCATGGAGTTGATGGGGGAGCTGCGCGTGTAGATTTCCGGCTCGTCGTACAGGGACGCGCCGAAGTACGGCTTCATCCACGCGTCGATGCGGTTGGTGCCGTAGTAGCTCTGCCAGTTGGAGATGCCCGCGCCCGCCACCGCCGCGCGGAAGCGCTGCGTCTGCGTCACCGCCCACATCGCCATGAAGCCGCCGTAGCTCCACCCCGTCACGCCCAGCCGCGCGGGGTCCACCGGCGCGCGCGCCAGCACCGCGTCCACGCCGGACAGGATGTCGCGCAGGTCCCCGAAGCCGAAGTCGCGCCGGTTGGCCTGGGCGAACTCGGCCCCCTGGCCGAAGCTGCCCCGGTAGTTGGGCAGGAACACGTAGTAGCCGCGCGCGGTGAACATCAGCACGTCCGGACGGAAGCCCGGCACGACGCCCGCCGCGGGCCCGCCGTGCACCATCGTCACCATGGGCGCCCGCACACCGGGGGGCGGCATCATCGACGGAGGCGGCGCCACCAGCCAGCCCTGCACCTCCACCCCGTCGCTCTTCCACGTCAAATCCCTCGCCTCGCCCACCAGCGCGCGCAGGTCCTCCTCGCGCCGCGTGACGCGCTCCCACTCCCCCACCGGCCCCACCCAGAGGTTCTGCGCCCTGGAGAACGACTCGCGCACCACCGCGCTCACCTTGCCGTCGCGCGACAGCGACAGCCCCACCTGACCGCGCGCGCTGATGCGCTCGGCCCCCTTCCACAGCACGCGCGGCTCACCCTGCTGCGTCGGGTCCACCGTGGCCACCGCCGACTCGCCCCGCACCTGCGCGCCGAACACCAGCGAGCGCGACGACACCCACTCGAGCGACATCGCCGTCGCCTTCATCCCCGCCGTGAGGTTGCGCGCCTTGCCGCCGTCCAGCGGCACCAGCATCACGTCCCCGCCGTTGGAGCCGTGGTCGCTCATCAGCCCCTCGATGACGGCCACCTGCTTGCCGTCGGGGCTCCAGGTCGGCTCGGTGAGCTGCCACTTCGGCGCGTATAGCACGCGCGAGCGCGCGCTCGCCGTCTCCACCACGTGCAGCTTCGCCAGCCACCAGCTCGCGTCCCCCGGCGGCGGCGCGCCGGTGTACGCCAGCCGCGCCGCGTCCGGGCTCCACGCGAACTCGTAGACGAAGGTCTGCTCCGGCGTGACGAAGCGGTGCGAGCCCTCCGCCACCGACACCACCGCCACCCGCTGCACCGGATGCGACTCGCGCACCACGCCCGTCTCGCGCGCGCCGGGACCGCGGGGCCCCAGGGCCTGCGCCGCGCCCTCGCCCTGCATCACCAGCACCGCCACCGACGCGCCGTCCGGCGACCAACGGGGCGAGGCGATGGGGCTCTCGAAGGACGTCAGCTTCGTCGCGACGCCCTCCTGCAAATCCGCCACGTACACCTGTGTCCTGCCACGCTGGTGCCCGTCCGACAGGAACAGCAGCCGGCGCCCCTCCGGGCTCCACTGGATGGAGGACTCGTCGCACGTCTTGCCCTCGGGACAGGCGCTCACCAGCAGCGCCTTCGGCTCGCGTGCGCCCAGCTCCATCGCCTGGATGAGCGTGCCGCCCGTCGCCGCCACCTCCACCCACGCCAGCCACTCGCCGTCCGGAGACACCGCCACCTGCTTGAAGCGCGTGGTGCGTCCCATCACACCCAGCAGGCTCTCCACCGACGGCTTGCTCGACTTCGCCGCGCCTCCTCGCGGGACGCTCACCGCCAGGTCGAACGCGGACGGCGCGGGCGCCGACTCCTGCGCGACGACGGGCGCCGCGAATCCCAGCACGGCGACCAGGGCCAGCATTCTCGCCACCATCCGAATCAACACGTCCCCCCACGGGTCAGGAAGAGGCCACCAGACTACATGAGTGGGACGGCGCTTCGCGCCCATTCCCAGCCCACGCCGCATTCGTTGGACCTCGGAAATTTGGGCGTGCGAGCACAATCCCTCACGTCCATCCGCCAACGAAGCACCGGACATCTTCCGCGTCGCGCCGGCGCGGGCGTGGACACTGCCGGCCATGGCACGGACCGAGATGGAGAAGATGCTGGCCGGCGAGCTGTACAACGGCTGGGACGCGCAGCTCACGGCGGCGCGCTCACGGGCGCGGCGGCTCTTGCGCGCCTACAACGACACGCTCATGGAGGACGAGGACCTGCGCAAGCAGCTGCTCGGACAGCTGCTGGGACAGGTGGGCGAGGGCGTCTACCTGGAGCCGCCGTTCCACTGCGACTACGGCACCTTCATCCAGCTGGGCAAGCGCGTGTACATGAACTTCCAGTGCGTCATCCTGGATTGCAACCAGGTGACGATTGGAGACGACGTGTCCTTCGGCCCCAACGTGCACATCTACGCGGCCACGCACCCGCTCGACGCGGACGAGCGCATCAAGGGCCCGGAGCTGTCCAAGCCCGTCACCATCGGCGCGAAGACGTGGGTGGGCGGCGGCACCATCATCCTCCCCGGCATCACCGTCGGGGAGGGCGTCACGCTGGGCGCCGGCAGCGTGGTGACGAAGGACGTGCCGCCCCATGTCCTCGCCGCGGGCAACCCCGCCCGCGTCATCCGCGCGCTGCGCTGACGGACTTCAGCGCTTCGTCATGTCGAACAGCGCGCGCGCCTGCGGACCCAGGAAGCCGTCGAAGTCCGGCGCGCGCTGCGCAATCTCGAAGTACGCGTAGGGCCAGGGGCGACGGCCTCCCTCGCGCAGGGCCACCGACAGCGGGGCCGCCTGGGTGGCCGTCTGCCTCAGCGACGTGCCCGGCGCGCCCTCGATGTCCGCCTTCATGGGCACGCCCGCCTCCCGCATGCGGTGCTGCCACGCCTCCACGTCATCCACGGAGCCGGTGAAGTGGTTCACCTTGCGGCCGAAGGCGAGCAGCCAGGCGCCGTACTGCGACTCCTTCTCCAGCTCCAGCAGCGCGGCCTCCGACGGCGGCGGCGGCGAGCAGAACCACGACGCCAGCGCGTCCACGTCCTCGGGCGGGGGCGGGTCGTCCGGCAGCGTGGCGAGCAGCTCCCGGGCGCGCGGCGACAGCTCCTCCGACTTCAGCTCGGAGATGAAGACGCGCGGCAGCCCCTCCGGGTGCGACAGGTAGATGGCGGACAGGTGCGCGTCGGGGAACGTGTACGCCCCCGCCGGCTTCCAGCCCAGCCGCTCGAAGGGACGCGAGAACAACGCGATGCCTCCGCCGGGCCGGGCCAGCGAGCGCAGCGCGACGTGGTCATTGCGGAAGCTGCCCCCGGAGAGCTGCACGAAGGTGCGCGCGTACGGCACCTCCGAGGCATAACGCTCCCAGAGGAGGTCCAACAGTCGGGTGGCCTGTGAGGTCGACATGGCGGAACAGTCTAATCCGCCAGGAAAAGTGCGGCGGCGCGCGGCCCCGAGCCCTTGGAGGGGATTTCGTTCGGAGACGCGCGCCGCGCGCTAGAGACTCGCCTTGGAGTTTCGAGTCTCTGTGTCCTTGTCCTTGGTATGCATTGACTTCCGTACCGGCCCGCTCCGCACCACTTGAAGTCGTGCGGCCAAATAGGGTGTGACGTTGGAAAACGCCAGCGCGACGCAAGAGTGAGCATCAAAGTCCCATTGCGCCAGCCTGTAGCCCCACTAATTGACACAATTGTGAACGTAAAGTTTCGTCCCCGCTGTGCCCGCACCGCCGGATTGAAACGAAAACCCCCGAGCGAGCCCGCGTGCGCACCACCTTCCGAGAAGGAGAGCGGCGCGGATGACCTCGTCCCCTCTCGATTTCTCGCCGCTCGGAAGGCACATGGCGGCCTGCCCTCGGGGTTGACGCGCCGCTCCATGCGGCGTGGAGCAGGTCAGTGGAGGTGCTCGGGGTACATGGGCAGGCCGTGGAAGAAGCGGCGGCCGGACTCGAAGCGGCGGTGGAAAGAGACGCGGTCCTCCACGTAGAGGCGGGCCATGTCCTCCTCGCCGTAGGCGCGGAAGAAGGCGGCGCGAGCCTCGTCGCAGGCGCCCTCGTACTCGGCGAGCAGGGCCTCCCAGTCCTCGGGGGGCGGCTCGTCGGCGTCGTGCCACACGCCGTCCTCCATGCCGTACTCGCGCTCCATCAGGTCCAGCTCCAGCGCGAGCCGCTGGACGCGCGGCACCTCCGTCAGCGCCTCGTCCGCCATGGCGGTGAGGATGTGGGCGACGAGGAAGAAGCCGGCGTCCGGCGGTACGACGCCCTCCTCGCGCGCGGCGCGAAAGGCCACCAGCAGCTGCGCGTCCATCGCGTCGTCCCCGAGCTCCAGGAGCCGGGCGGCGAGTCCACGCCACTTCTCCTCTGTCTCGCGGGCCTCCTGGAGGGCCCGGCTCAGCTCGGGGTCTCGGGTCTTCTTCATCGCGTACTCCTATCGGGAATGCACCGAAGCTCTCATCCAGGTCTGACGTCCGGCCCCTCGCCTCGCGGACGTGGGGGGCCGGGGGTTGCTTCAATCCGCGTCGTCGGTTGGACGCGGGCGCCCGGCGGCGTGTCGGGTGGTGGACGCCCGGGTGTCCGCGCGTCCATGCTGCCTGGCACCGTGCCGCTCACCTCGCGTCCCCGCGCTCCCTCCGACGACGGCTTCCTCTTCGACCTGTACGCCAGCACGCGTGCGGGCGAGCTGGCGACGTGGGGTTGGACACCCGCGCAGCGCGAGGCGTTCCTGCGCATGCAGTGGTTGGCGCGCGGGCGCGACTGGGCCGTGCGCTATCCGACGGCCGAGGACCGGGTGGTGTTGGTGGCGGGTCAGCCCGCCGGCAGGCTGCTGGTGGACCGAGGTGCGCGGGAGTGGCGATTGGTGGAGATCGCCCTGCTTCCCTCCCACCAGGGCGGTGGACTGGGGACACGGCTCTTGCGTGAGCTGTTGGACGCGGCCACCGAGGCCCGGGTGCCCGTGCGGCTGCACGTGCTGCACGACAGTCCCGCGCGCGAGCTGTACGCCCGGCTGGGCTTCCAGGAGGAGCCGTCCTCACAGCCCCCGGACGCGGGGCCGCCGTATGTCGCCATGCAGTGGAGTCCCGCGCCGCGCGCGGGGTGAGGGCCAGGAGGGCCGTCTCGGGGGAAACGCGCCATGCCTCGAAGGACGAACGGGCCTCGCGCCGATTGCGCGCGAGGCAGCCCTTGTCCTGGAGGCAACGGACCGCCTCGCCTTCGTGGCCCGCGTGATTACCGCGGCCCCCTCCGACACGAAGGCGAGTCGTTCCGCCCGGCTTCAGACCGCATCCACCGCGACGCCGCGTCATGGGCTCCGTGAGGAGCCGCGCGGCGCGCGCCGGGATGCACCGCCGCCCGGAGGTGGGCCGACCTCTCGGGGTGCAACCTCCGCGGGCGACACGAGGCGCCCGCACACGAGGGCCGGGCGTCCTGTCGCTTCCGCGAAGTCCTGCCGAGGCGAAGCCCGCTCGGGCCGCCTCACCGTCAACATGAACCGCGAAGCTCCACGCGCCGCCGCGCGGTCCTCGTTTCCCCGATGAGACCTCGGAGGATGCCGCGAGCCACCGCCGGTCCGGAGGGACCGACGATGGCCGCGACCCACGACCCTCGATGAGACCTCGGGGGAGGAGGCCGCGCACCACCGCCGGTCCGGAGGGACCGACGATGGCCGCAATCGACTCCCCTCGAATCAGAGGAAGAGGTTCTCCGGGTTCGGCACCACGGTCTGGATGACGTAGCCATCCGCGCCCGCGCCGGGCGCGATGGGGTTCGTGAGGTTTCCGCCACCACCCGAGCCGCCCGCGCCGCCCATGGCACCACCGCCACCGCCCGCTTGGATGACCTGGCTGGCGCCGGTCGGGAGCGCCGTCGTTCCGGGCGCGCCACCGGTGACGACGAGGCCGCCCGTGACGGTCGGAGACGCCGAGGAGACGACCTGGATGATGCCTCCGCCACCACCACCGCCGCCGCCCTTGCCACCACCGCCGGCCAGGTTGTTGCCGTTCACACCGTTGCCGCCCTGCGCGCGGACAAAGCCCTGCACCGTCACGCCGGCCTTGCCGAGGATGACCACCACACCACCCGCGCCCCCACCGGCGCCTTGAGTGTTCTCGAGCACATTGCCACCCGACGCGCCCGAGGCATTGATGACGCCCGAGCCCTGGATGCGCACGGTGCCCTGGGACAGGATGACCAGCGAGCCACCGCCGCCGCCGAACGGACCCGCCACGGTGCGCGCGCCCGAGCCGCCGCCCTTGTTGCCGGGCCGCAACAGCTGCGCCGCGTGGACGGGCGACACGCCGAGCCCACCCGAGGGCTCACCCGCCGGAGCGCGGGACAGGCCCGAATCCGCCCCGCCCGGGCCCGTGTCCAACGAGCCTGGGTCGACGATGATGGTGCCGCTGATGGTGACGTCGCCCGTGGCCCGGATGACGGTGCCGCTCGGGACGATGAGCGTGCCGGAGACGTTCACGGTGGTGAACTGCATGTGGTGCCGTCCCGCGAGGGTGGAGAACCCGCTCACCGTGGTCAGGTCGACCGTGTTCGAGACGGTGTACGCACCGGCCGAGCCATCACCGAACACCCCCGTCGAGCCCGCCGGCCCCTGAGGACCCGTGGCACCCGTCGCGCCCGTGGCTCCCACGGGGCCCTGCGCGCCCGTCGCGCCCGTCGCGCCCGTCGCGCCCGTCGCGCCAGGCACCCCCTGCGGCCCCTGGGCTCCGTTGCACACGTAGCGCGTCAGCGCCGCGTTGACCTCGCCCGCGTCCAGCACGCCGTTGCCGTTGGCGTCCTGGCCGAACTGCAGCCGCACGCCGCCCGTCGCGCAGTTGGCTCCAGCAGCCTCCGCGGCCGTGGCCGCGACCGAGTGGATGCCCGCGGCGCCCTGCGGCCCCGTCTCGCCGCGCAGGCCCTGCGGCCCCTGCTCGCCGCGCAGGCCCTGCTCGCCGCGCGGGCCCTGCTCGCCCTGGGGACCCGTCTCACCTCGCGGGCCCACCGGGCCCACCGCGCCGGTGTCACCGCGAGGCCCCTGCTCACCCCGGGGACCCACCTCGCCTTGAGGACCCACGGGGCCCTGCGCGCCCGTCTCACCCCGCGCGCCCTGCGGACCCTGGGGGCCGTTGCACACGTAGCTGGTGGCATCCACCTCGGCTTCGTCCAGCGTCCCATCGCTGTCGTCGTCGACGCCGGTGTCGATTCTCACGCCGCCCGTCGCGCAGTTGGCGCCAGCGTCCTCCACGGACGTGCGGGCCAGGGAGCGCTTGCCCTCGGGCCCTTGAGGACCGGCGGGACCACCCGCGGGGCCCTCTGGCCCCTGCGGCCCCTGCGGCCCCACCGGGCCGACAGCGCCCGTGTCACCCTTCGGTCCAACGTCCCCCTGCGCGCCCGCGGGACCCTGTGCCCCCGCGGGTCCCTGCTCACCGGCAGGCCCCGCGGGTCCTTGCGGTCCCTGCGGCCCCTGGGGCCCCTGCTGACCTTCGTCACAGCCGGTCAACGACAGCAGCGCCACCACGGGTAGAGCCGTCAGCCACCGCGACCAGGTCGCGGCGCCTTGCCATTTCATCTGAGCCATTGATGCGTCTCCCCTCTTGTCGAACCTCGGCGCGCGAGCCAGAGCAAGTCACGAGCCAGGATGGATTATCGAGCCGTTCGCCACCGACCCACCAGGGCAGGCGTGCTTGTGATTCGAATCCCGTCCGTCAAAGAACGACCGTTCGCGTTCCCTCGGGACGCGGCGCCGTCACACCGGAACGCATGACGCACGCGGACGGGAAATCCCTTCGTGGGCGCCCCTCCTCGTGAAGCAGGGACCGACACACGGCCCTGATTCGTTCCCGACCCAGGAGGAAGGGCTGGCCGATGCTTTGCTCTGGTGTGTGTGACGCGTACTCATTGGCGCGTGAAACACACACACGAAAGGTGTACCCATGTCCGAGCCATACATTGGTGAGATCCGCATGTTCGCGGGCAACTTCGCGCCGCGCGGTTGGGCCTTCTGCCAGGGGCAGATCCTCGCCATCGCGCAGAACACCGCGCTGTTCTCGATTCTGGGCACGACGTATGGCGGCAACGGGCAGACGACGTTCGCGCTGCCGGACCTGCGCGGTCGCTATCCGATGCAGCCGGGCCAGGGGCCGGGGCTGTCGCCGCGGACGCTCGGCGAGCAGGGTGGCAGCGAGACGGTGACGCTGATTTCGAACCAGATGCCGCAGCACACCCACAGCCTCAACGTCAGCTCGCAGCAGGGTGACACGGAGACGCCGGTGGGCACGGTGCTCGCGGCGGACAACAACGGCACCATCTTCAACTACCGCGCGGCGCCCATCGACGGGACCATGAACCCGGCGGCCATCGGCATCGCGGGCGGCAGCCAGCCCCACAACAACATGTCGCCGTTCCTCTGCCTCAACTTCATCATCGCGCTGGAAGGCATCTTCCCCTCGCGCAACTGACGCCTCCCGCGTCACGGCCAGGCGCGTTCCCCTCACGCGCCAGCTGTCGACCCGTGGACAGGCCTCGTGATGGCCGGGCGTCGGGCTGGAGCCCACTCCACAGCCGGGCCGCTCCGGGCATGCGGGCACTGGCGCTCCGGCCCCATCGTGCTTACCGCGACACGGTGAACGGTGAGCCGGGGCCCGGGGGTACGGTGGCGGAGCAGGATGGAGCCAGACAGCGCTCTCAGGTGACACCGAAGACGGTGTTCACCGTGTGTTTCGCGGTGCTGGCGGTGGTGGCGCTCGTGGTGCTCGTGGTGCGCACGCGCGTGGCGCTCACGCTGACGGGCATCGCGGCGCTGATAGCGCTCGCGCTGGAGCACGGCGTGTCGCGGCTGGAGCGCTGGCGGGTGCCGCGCGCGCTGGCCATCGCGTTGATGCTGGCCGGCGCCCTGACGGTGCTGGCGACGCTGGCGCTGCTGGTGATTCCGGCGACGGCGGCGCAGGTGGACGCGCTCGTGGTGCAGTGGCCGCAGCTCTGGCAGGAGGTGCGCGACTCGCGCCCGTTCCGAGGGCTGAACCAGCGGCTCCACAACCTGGGCTGGATTCGCCCGCTCGAGGACGCGACGCCGGAGCTGGCGACGGGGACCTTGCCCTCGCTGCTCATGTACGCGCTGGGCAGCATGGTGGGGCTCGTCGGCGGCGCGCTGAGCGTCTTCTTCCTGGTCGTGTTCATGCTCGTCTTCGGCGGCGGCCTGCTCAAGCGGCTGCTCGACCTGCCCAAGCCCGAGCACCGGCTCCGCTACGTGCGCGTGATGCGCAACGTGTATCGGGCCACGGGCGGCTACCTGACGGGGCTCACGCTCATCTGCACGTTCAACGCGCTGCTCACCTCCGCGGTGCTCGCGGCCATGGGCGTGCCGTACTTCCTGCCGCTGGGCATCATGAGCGGCTTCTCCAGCATGGTGCCCTACGCGGGGCCCGTGGTGGCCGGCGGCTTCATCACCCTGCTGACGTGGGCCACGGGCGGCATGTGGATGGCGCTGGGCGTGCTCGCGTACTTCGTGCTGTACGGACAGCTGGAGGGCAACGTGCTGGCGCCGCTCGTCTTCCGCCGCACGGTGCACGTCAACCCGCTGCTCATCCTGCTCGCGGTGCTCTTCTGCGCGGAGCTGGGCGGCATCGTCGGCGCGGTGGTGGCGGTGCCCGTCGCGGCCACGGTGCAGATCATCTTCCGGGAGATTCTCCTCTTCCGGCAGGAGCGCCGCATCGCCAGGCCCGAGTCTCCACCACCACCCTCCGTGCTGACCTGAGTCACCCAGGCTGACGCGAGACGGTGGCCGCTCCACGCGGCGGACCTCCGCATGCACGGCCGCGAGCGACACGCGTCCCGGTGAGACCCGAAGCGGCGAGCGCCTCAGCCGCCCGCCACCTCGCGCAGCGACTCCTCCATGCCGCCCAGCAGTTCATCGAGCGCGGCGTCCGGGATGTTCAGCGCGGGGGCGATGTACACGGTGTCCCCGAGCGGGCGCAGGTACAGCCCCCGCTTGCGCGCGGCCTCGTACACACGCCAGCCACCGCTCGCCAGATAGCCACCGCCGCCCAGGTCCACCGCGCCCACCATGCCCACGGCGCGCGGGCGCACCAGGCCCGGAATCGTCGCGGCCATCCGCTCGAACGCGGCCTTCACCTTCGGCGCCTTGCGCGCCACCTGCCCCAGCACGTCCTCGTCCCGGTACACCGCGAGCACCTCGCGCGCGATGGCCGCGCCCAGCGGGTTGCCGCAGTACGAGTGCCCGTAATACAGCGCCCGCGACGACGCGCCGAGGAAGCCCGAGAAGATGCGCTCCGACGCGAGCGTCACCGCGAAGGGCATCAGCCCGCCCGACAGCGCCTTCGCGAGGCAGAGCAAATCGGGCACCTCGCCAGCCAGGTCCACCGCGAAGCGCGCGCCCGTGCGCCCCAGGCCGGTGAAGACCTCGTCCGCGATGAGGAACGTGTCCACCCGACGGGTGGCCTCGCGCACCGCGCGCAGGAAGTCCGGCGAGTACATCTGCATGCCGGAGGCGCCCTGGATGACGGGCTCAACGATGACACCCGCGATGTCCTCCGGGTGCTCGCGCAGCGCGGCCTGCACCTGGGCGAAGGCGCGCTCCCAGCCGCCCTCCTCCGCCGGCGACGGCACGTGCACCACGTCGAACAGCAGCGGGCCGAAGATGTCGCGAAACTCGCGCACGCCGCCCACGCTGGTGGAGCCCAGCGTCTCGCCGTGGAACGCGCCCGTCAGCGTGATGAAGCGCGTGCGCTTGGGCTGCCCGTTCTGCGCCCAGTACTGCGCGGCCATCTTGATGGCCACCTCCACCGCGGTGCTCCCGTTGTCCGAGTAGAAGACGCGCGACAGGCGCTCCCCCGAGGGGAGGTCCGCGCGCTGTGCGCCCGGGGCGATGGCGACCAGCTCCGCGGCGAGCGCGGCGGCGGGCTCGTGCGTGATTCCGGCGAGCGAGACATGGGGCAGCCGGCCCGCCTGCTCGACGAGGGTGCGCACCAGCCGAGGGTGACGGTGGCCCAGGGTGGACACCCACCAGGAGCCGTTGGCGTCCAGGTAGCGCCGCCCGTCGACGTCGAAGAGGTAGGCCCCCTCCGAGCGCGCGATGACCAGCGGGTTCGTCCCCGCGATGTACGCCTCCATGGCGGTGTACGGGTGCCAGACGTGCTGCTTGTCCAGCTTGACGATGTCGGCCCGCTCCATGGGTGTTCCCCTTCCCTGCGTGTGACGTGTAGGCGGAGCGCTCCGTACCGGAAACCGGGCCCCTTGCGCCGCGCGTCAACGCGGCGGGCCACACGTTGGACTGATGGGGGCCTGAAGCCGGGGGCCATCCGAGGGTCCACGGGAGGCATCTTCCGGCCCGGGATGACGTGGCCATGACATGGGCGGTGTTGGCTCTCCTGGACACCGAACCGGGAAAAGCGCCATGGCCGTCCTCATCTTCTTCGTCTCGCACTGGCTGCTCTGTGTGTTCTTCCAGAGCTTCTTCCAGCACCGGTACGCCGCGCACCGCATGTACACCATGGGTCCGCGCACGGAGCGGGTGATGCACCTGCTCACCTACCTGGTGCAGGGCTCGTCGTACCTGTCGCCCAAGGCCTACGCGATTCTTCACCGCGAGCACCACGCCTTCTCGGACACGGAGAAGGACCCGCACTCGCCGCACTTCTTCACGGACGTGTTCCGGATGATGCTGCACACGAAGACGCGCTACGACGACTTCGCGTCGGGCAAGGGTGAGACGGAGAAGCGCTTCCTCGGGGGCTATCCCGAGTGGCCGCTGGTGGACGACACGCTGCGCAACTCGTGGGTGGCGACGCTGGGCTGGGTGGCGTTCTATTCCTCGTTCTACGTGCTGTTCGCCACGTCGCCCTGGCAGTTCCTGCTGTTGCCGGTGCACTTCCTGATGGGGCCGGTGCACGGGGCCATCGTGAACTGGTGCGGCCACAAGTACGGCTACCGGAACTTCGACAGCAGCGACAAGTCGCGCAACACGCTGCCGGTGGAGGTGCTGTGCATGGGTGAGCTGTTCCAGAACAACCACCACAAGTACGGCAGCAGCCCGAACTTCGCGGCGCGCAGGTTCGAGGTGGACCCCACGTGGCAGGTGATGCGCGTGCTGGCGAAGCTGGGCGTCATTCGCATCGCCACGCCCCAGCGCGCGGTGTGGCCGGAGCCCCGCGAGGCGGCGCGTGAGGCAGGCGCCGCCCGGGCGGCCTGAGGCCTCTTCCAGATTTCGAAGGACACGTCGCGCCGAGGGGATGACCGTCCCCCCGGCGCGAGTCGTTTCCGGCCGTTACCTCCACCGGAGGCCGGGCGAGCGGGCGGGTGGGCGGCGCGAACGCGGGGCACGCGTTAGAACTGCTCCCCGTGCCTACAGAGACCCCGCTCCGCCTCCGTATCCTCGACGCAGTGACAGACGTCCCGGCCGCTGACTGGGACGCGCTGACCGGCCTGGACGCACCGCCCTTCATCAAGCACGCGTGGCTGGCGGCGATGGAGGAGAGCGGCAGCGCCACCGAGGAGACCGGGTGGGCGCCGCATCACCTGACGCTGTGGCGGGGCGAGACGCTGGTGGCCGCGGCGCCCGCGTATCGCAAGTTCCACAGCATGGGCGAGTACATCTACGACTTCGGGTGGGCGGACGCGGCGGCCCGGCTCGGCGTGGAGTACTACCCGAAGCTCGTCGTCGGCGGGCCGTTGTCCCCGGCCACGGTGCCGCGCCTGCTGGTGGCCTCGGGAGAGGACGTGCCCGCGATGCGCAAGGCGCTGCTCGCCGCGGCGGTGGAGAGCGCCGAGGAGGCGGGGTGCTCGTCGGTGCACTTCCTCTACCCGACGGACGACGAGGCGGACTTCCTGGAGGAGCAGGGGCTGGCGCGCCGGGTGACGCTCCAGTTCCATTGGAAGAACCCGGGGTACGGCGGGTACGACGACTACCTCGCGCGCTTCGACTCCAAGCGGCGAAACCAGCTCAAGCGCGAGCGGGCGGCGGCGGCCACGCAGGGAATCAGCTTGCGCACGGTGCGGACCACGGAGCTGACCCCGGCGCACGCGAAGCGCGCGTATGAGTTCTACACGGCCACGTGCGAGCGGCACGCGTGGGGGCAGATACAGCTCACGCCGGGGTTCTTCTCGCGGGTGTTCAAGGCGATGCCGGACCAGGTGGAGATGGTGGAGGCGGTGCGCGAGGGCCGGGTCATCGCGGGGGCCTTCAACCTGGCGACGAAGGAGCGGCTCTATGGCCGCTATTGGGGCAGCACGGAGGAGCACCCGTTCCTGCACTTCCACGTGTGCCTGTATCACTCGGTGGACGACTGCATCCGCGCGGGGCGCAAGGTGTTCGAGCCGGGCGCGGGCGGTGAGCACAAGGTGTCACGAGGCTTCGAGCCCACGGCGGTGCACAGCGCGCACGTCATCTTCGACCGCAGGCTGGACGGCGCGGTGCGCGACTACGTGCGGCGCGAGCGGGCGCGGCTGAACATGGCGGTGGAGGAGGCCGAGCAGATCTGCGGCCTCAAGCCCTGGCCCCTGAAGCAGGCCAGCGGCACCTGACCCTCGTCGGCTGGGACTTTCCGCCGGATTCGCGGGGCTCCAAGGGTGCCGAGCCGCCGTTCAGGCACCTCCAGGCCCCCCGCTGGGCCCGCGCCGAGGCCTTGCCCCGAGGACGAGCCCCTCCCGGGCCCCCTCCGGGGGGCCGCCCGCTGTCTCCCACCAGCCAGGCGCGCGCCCGGCCCCTCACGGGGAAGTTGAGAAACCGGGGTGACCCTCTAGAGTAGACGCGTCATGAAAGCCCCGGAGAAGGACGAAGACTTCATCCAGTGGTACGAGGACTGCTGGGCGGACCGCGATGAAGTCGAGTACCCCAAGCTGTTCGGCGCCATCGACGAAGGCGTCTTCACGCTCGACCAGACGGACGCCATCCAGGCCTGGATGGAGAGCGAAATCGCGCAGGTAGAAGGTGAACCGGACCCCAACTGGGGCCCCATGGGCGTGCGGGTGGCCAAGCCCAGCCCCGACTACCCCTACTGGACCTACGTCACCAGTGGCCTGTCCAACCCTTTCACCATCGCCCCCGGTGAGGAGATCGCCCCCGACGCCGCCAGCGGCATCGGCTACGAGATGGTCATCCACACGCCGGAGGAGGCCAAGTGGCCCGTGTTCCGGCTGCTGGACATGATGGCCTACAACCTCGTGTGCATGCGCGCGTTCGCGCTCAACCACCGCTACCCCGTCGAGGGCACGCTGGACGGCGGAGACTCCAAGCTCAGCGGCTTCGTCTTCGTCCGGGACCCGTCGCGCCCCGACCACTTCGCCCTGGAGAGCGGCAAGGTGCAGCTGCTCACGCTCGTCGGCGTCACCAAGAACGAGATGGCCTTCGCGCGCTCCAACGGCATGGACAAGCTGATGGAGAAGCTGGTCGCCGCGGGCTCGGGCTACATCACCCGGCCCGAGCGCGACGAAGTGAAGCTGTAGTCACCCTCTTCGCGCCACGCGCGGCAGCGGCTCCAGGGCCCTGTCGCGCGGGGGCGCGCCCTCCACCAGCGCCCTGAGCGTCCCCGGGTCGAACGGCTTCTCGATTCGCGGCAGCGGCACCGACTGGAGGAACGCCCGCGCCCGCTCGGTGAAGGCGCCGCCCGTCATGAAGACGAAGCGCGACAGCAGCTCCGGCCCCCGCGCCGTCAGCTCCGCGTGCAGGTCCATCCCCGTCAGGTCCGCCATCATCAAGTCACAGAAGACGCGGTCGAAGTCCGCGTCGCGCTCGAGCAGCGCCAGCGCCTCGCGGCCGCTGTGCGTCACCACCACCTCGTGGTGCCGCCCCAACAGCCGCCGCAGGAGCGACGCGAGCTGAGGCTCGTCGTCCACCACCAGCACCCGCTTGCGCTCCGGCACGTCCCTGGGCGCGCCCTGGGCCACCGCGTCCGCCACCACCGCCGTCACCGGCAGGCGCACGCGGAACATGCTCCCCGCGCCGGGCGTGGTGTCCACGCTCAGCTCGCCGCGCATGCTGCGCACCATGCCCAGGCTGGTGGACAAGCCCAGCCCGCTGCCCTCGCCCACCGCGCGCGTGGTGAAGAACGGCTCGAAGACGCGCTCGGCGACCTCGGGCGTCATGCCGTGGCCCGTGTCCGCCACCTCCACCACCACCCACGGGCCCTCCAGCCACGTGGACAGCGTGACGCGGTGCCGGGTGAAGTCGCCCTCGGGAATCGCGTGCGCGGCGTTGACCAGCAGGTGCAGGAACACCTGCCCCAGCCGCGCCTCGTGCGCCATCACCGTGGGCACCTGCGAGTACCTCCGCACCACCTCCGCCCGGTAGCGCAGGTGCGGCATCGCCATGGCCAGCCCGAACTCCAGCGCCGCGTGCACGTCCACCGGGGACAGGTGCGGCTCGTCCGCGCGGGCGAACGTCTGCAAATCACGCACGATGACGCGGATGCGCTCGGCGCCCTCGCGGGCCTCGCGCAGCGCATCCAGCGCCTCGGCCAGCGGACCGCCCTGCACCTGGCCCTGCAGCACCGTCTCCATCTGCTCCAGCGCGAACTGGAGGTTGCCGCTGACGTAGGAGAGCGGGTTGTTGATTTCGTGCCCCACGCCCTCGGCGAGCTGGCCCGCCATGGCCAGCTTCTCCGACTGCACCAGTCGCTCGCGCGCGGCCACCAGCTCCTGCGTGCGCTCGCGCACCAGGGCCTCGGCCTCCAGGCGCCCCGAGTGCTCACGCGTCAGGAGCGCGTCCCGCTCCGCCTCCGCGCGCTTCTTGCCGGTGATGTCTCGCGAGAAGACGGAGACGTTCTGCCCCGAGCACCACGCGTGCACCTCGTGCCAGCGCTCCGGCGAGGTGCGCACCTCGAAGATGGTGGACGAGCCCTCGGCGGCCACGCGCCGCAGCTCGCGCTCGAACAGCGTGCCCACCAGCTCCGGGCACGCCTGCCACAGAATCTTGCGGAAGACCTGCTCCTGCGTGCGCCCGGTGATTTCAGCGGCCTGGCGGTTCACGTAGGTGATGCGCCACTCGGCGTCCACGGTGAAGAACGCCTCGGGGGTGCTCTCCAGCACGTCGCGCACCCAATCCAGCGTGTCGCGAAGGCCCTCCTCCATCCGCAGCGCGCTGGTGACGTCGCGCAGGCGCAACAGCACACCGTCGCGCAGCGGCACCGCGGTGCCGAGCAGCCACGCATCACCTTCCGGGAAGCTGTCCGCGGCGGGGCGCCCTGACTCCACCACCTGCTTGAGGATGGCGAGCCGACCGCCGAGGCCCGCCACCGGCGAGACGTCGCCCAATCGCTTGCCGCGCAGCGAATCGGTGCCGTGCCCGAGCGCGCGTGAGGCGGCGGGGTTGGCCCACAGCCACTCGAAGTCGACGATGGCGCCGGACGCGTCGCGCACGGCGCTCAGCACCATGCACCCTTCCGAGTCATGGCGCTCCGCCTCTTCCAGCGCCTCCAAGAGCGTGTCCGCGCCCAGGGCCGGGACTGTCTGTCTCGTGTCCTTCGCCGACATGCCCCGCTCACTCCGGGCATCCGCGCCACCCGGAGGCCAAATCTCCGGAACCCTTCAGCAGGGCCGCAATTCCTGGAAACGTCCGGAGTCCCCGCATGTCGCCATGAAAGGCTCGCAGGCACAAGCCGAGGATGTGAGACCCACATCCGCCTCCCTGACACCTCGGAGCACCGGGTTGAATACGATGAGCCGACCTCTCGCGTGTCCCCTTCTATCCAGGGAGCGGACCAGGATGCCTTTCCGGACATGACGCCCACCCTCATCACCGCCGTCCAGTTCGAGCCGTTGGACCTGCCGTTGACGGAGCCGTTCGGCATCGCGACGGGCGCGCAGCACGCGGCCGAGAACGTGTTGGTGAAGCTGACGCTCGCGGACGGCACGGTGGGCCTGGGCGAGGCGGCGCCATTCCCCGCGGTGAGTGGGGAGACGCAGGCGAGCACGCTCGCGGCGCTGGAGGGGGTGCGTGCGGGACTCATGGGTCGGGACGTGCGCGCGTGGCGGCCGTTGTCCGAGTGGCTCGGGGATGGACTGGCGCTGGCGCCGGCGGGGCGGGCAGGCGTGGAGATGGCGGTGCTGGACGCGCTGGCGCGGCATCACCGCGTGCCGCTGTACGTGATGCTGGGTGGGGCGGGCACGGTGCTGGACATCGACATGACGGTGACGGTGGGGGACGTCACGCACGCGGCCGAGTCGGCGCGGTCCATCCTGAAGCGCGGCATCACCACGTTGAAGGTGAAGGTCGGCGCGCTCTCTCCGGACCAGGACGCGGCGCGGATGGTGGCCATCCACGAGGTGGCGCCGCGGGCGCGGCTGTTCGCGGATGCGAACGGGGGTTACGACGTGGCGGAGGCGCTCGCGTTCGTGAAGGAGTTGGAGCGGGCGGGGGTGCCGCTGGCGTTGCTGGAGCAGCCGGTGCCGGCGTCCGACGTGGCGGGGATGGCGGAGGTGGCGAGGCGCTCGAAGGTGCGGGTGTGCGCGGACGAGTCGGCGCGCTCGGCGAAGGACGTGCTGCGGCTCATCCGCGAGGGGGCGGCGCACGGCATCAACATCAAGACGATGAAGTGCGGGGTGGTGGAGGCGCTGACGATGTGGAGCCTGGCGCGGGCGGCGGGGTTGGAGTTGATGGTGGGAGGGATGGTGGAGAGCGTGCTGGCGATGAGCGCGTCGGCGCACCTGGCGGCGGGGCTGGGGGGCTTCACGTACGCGGATCTGGACACGCCGTTGTTCATCGCGCGGCATCCGTTCCGGAGCGGGATTCGGTACGAGGGCTCGCGGTTGCACCTGGATGAAGGGGCGATGGGGCACGGTGTCACATTGAGCTGACCCAAGAGGTGGCGCGCGCGCGTTAGGATGGGCGCATGGGTCTGGCCGTCTGTGTGGGTTGCGGCGAAACGAAGGAGGGCGCGTTCGACGTCTGCGACGGGTGCGGTCTGGACCCGGCGCGCGGCGGCACGGACCGGATGCTCCAGGCGCGCAGCCTGTGGTTGTCGGAGCGGTTCTTCTCGGAGCGGGAGCTGGTGGAGCTCGGGCGCAAGCTGAGCACGGGCGAGCCGGTGGCCTATGACACGGGGCAGCTGTCGCAGCTGGTGGACGAGCTGAAGACGCAGAAGCTGCCGGTCATCTCCCAGGCGTCACCGGGGTGCTCCATCGTGACGTGGAGCCTGTTGGGCATGTTGCTGGCATTGGCCGCGGGGCTCGCGTACCTGTATGGCACGTGGAGACACTGAGACTGTTGCATCAGGGTGACGGCGCTGCCGTGGCGGCGACGTCGAGGGCCTTGTCGAGCTGCGGGTCCTTGCCGGAGGCGTAGGGCAGAGTGTCGGGGACCTCGACGTCCACGGGGACGCCGACGCCCTCGAGCAGGACGCCCTCGACTTCGACGGCCTCGACAGCGAGGTAGAGCAGGTCACCGGTGGACAGGCGCAGTGGGGTGCCGGCGAGCACGGCGCCCGCGGTGTGCTGGCCCACGAGGGTGGCGAGCCCGAGTCGCTTCATGGTGAAGGCGACGACTTCCTTCCCGCTGCGGGAGTTGCCGTTGACGAGGAGGACGACGGGCTTGCGCCAGGTGGCGGACCACGGGTTGCGGCGGCCGTCGCGGCCGATGCCGACGAAGCGAGGGACGGCGCGGTTGAAGAGGTTGAGGAAGGTGGGATTGCAGCCGCCCCAGCCGTCGCGGAAGTCGATGACGAGGGCGTCCGCCTGGGCGAAGTCGTCGGAGAGGGCGTCCTGGAGCTTCTGTTGATGCTCGGGGCCGGCGCACGAGTAGAGCTGTTGGTAGGCGACGCGGCGGCCCTGGTGGTCGACGACGCGGGTGCTGGCGTGCTGGGCGTCGAGCCACTCGGCCTTGGGGTTCACGAGACGCGGGGTGATGGTGAGGACGGTGGGCTCGGCGCCCTGGGTGCGCTCGCTGGTGAAGCGCGTGGGCTTGTTGACGCGTTGGGTGAGTGAGGCGACGGAGGTGAAGGGTT
This sequence comes from Myxococcus sp. XM-1-1-1, assembly GCF_020037095.1. NCBI lineage: Bacteria > Pseudomonadati > Myxococcota > Myxococcia > Myxococcales > Myxococcaceae > Myxococcus > Myxococcus sp. XM-1-1-1. The sequence goes on from NZ_JAIQDH010000029.1 coordinate 97,176, forward strand.
TGCCTTCGACGGAGAGGAGGCGGTCTCCGCGCAGCAGGCCGGCCTTGGCGGCGGGGCCGTGGGCGAAGACGTGGCGGGCGAAGAAGCCTTGTGGGGTCTCCTGGATGTCGGCGCCGATGCTGGGGACCTCGACCTTGGGGAGCTTGAGGTGGCGCTGGAAGATGGCGGAGAGGTCGGCGTGACCGGTGGTACCTCGCGGGTAGAAGGCGGTGTGCGAGGCGTTGAGTTCGGAGAGGGCGGCCTGGGTGCGCCGGGCGAAGTCCTCCGCGCTGGTGGCGGAGGCGCCGTAGCCCTGATGCTTCGTGGCCCAGGCCTCGCCGCGCTTCGCGTCGTAGAAGCGCGTACGGACGTGGTCGACGACTTCGTCACCGGGCTTGAGGAACGGGCTGGCGGCGTGGGCGCTCGTGGCAAGCAGGGCGGCGGCCAGCAGGATGCGGGGATAGAGACGCTTCGACATGGCCGCGGGCTCCTCCTGGTGGACAGTATCAGGCGCGTCATTCCTGGGACGACACGTGGAGGTGGAGTAGAACCGAACACCGAACGCGCCATTTGCGTTCTGCTGGGCTGGAAGAGTTCCCGGCACCCGACGTGAAGCGCCCGAGCGAGCACCCATGATTCACGAGCTGACCCTTCAGAACTTCAAAGGCATCGAGTCGGCAAAGCTCGCCATGGAGCGCCTCACCGTCATCGTGGGTCCGAACGCCTCTGGCAAGACCAGCGTACTTCAGTCCCTGGATGTATTGATGGGATGCGCTCATCCATCAACTCGTCGTGGCGACCTTATGAAGACCCATGGCGGGCCTCCCGGATTGCGCAAACGGGGTTCAGAGGCAGAACCAACATCCATCCAAGCATCCGGACATTGGCGAGGCGAACCTGGGCACGTCGAGCTTTATCTCATGCCGACAGAACCGGCGCAGAACGGCTCTCGGGGCTTCAGGCCCGAAGTCAGAGGCAGGTGGGGCGGGATGCGATTCGATGTCCCTCCGCCTACCAGTCCCATTCAGAGCAGTGCACCGCTCGATTTGCTTGGACTGCCCCCAGTTCTCGACGATTGGAATGCACGGGCGCTCTTGCGGCTTGAGGGGCGCAAGCTCGCAGAAGCGTCATACACGGAGTCCCTTGAGCCACGAGTCGAGTCGGATGGGACGGGGCTTGCTTCAGTCCTCGCACAAATGGCCCTGAATCGCCCTGACACATTCACCGAACTTCTCGAAGCACTCCGCAACGTCATTCCGCAGGTGAAGCGCGTACGACTCTCTCTGGCGGAAGTGAAGAGACAAGAGGTCGAGACGCTCCGCATCGACGAAGATGCCATCGCGAGAACCATTCATCGCACCTACTCTGGGCATCGACTCCTTTTTGATCTGAACGGAGCCGCGAACATCTCCAGTCAAGGCGCAAGTGAAGGCACGCTGCTCGTCCTCGGGCTACTGACCGTCCTCTTCAGCAACCCACGCCCCAAGCTCATCCTCCTGGACGACCTCGACCGAGGGCTTCACCCCAAGGCCCAGAAGGACCTCGTGGCGCAGCTCCGCAAATTGCAGGAGCAAGACCCGGAGCTGCAAATCATCGCGACCAGCCATTCACCCTACCTGGTCGACCACCTCGACCCCAAAGAAGTCCGCCTCTCCACGGTCCTGCCTGATGGTGGCATCCGATTCGCAGAGCTGACTCAGCATCCGGAGTTCGAGCGCTGGAAGGAAGTCATGCGCCCAGGAGAGTTCTGGAGCACCGTGGGGGAGGGATGGGTGGCGGACGTGCAGGAGAAGAAGGAAGGATGAGCAGCAGCCCGACGTCCATCGTGCTCATCTGCGAGGGGCCGGGGGACCATCGAACGGTGCCCACTCTCGTGGACCGGATGCTGCGGGAGTCCATCGATTGGATGGAGCCGGAAGTACTCGCGGAACTTCGCGAGTGGCGAGGGCAGACGCGTGGAGAGAGCTACCTCCCCTGGAAGGAGGTCCACACGCGAGCGAAGGCCGCCAACATCCGCATCAACGGCCACTTCAACGGTGAACCCGGCGCTCACGATGCCTTCGTTGCCCGCAGGGCACTCGCGTTGCTGCGGGGATACGGGGACGCCCCCATCCACGCGGTCGTACTGGTACGAGACAGCGACAACGACGAGGCACAGCGGCGTAAGGGGCTGGAGCAGGCCCGCGCGGAAGTCAGCAGTCTGGGTCCCATCCTCATCGGCATCGCGCACACCAAGCGGGAGTGCTGGGTTCTCGCGGGCTTCACTCCCGAAACCGATGACGAGAAAGCTCGTCATCAGGAACTGCGCCAAGAGCTTGGCTTCGACCCATGCCTCCGTGCGGAGGAGTTGACCGCGCAGCAGGATGGCGCGAAGCGCGACGCCAAGCGTGTGCTCAAGCTGCTGACCCATGGAGTCGTCGATCGCGAACACCTCAGCATGATGCAGGCGACGATTCAGCAACTCGAGGAGCGAGGACGCGGCACGGGCCTGTCCACGTTCCTCTCGGAGGTCCGCGAGAAGCTGGTGCCACTCTGGACGGGGGCACCTCCTCCTCGGCCCAAGCACAAGTAGCCCGAGTCTCTTCAAACTTCTTCATGGTCGGGACGGGCTTCGCTCGCGACCTCTTCCAGCTTTGTGAATCCACTGCCTTCGCGTTCAGCCGTGAGCACTCACGGTTCCGGCGCGAGCGGCGCGTGGGGCACCTCGTTATGGAAGAGGCTCCGTGTTGGATGCATCCCTCTCACCCTTGCGTCTCGCGTTGGTCGCGGAGGACCCGCTCGCTAGGGGTGCGCTCTCACGAGTGCTCGGGGACCAGGGAAGCGAGCTGCAACTGTTGGCCTCGGGCACGCAGGTGGAGCTGGAGACCACACGCGGCGAAGCGCCTGACGTGGTCCTCTGGGACACCGGTCTGCGCCTCGCCGATACAGAGGCGAGAGTGGACGCGCCAGACCTGGGCGCACCGGTGCTCGCGCTGGTCGCGGACGACGCAGCGGGCGAGCTGGCACTCGGCGCGGGAGCCAAAGGGTTGTTGTTTCGCGACGTGAGCCCAGGCCCGCTCACGGCAGCGCTGTATGCGGTGGCTCGAGGGCTCGCGGTGTTCGACCCAGGGCTCTCGGAGCTGCGGGCCAGCGCGAAGACCACGGCCTCCGTGAGCACGAGCGCTCAAGGACCGGATGCCCTCACGCCAAGAGAGCGCGAGGTGCTCGCGTTGCTGGCGGAGGGCCTGTCGAACAAGGCCATCGCGGACCGACTCGGCATCAGCGAGCACACAGCCAAGTTCCACGTGAACGCGGTGCTCGCCAAGCTGGGTGTCCAGCGACGCACCGAGGCCGTCGTCCGCGCCGCGCGCATGGGCCTCGTCACGCTGTGAGCCAATCGCCTCGTCGATGCTAGGCTCCCCGCCGCATGGCGAACCAGGATTGGGTGTCGCGCCTGCTCTCCGGGCGCGCGTCGGTGGACAAGGGGCTCAACGTCCACCTCTCCGAGCGTGACGGCGGCAGCCTCCACGACAAGATGCGGCAGGCGTACTGGTGGATCACCAACAACGCCGTCATCTGCCCCTACTACGACATCGAGTTCGGCGGCTCCGCCGCCCTCAAGAGCAGCGCCGGGGACGAGCTCCACCTCCCCGAGGACATGAGCTACAGCTCCTTCGTCCTCATCCCCCTGCTCACCCTCTTCACCTGCCGCCGAGCCCTCCTCATCGGCGGACCCGGCCGCGGGAAGACCACCTCCGCCGTCCTCATGGCGCTGCTGTCCGGCATGTCCCGCGAGGACATCCACCGCTCCATCCAACGCGGCCACCCCCAGCTCTCCATCGCCGACCTGCTCGGCGCTCCCCTCCCCTCCGACATGCTCAAGGCGGAGGACCTCTCCGCCGTCAAGGTGAGCTGGCGCAAGTGGATCACCCAACGCGTCAAGATCATCGACGAGTACAACCGCATCCCCACCAAGACGCAGTCCGCCCTGCTCTCCCTCATGGCCGAGGGCTACGCGGAGATGATGGACCAGTACGTCTACGCGGGCCGCTCGTCCTGGTTCCTCACCGCCAATGACGACCAGGGCGGCGGCACCTTCCAGGTCATCGAGGCCCTCAAGGACCGCCTCGACGTCGTCGTGCGCGCCGTCCCCTTCAACTCGAACTTCATCGACACCCTCCTCCAGCGCATCGAAGCCGACAAGTCCCCCGAGGAGCTGCTCCCCAAGGACATCGTCTTCACCCCCGGCGAGCTGGAGCGCGCCTACACCTCCATCCTCGAGGTCGAGGTCCCCCGCGACGTCCTCGAGCGCGTGGCCTTCTTCCTCGGCCAGCTCGACTTCTGCCGCATGGCGTCCCCCCGCTTCGAGTTCAAGCACAAGGACACCCTCAAGCTCGCCGGGCAGACCGTGTCCGCCGTGTGCAACGAGCAGTGCCCGCTCGACAAGAAGGTGCACCTCTGCACGCAGACCGAGAACGGCGTCAGCGTGCGCGCCTACCAGACCATCCTCCACTACGCGAAGGCGCTCGCCTTCTTCCGCGGACACTCCGTCGTGGAGCTGGAGGACTTCCGTCAAATCGCCCCGTGGGTGCTGCACGAGAAGCTGGTCCCCAACACCCGCAGCGCCTTCTTCGAGGCGAAGGGCCACAAGCTCCTCCTCCAGGACCGCGTCGCGTGGATTCGCCACATGTTCGACATGGCCATGGGGCACCACGAGAAACACGAGCCCATCCGCCGCAAGGTGGGCGTGCTGCGCGAGGAGCTGGACAAGGGCCTGTCCGGCATCGACCTGCGCACCACCGAGAAGCGCCTCACCGCCGTCACCGCGCTGATGAACGAGCTGCTCACCAAGCAGGAGCTCTCCGGCCCCATCTACGAGGACCTCATCCACTTGAAGTCCATGTACAGCCGCTACCGGAACTACGCGACGTGGCTCAAGGAGAACCCGGGCGGCGGAGGTCGGCCGTGAGCAGCTACGCCGACGAGCTCGAGTCCAGCGCCCGCGCCCGCTACGTCCGCTGGGACGCGGACCTGTGGCGTGAGCTGATTCAAGGCCCCGCCAGAAAGCTCGGTGACGCCCTCACCCAGTCCGACGCCGCGCCAGAAGAAGCCGAGGAGTTCCTGCGCGCCTACCTGCGCCTGGGCGCCGAGGCCATCGGCCTGGGCTATCTCTACCCCGCCACCGCGGGACGCCAGAACTTCTTCACCCTCGCGTGGTCCGACCTGGTGCCCCGCCTGCTCACCGGCGTCCCCGCCCCCGAGCGCGCCGGCGTGCTCGCGCAGCTCTGGAACGTGGGCGAGAACCTGGAGTCCACGCCGCCGTGGGTGCAGCGCATCTTCTACCGCGTGAGCCAGCGGCTCGGCTCGCTCGCGGGCATCGAGGAGCGCCTGCGCGAGACGGCCGCGCTCGCGATGGAGCCTCCCGCCTCGAAGCTGGGCGACAAGGCCCAGCCCTTCCTCGTCGACCTGTCCCGCGAGGACAGCCGCTTCCTCCCCGGCGCGATGCACTTCCTCGCGCCCACCGTGCTGTGCGTGCACGACCGGCACCGTCACGCGGTGGCCGGACGCGAGGCCGCGACGCAGGGCCTGCTGCTCGCGGACACGCCGATTCCGCTCGGCGCCATGGGCTGCCGCGAGACGCCCGAGGTGACGCACCAGCACACGCCCCACCTGGGCGCCGTGTCGTGGAACGACCCGCGCGTGGACGCGTGGTACGCCACCCTCACCAACGACTGGCGCGCCGCCGGCACGCTGGACACGTCGCAGCACGTGCTGGTGCTCGTGCCCGCATGAGCCCGTCGCGCTTCACGCCCGAGCACATCGAGCAGTGCTGGCGTCAGGCGCTGGCGCTGTGGGACGTGCAGGTGCGGCTGAGCCCGCCGGAGCCCCACGTCCCCTTCCATCCGGACGCGGACCATGCGAACGAGCCGCTCGCGTACATCGACCTCGCCAGGCGACAGGTCTTCGTCCACTTCCAGCTGCTCCAATCCATGGGCGCGGCGGACAGTCTGTTGGCGGTGCTCGCGCATGAAATCGGCCACCACGCGAGGTTCCCCCACACGCTCGGCTGGGACGCGGAGCTGCGCGTCGTGGAGCAGCGGCTGGTCCCCGGACTGAAGCAGTCGCTCACCAACCTCTTCTACGATTTGCAGGTGAACGAGGTGGTGGGCCGCACCCACGCGGAGGACCTGTGCCGCGTGTACCGGGGCTTCCAGCGCACGCGCGGCGACACGCCGACGTCTCCGCTGTTCTTCTTCTACCTCGCCATCTACGAGGAGCTGTGGGGCCGCGCGCCCGGGGACCTGGTGCCCCCCGCGGCGATGGCGCCGATGGAGGAGCAGTTCCCCGGCCTGCGCGCGGAGGCGCGGATGTTCGCGCAGACGTTCTACGCGCTGCCGAACCCGCGGCTGCAGTTCCTGTACTTCTGCGCCGCCTTCATCCGCTACCTCGGCAAGCCCGACGAGCTGTCCTACGTCCTGCCGCTCGGCGATGACGTGTCACAGCCGGACGTGGACGACTGGGACGCCGCGCTCCAGAGCGGAGGCCGCTGGGAGGACGTGCTCGACGAGGCGCGGGAGCGCGGGTGGCTCGACGCGGTGCCCGACACGACGGAGCCGGACCTGCTGGACCAGATCCGCCGCATCACCCATCACCTGCCGGGCGTGGGGGATGGGAAGCTGCGCCAGGCACTCGTCGCGCGGCACTACCGGAGGCTCGTCGACCAGCACCTGGTGAAGCTGCCGTCCGCGCCGTCCCGCCCGGAGCCGTATCTGCGCACCACGCCCCAGGCCTGGGAGCATGGCGACGACCCGTCCGCCATCGACTGGACGTTGACGGTCCTCACGCAGGGACACCTGGCCGCGGTGTCGCCGCTGCGCCGCGAGCTGGAGGCCGACGTGCCGCCTCCGTCCGAGCTCGGCGTGCCCTCGGTGGAGCTCTACCTGGACACCAGCGGCTCCATGCCCGCCCCCGCGCAGCAGCTCAACTCGATGACGCTGGCCGCGCAGGTGCTGTCCGCCTCCGCGCTGCGCAAGAAGGCGAAGGTGCGCGGCATCATCTACTCGCATCACGCGCCCGTGGTCTCGCCGTGGATGTACGACGAGGAGCGGGCGCGTGACTTCCTCCTGGGCTACATCGGCGGGGGGACGCAGTACCCCTTCGACATCCTGGACGCGCTGTCCGAGGAGGACCCGGACGCGCTGCGGGTCATCATCTCCGACAGCGACTTCCTGGCGAACGTGACGGCGAAGGGAGCGATGGAGGCGCTGGTGCGCGCGACGAGGCGCTCGCGGCTGCTCGTGGCGTTCCTCGCGTTGGGGGAGGACCTGCGCGCGCGGCAGGTGCTCGGGCCGGTGTTGAAGGAGCGCAACTTCCGCCTGGTGGTGGTGAAATGGCTGTCGGACTTCGGCCAGGCCGCCGCGGCCCTGTCCCAGGCCCTGCTGGAGAAGTGATGGTCTTCGACGTCAAGGACATCCAGAAGCAGCTCACCGCGGCGCCCATCGTGTCGCCGTATCCGCACGACTTGGCGATGGCCATCGTCTGCGACACGTTCCGGCTCGCGGGCCTGAGGCCGCCGTCGCGCGCGGACTGGGAGGACCTGGAGCGGCGCTCGAAGCAGGGGGCGCTCTTCCGGGAGCAGGTGGTGATGCTCGCGTACGCGCTGACGTCGTCCTCGCTGCGGGCGGACACGGTGGCGTCGCTGCGCAAGAATGTCGACACGCCGAGGCTCCTGCGCGGGTTCTTCCTGGAGGTGGAGCCGCTGACGGCGGAGATGATTCGCTCGAACGCGTTCCGCCAGGAGGAGTTCCTGCGCAAGTGGGTGCACGCGGTGGACGGGCAGGTGAAGGACGAGTCGCCGAAGGAGTCCGCCGCGCGGCGCAACCAGCTCGACTACCGCACCGCGCTCCGGGAGATGGAGCGGGCGGAGCAGGCGAGGAAGAAGGAAGCGGACCGGCGCGCGAAGGAACTCCAGGAGGCGGCCCAGCGGGCGACGGACGCGCGAGGGTGGCGCGAGTGACGTTGGGTCTCCCGTCGGACGCGCGCGTGGCGCCTCGCGCGAACATCCGTCGGGACACCGCCTCTCAGCGGCCCCATGTGCCCTGGGCGAAGGCAATCGCCCGCGAGCTGTCGCACTTCGCGTCGCTCGAGGATGAAGCCGAGGCGCGCGCGGCATTGGAGTCGCGCCTGGGTGCGCTGCGGGACACGCTGCTCGCCTCGCCGTACTACACGCGGCGACTGCGGGAGGCCGGGTTGCATCCGGGGGATTTGCAGACGCTCGCGGACCTGGAGCACTTCCCCCTGCTGGAGCGCGAGGTGCTCGCCAGGCACTGGGACGAGGTGCCGCGACCGCTGGAGCCAGCGGACGAGGGCGTGGTGGTGCGCAGCTCCGGCTCCACGGGCGAGCCCGTGAAGGTAGTGCGGGACAGGCGGGACTGCCTGCACATGTGGGCGGTGCTGCGCTTCTGGCTGGAGCGAGCGGGCGCGGTGTTGCCGCCGCGTCCGCGCGTGGTGTTGCTCGACGCGCTGCCTGGAGGGCTGGAGTACTCGGTGCGGCTGCGCCTCCTCGAGGAGGGGGCGCTGCATCGAATCTCGGTGCTGCGGGAGGATGCGAGAGCGCGGCTGTGTCGGGTGCGGCCGACGGTCCTCTTCTCGGACCCGGAGGGATTGCGTTGGTTGGCGGAGCAGCGCGAGGTGCCCACGCCCGCGCTGGTGCTCACATCGGCGCAGCACCTGCCCGAGGACACGCGCGAGGCGCTGGCGCGCGGGGTGCCGGCACCGGTGCTCAACTACTACGCCTCCACGGAGACAGGTCCGCTGGCGTGGGAGTGCCTGCGGGGCGTGGGGCGCTTCCACGTCCTCGCGCCGGATGTGTGGCTGGAGCCGGGGAAGGACGAGGTCGTGGTGACGCGGCTGCGGCCCAGCGTGTTGCCGCTGCTGCGCTATCGCCCCGGGGATTCGGGCTTCGTGCAACGGGATGCGTGTGCCTGCGGCTTCCACGGCTGGACGCTGGAGGGCTTCGGAGGACGAGGTGCCTGTCACTTCACGACACCCACGGGTCGGCGGGTGGACGCGTGGGCGCTGGCGTGGGTGTTCAAGCACCACGCGCTGCGCGCCTTCCGACTGACGCAGGTGGAGGGCACGCGCTTCGAGCTGGAGCTGGCCGACGCGCGAGCGCAGGACGTACCCGCGCTGCGCGAGCGCCTCTCCGCCGCCCTGCGCAACCTCGGCTGGCGCGAGGCCCCGCGGATTGAAGTGCGTGCAGTGAGCGCCGAGTCCCTGTCCTCGGGCACCAAGCCCCTGCCCTTCCGCTCGCGGCTTCCGTAGTCGTCACGGCACGACAGTCAAAACAGACACCCCGGGCGGAGCTACCTGCCGCACCCGCATGACAGGCTGAGCTGTTAGATGTTGTGGCCCATGCCCCTCCATCGAACCCATTGGCTGAGGTGGGTTGTGCCCTGGCTGGGTTGCGCCACCACGAGCCATCCTTCCACGCAGCAAGCCTGGGACGGCGAGGTGGAGTGCGATGACCCATCCGTGCCTCAGCCTGTTCGGCGCTCCAGTCCATCGTCGTGGCGGAGTTCCATGCCGAGGGAACACCTCACGTCTCTTCGATGGGCGGCGCTGTTGCTCGCGCTGACCGCCATCACGGGCTGCTCGACAACGCGAGTCGTGCGGCTGGAGGCAGGACGTGACTCCTTCGTCATCACTCCGCGCGAGGAGCCAGGCGCGGCGGTGGAGGAAGCCGAGCTCGACGACGACGAGTACGAAGAAGCCATCACGGAGCTGGCGCGGGACGTGCGCCCCTCGCGAAACCCCATGCAGCAGGCCCGAGCCCTCTTCGGCGTTCCGTCTCGCAGCGGGGTCTATGGTTATGAGAGCGGTCCCCCTCGATTGACGCTCCAGCGTGGAGAGGAGGACAGCCCCCATCTGTTGGAGTCATACGCGGACGAGGAGTTGACGCACGCCTATGGCCAGTGGTGCGAGCGAAAGAGCAGGCCCGGCGACTGCTTGCGCTTGCTGGATGAGGGCCCTCTGCTGGCCAGTGATGGCAAGTTCACCTGGGCTTTTGCCATCGCGATGGACTCGGTCTGGGATGAGACCACCGAAGCACTGGAGGACATGGTGGACCCCGTCGCGGTCATGTCCACCGTCACGGCCGGCGCGACGATGTACCTCATGCTCTGGGCACTACCCGAGCCCTTCTCAAAGGGAGCCGCCGCGACGCTGACAGCCCTGGCCATTGCCTACTTGGGCGTGGACACCGTGTGGTGCCTGCTGGACGGGTGGTTGACCTTGGTGCGTGAGGTGGAGCGGGCCACGACCTACGCGCAGCTCAGCGCGGCGAGTGAAGCATATGGGGAGGTGCTCGGGGAGAACGCGGCACGCGTCTTCGTGATGCTGGCCACCGCCGCTGTCGGCAATACCGCGGGGTTGGCGGCGAAGGCCGGAGGGCTGCCGGGCTCAGCCCAGGCCGCGCTTGCCGTGGAGTCTCAGGCGGGCATTTCGTTCGCCGCGGTGGGCGGCGTGCGGAGCGTCGCAGTCTCGGCGGAGGGCTTCACCATCGCCCTCGCACCCAATGCCCTCGCCATGGCGGGGCGTGGCATGGGCAGCGACGTCGGAGAGCGCCACCACATCGCCACGAACAAGAACGACATCTCGAAGGCGAGAGGTGGCCCCTGGACACCCGCATTCCGGAAGCTCTTCAAGAAGGCCGGGATGGAGCTGAAGGACCCTGAGAACATCGTCGAGGTCAGGGGGCACAAAGGGCCGCATCCACAGGAGTACCATGATACGATTTTCGTGCGCCTTTCAGGAGCGATGGGAACCTGCCGCACGGTGGTTGCTTGCCGACAAGCCCTCACGGTCGAGCTGCGCCGCCTTGCCAAGGAAGTTCAGACCCCGGGCTCGGAGCTCCACAGGCTCTTGACGCGAAGCAAGTAGGGCCCTCGAGTAGACCACCATGGTGAATCCGTCGCGGTACTTCCGACTCAGGCCACAGATGCTGGGCGGGCAATGGTCCTTGGACGAGCCGCTCGACGAGCAGGGCAACGCGTTGGAGAACTGGAAGGAGTTCACGTCAGGACGGCCTGCCCACGTCCCTGGCCGCCTGGTGATTCCCATCGACGAGCCCGGGAGGCGGCTGGAGTTCAGCACCGCGGGCGCGGCCATGACTCCGGTCGTCCACGTTCGGGTCGCCACCCTCTTCGCGGAGCGGGCCCGCGCCGATGTCCAACTGATACCCGTGGACATCGAGGGTTGCCCCGAGCAGTACCTCATTCTCGTGGCGACCTCCCTGGTCAGGTGCATCGACGACAAGGCCTCCAGAGAGGTGTCGTACTGGACGGAGGAGGATGAGCGCCCGGACAAGCTCGGCATGTACCGAAGCGTCCATGGGATGAGGATTGACCCCACGAAGGTTGGCGGCGTCAAGGTGTTCCGCCCCTGGGGTTGGTCCGAAGTGCTCATCGTCTCCGAGGACATCAAGGTGGCGATGGAGCGCGCAGGCGTCACGGGAGCGGCGTTCGACGCGGTCTAGGGTCATTGGCGGCGCGTCACCCACCTGGCAGTACATACCCTGCCCCAGGACTCCTTCCAGCGCATGGACAGGACAGACGACCTGGACCTTCGTCGGATGCGCGCCATGCTGGATGCCCCCATGAATCCTCTCTGACTCATGCGCCGCCGCGCCATACACAAACAACACACCTGAAAGTCTTCATCGCCAGCGTCAGACAACTCCGGGTCAACGGCGCCCCGTCCGACTGGAATGCCGCCGTCCATTGAACACGTTCGTACGGGAGGCACCTCAGCGGAGCACCGAGCGTGTTCATTCAATCACTTGCATCATCTAGGGGAGCGGACACCCCGCCAGTCGTACCATCATGCGAGCCCTGCCTCTCACCGCGAGCGCTTCCCCATCGAGCGCCCACGGTGTCACCCCGTCGTGAGGAGGCCTCTCGCCTTGCCCACGCCCGTCTCGCATCTGGAACCCACGCGTCCGTCCGGCGCCATGCGCGCCCTGGCCCCGCTGTCTCCCGACCCCAGGAAGGCCTGGAGCTGGCTGCAGCGCTCCTGGCTCGGCCGCTACGGCGTCGCGCTGCTCTTCTTCTGCTTCGCGCTGCTGCTCCAACGGGAGCTGTGGCCGCTGATGTCCAACAGCCCCTTCCTCTTCTTCTACGGCGCCGTCATGGTCGCCGGCTGGTGGGGCGGCTGGGGCCCCTCCCTCCTGGTGACGACGCTGTCGCTCATCGCCGTGGACCACTTCTTCCTGCCGCCACGGCTCACCCTCCAGATGCGCTCCGCGGACGTGCTCGCCCTGGGCATCTTCGCCCTGCTCGCCATCTTCATCACCAAGCTCAACGTGTCGCTCAGCCGCGCGCTGGAGGAGCGCGCCAGCCTGCTCGAGCGCGAGCACCAGGCCCGCGCCGCGTCCGAGGCCGCCAGGACACGCCTGCACACCATCTTCATGCAGGCCCCCGCGCAGATCTTCTTCCTGCGCGGCGCCTCGCACGACTTCGACTTCTCCAACGCCCGCAACAGCTCGATGCTCAAGAACCGCGACACCCTGGGCAAGCCCTTCCAGGAGGGCGTGGTGAAGGTGGGCGAGGAGGACGCGCGCGACGTGCTGGACCGCGTCTACGCCACGGGGGAGCCCTTCGTGAGCGGCGCCGTCCCGCTGCGCTTCCTCCAGGCCGACGGCATGGAGAAGGAGACCTTCCACAACCTCGTCTACCAGCCCACGCGCGATGCCCAGGGCCAGGTGGACGGCATCGCCGGCTTCGGCTTCGACGTCACCGACCTGGTGCACGCCCGCCAGCGCGCCGAGGCCCTGGCCACCGAGCTGCGCCAGGCCGAGTTCCGCACCCGCGTGCTCGCCGAGGTCAGCACCGTGCTCGCCTCGTCGCTCGACTACGAGGGCACCATGCGCAACCTGGCGCGGCTGGTGGTGCCCGCGCTCGCGGACTGGTGCTTCGTGGACCTGGCCCAGCCCGACGGCACCTTCCGCCGCCTGGAGGTCGCCCACGCCCGGCCCGAGGACGCCCCCGTCGCCGCGGAGGTCCTCCACTTCAACCTCATGCCCGAGGGCAACCCGCGCCACCCCCCCACCGCCGCGCTGCTGCGAGGCGAGGCCATCCTCCTGGAGGAGATGACGCCCGCGCACATCAAGCGCAGCGCGCACAACGAGAACCACGCCCGGGTGATGCTGGCCACGGGGCTGCGCTCGTTCATCGCCGTGCCGCTGGTGGTGCGTGGCCACACCATGGGCGTGTTCAGCTTCTTCACCTCGTTCTCCAACCGCCGCTACACGCAGGCGGACCTCGCCTTCGGGCTGGAGCTGGCCTACCGCGCCGCGCTCTCCATGGAGAACGCGCGGCTGTACCGCGAGGCCCAGGAGGCCATCCGCCTGCGCGACGAGTTCCTCTCCATCGCGAGCCACGAGCTGAAGACGCCGCTGACGCCGCTGAGCCTCAAGCTCCAGGCGCTCTCGCGCGAGCTGGAGCGGCACCCGGACAACATCCCCTACGCCGTGGTGAAGGGCTACGTGGACACCGGGGCCCGGCAGGTGAAGAAGCTGGCGGAGCTGGTGGGCGACTTGCTCGACGTGTCGCGCATCGCCGCGGGCAGGCTGGCGCTGGAGCTGGAGGACGTGGACCTGGGCGCGCTCATCCACGAGGTGGCGTCACGGTACGAGGCCCATGCGGCCAGGTCCGGCTCCTCGCTCCAGGTGGAGGGCGGCGAGGCGGGGCTCGTGGGCCGCTGGGACCGGCTGCGGCTGGAGCAGGTGGTCACCAACCTCATCGACAACGCGGTGAAGTACGGCGCGGGCAAGCCCATCGTGTTGAGTCTGGAACAAGGCCCCAGCCGCGCGCGCCTCAAGGTGCGCGACCAGGGCATCGGCATCGCGCCCGAGCACCTGCCCCGGCTGTTCGGCCGCTTCGAGCGCGCCGTGTCGGAGCGGCACTACGGCGGCCTGGGCCTGGGGCTCTACATCACGCGGACGCTGGTGGAGGCCATGGGGGGACGGGTGCGCGTGGAGAGCGAGCAGGGCCGAGGCTCCATCTTCACCGTGGACCTGCCACGGGAGCGTGTCGTTCCTGTTGACGTGTCGGCGTCCCAGCCGCAGTAAAGGCCCCCTTGGACTCACGGGACGCCGCGCTGGCGGGAGGGATGTCGACATGGAGACACGGACACTCGGCAAGCAGGGCCTGAAGGTGTCGGCCCTGGGCCTGGGCTGCATGGGGATGTCGGACTTCTACGCGGGCCGGGACGACGCGGAGTCGGAGGCCACGCTGCTGCACGCGCTGGACAGGGGCGTCACCTTCTTCGACACCGCGGACATGTACGGCTCCGGCAGCAACGAGGAGCTGGTGGGCCGGGTGCTCAAGCCCCACCGCGCGAAGGTGGTGCTGGCGACCAAGTTCGGAATCGTCCGCGACCCGAACAATCCGCAGGCCCGCGGCATCAACGGCAAGCCCGAGTACGTGAAGCAGGCGTGCGAGGCCAGCCTGCGCCGGCTGGGCGTGGAGGTCATCGACCTGTACTACCTGCACCGCCTGGACGCGACGACGCCCATCGAGGACACGGTGGGCGCGATGGCGCAGTTGGTGCGCGAGGGCAAGGTGCGGCACCTGGGCCTGTCGGAGGTGGACGCGGACACGCTGCGGCGCGCGTCGAAGGTGCACCCCATCACCGCGCTGCAGAGCGAGTACTCGCTGTGGAGCCGCGAGCCGGAGGACGGCGTGCTGCAGGCGTGCCGCGAGCTGGGCATCGGCTTCGTGCCGTACAGCCCGCTGGGGCGCGGCTTCCTCACGGGGCAGCTCAAGCGCTTCGAGGACCTGGCCGCGGATGACTACCGCCGCAACTCGCCGCGCTTCCAGGGGGAGAACTTCACGCGCAACCTGGAGCTGGTGACGAAGGTGGAGGCGCTGGCGAAGCAGAAGGGGTGCTCACCGGCGCAGCTCGCGCTCGCGTGGGTGCTGGCCCAGGGGCAGGACCTGGTCCCCATCCCAGGCACCAAGCGCCGCAAGTACCTGGACGAGAACCTGGGGGCGCTCGCGGTGAAGCTCTCGGAGAAGGACTTGAAGGACATCGACGCCGTCGCGCCTCCGGGTGTCGCCGTGGGCGCGCGCTACCCGACGACGATGCAGAGCACGCTGCCGAAGTCCGGCAAGTAGCCTCAGGCCGGGGCGCCCGTGGGCCTCGCGCGAGGAAGCTGCGCGTGGGGCATCCACGGGCCGCTGGCGCCCAGGCAGTAGCGACAGGTGGCCAGGGGCGTGTCCCGCTCCAGCAGGCCGAGCATGCGCTCCAGCAGGTCCGGGGAGTCCAGGCGCACGCCGTCCACCTCGCCGAGCGCGGGCATCTGCGGATACGCGGGGCCGAGCACGGTGGCCACGTGGGGCGGACGGGTGCACGAGTAGAAGCGGCCCTGCTGGACCAGGTGGCAGCGGACCTTGAGCCAGCAGCGCGCGTGGACCTCGCGGACCTCGGCGTCGGTCGCGAGGGGCGCGTCCGGGGTGATTTGCTGGAAGGCGTCGATGCGCTTCACGGTGAGGTGGACGCGGTGACGCTCGCAGCGCTCGGTGATGCGGGCCAGGGACGCGTCCGTGAGCGGGGCCGAGGAGTAGACGGACAGGGTCATCCGGTCCAGTCGCTCGTAGACGGCGTCCGGTGCGCTCTGGGCGAGCAAGCCGTTGGTGGTGACGGAGAGCTGCTCGGAGATGCCGGAGGCGCGCGCGGCGTCGAGGACGCCTGCGAGGTCGGGGTGGAGGAAGGGCTCGCCGCCGGTGAGCTTGAAGACGCTGGGCTTGAGCACTCGCGCGAGGCGGGTGAGGTCGGCGCCGAGGGTGGCCGGGTCCACCGCCCACGCGGGCAGGTGCGGAGACATGGGGCAGCACTGCACGCAGCGCAGGTTGCAGTGGGTGACGACGTGCGTCTCCAGGGACCAGGTGAGGATTCGACCGTCGTGCAGCTCGTAACGCACGGAGGGGACTATAGCGGGGTTGCCGGCCAGGCCCGCGGCTTGCGACAGTCCCAGCGTGTCCGCGTCCCCCGGCGACCCGAGCGGCCCGCTCGCCATCCTGCCCTCCTACCAGGCCACGTCCGAGAGCACGGAGGCGTCCGTGTGGAGGTTGCTCGCACGGCGGCGTGCGGACGCCACGGGCCAGCCTCGTGACGAGCGCCGAGGGCCTGAATCCGAGGTGGGCCCCCAAGATGCGCCTCGGCGCGATGCAGGAGGGCTGGACCCCGACGCCGTCGCTGCGTTCCTGAACCACGCGCTCATGCCGCACCAGAGCCTGTTCGAGGGGGTCCACCGTGTGGCTCCGCCGCTGCCACGCGTTCATCGGGTTCTTCTCCGACGGGATGACGATGAACGCGCGACAAGGGAGGGGCCACCCCGGTTCACCACGCATCGCGAGGCCCACCCTGAGGACGGACAGGCTCGCGTCGCCACGCATCATGAGGCCCACCAGCCTGAGGAAGGGCTCGCGAGCATCGCCACGCATCGCGAGGCCCAGCGACAGAATGACGGACAGGCCCGCATCGCCACGCATCACGCGGCCCACCGACCTGAGGAGGGACACGCGCGCATCGCCACGCAT